>CAVBYE010000319.1:0-2002 GCA_963599285.1 Bacteroidaceae bacterium | reverse complement strand
CTACTTGGTTTGCTTAGGCTATTTAAAAATCAATCTGGCCAAAAAAGCACTTTCACTATCATTTGGAACTTTTTTAATACGTTGATACGGGTTAATATCCTTTATTATCAGATTTTTCTGCGAATCATTGCTTTTTCAAGGATTTTTATACATGTCAGATCAGCACGATAAGCTTAAACAACTCAAGACTTCCTCTATGGATCGACGCTTATCGATCGCCAAAGCTTCACTGCTTGCGGGAACACGCTGGGCTGCCTCAAGTGCCAGTTCTATGTTTTCAAGCGAAGCAGAAAAAGAGAAAAAACGTAAGCAAGCGATGGCTGAACAAGCCCACTACTTGGTGGCAGAAATTGGCAAGTTAAAAGGTTCTATTGTTAAAATTGGGCAAATGATGGCGCTATATGGCGAGCATTTTTTGCCTGAAGAAATTACCCAAGCGCTTAACACTTTAAATAACCAAACCGTGGCACTCGATTGGCCTGCCATTAAAACCCAATTGCGTCAGCAACTTGGGGCCAAACTTGACGATTTAACAATTGATCGTGAACCTTTGGGCACAGCGTCATTGGCACAAGTTCATCGTGCTGTGCGCAAATCGGATGGCTTAGAGCTGGTGCTTAAAGTGCAGTATCCTGGTGTTGCAGATGCCATTGATTCGGACATGAATCTGTTTAAAAACATGCTAAAACTTACACGCATGGTTCCACAAACCCGTGAATTTGATCAGTGGTTTGATGAAGTGCGCGAAATGATGCACCGTGAAGTTAATTATGTGATCGAGGCCGACACCACCCGTCGTTTTGCCGCGCGTTTAGAACATGACTCCCGTTATATTGTTCCTACCATTATTGATGAATACTGTACGGATCGCGTGTTGTGTATGACCTTTGAACGAGGCGTGCCAATTAATAGTCCTGTGATGCTGTCTTTACCACAAGAGCGTCGTAATCTGTTGGGTGAGGCATCCCTTGAAATTGCAGTGCGCGAAATTTTTGAATGGGGTGAGATGCAAACGGACCCTAACTTTGGTAACTACTTGGTGCGTTTAGGTAATGGGACCGATGTTCAAGATCAAATTGTGTTACTCGACTTTGGCGCGATTCGCCAATTTGACCAACATTTATTGGGTATGGCACGTCATTTAATCCAAGCCGGTTATCATCACGATCCGATTGCGATGGTCAATGCCATGCGTGGTTATGACTTCTTTGATGCTATTCCTGAAGCCATTAAACCTGACATGGCCAAAGTATTTTTATTGGCCACTGAAGCCTTTAGCAGTTTGGAGAATAACCCCAATATTCCTGAGGGGGTCATGAGCCCTGACCATCGTTATGATTGGAAAAAAAGTCAGTTGCATAGCCGCGTCATGCAACAGGCATCTAAATCCATGGCTTCACGCTACTTTAGTGTGCCACCCAAAGAATTTATGTTTATCAGTCGTAAATTTATTGGTGCCTACACCTTTATGACTGTAATTGAAGCCAAAACCAATGTGCATGCGATGATTGCAAAATATATTTAATTTGTTATTCCGTTAATACCAAGAGATGCCCTGCATCTCTTTTGTTTTGAGTCTATGATGTATTTTCTCCGTCCCATTCAATCTCAAGATGATGCTGCACTCGCAGCAGTGATCCGTCAGGTCTCCGAAGAATATGGCCTTGCACCACAATCGGGTTTTGCAGTTGCTGACTCTGTGCTTGACCACTTATCTGAAGTTTATACTCAAGCGCGGGCAGCGTATTGGGTGGTCAGCAATGCCGCAGGTGAGATTTTTGGCGGTGGCGGGATTGCACCGTTGCAAGGTGCACCTGAAATTTTAGAAATTCAGAAAATGTATTTTCTACCGCAAATTCGTGGCCAAGGCTTTGCCAAGCAAATTTTAGCGCAAAGCTTTGCTTTTGCCCAAAGCCATGATGTTCCTCAGATCTATTTAGAAACCACGGCCTGCTTAAAAGAAGCCGTAGGCTTATATGAACGTTTAGGCTTTGACTATTTA
>CAVBYE010000318.1:0-2027 GCA_963599285.1 Bacteroidaceae bacterium | reverse complement strand
GCCTTTGAGTTTTGCCAAAAGGTCATAAGCACCCACAGGTCCTGTGGCTTTTAAAATCAGTTCTAAGACTCTTTACGCAATGGAGTCAGACGTGCACCTGCGGTGGTACAAATCGATTCAGCCTCAGCCAAACGAACTTCAACATTTGGGTGATCATGCACGCCATGTAGGGTGTCATGATGTTCGTGTGAACAAGCGCTCATTGCTGACCTCAAGAGTTATTATCGCAAAGAAAATAGCCGTAAATCATAACATGAAGCCATAACAACTTACGAACGGCATAGGCATTTTTCAGCTTTTGTTATATTATAACATGAAATTCAGAGTGGTATTTTTCCTCATGTTGCGTCTTCTCGCGTTATGTCTATTGTCCTTATTTGCTGTGAGCAGTTGGGCTCAAGCACCTATGGTGATTTCGACACATCCTATTTATTTAATTGCGAAAGAAATTACACGTGGGGTGGAAGAACCCAAGTTGTTGCTTGACCATCAAAGTGGCCATGAAGTGCAACTGACGCCTGCACACCGCAAGATGATTCAAGATTCATCTTTGGTGATTTGGTTGGGTCAAGCACATGAAGCACCGCTGGCCAATGTCTTGGATAAAAACCAGTATGCAGTGGCGTTGTTGAATGCAGGAATTCTCAATACTTTACCTTTACGGAATACACGCGGTACCGCACTTAAAAACACCATTGATACGCATGTATGGCTAGATCCAAATAATGCAGTACGCATCGGTTTCTTTATTGCGGCTTTGCGTTCACAGCAAAATCCGGAATCTAAAGCTACTTATTATAAAAATGCGCAGATCTTTGCGCAAAACATGATTGCAACCTCAAAACAATTTCGTCGTAGCAGTGTTGCGCAACCGTATTGGTCTTTCCATGATGCTTATCAATATATGGAAAATGCATTGAACTTGAAGTTTGCAGGTGCATTAACAGATGACCCACATATGGCGCCGACACTTGCACAGATAAAATACCTCAATGATCATCGTCCGCAAGCCAAAATGTGCCTACTTGCAGAGTCAACAGCCAGTGCAAATCAGTATAAAAAGCTCGGAAATGTCAGTTTTGAGGCGGTAGATGAGAGTTTTGCACAGCATGATAACTTTTTAAAGGCATGGCGTAATTTGGCGTTAAAAACCCAAGATTGCCTCAAAAATGACCGTAAATGATTTAAAAACAAGCGATTATTGTATATATGTACGGCAGTATAAGTTTTAAAAATACCCAACTTAGGTCGGGAAATGATTGCATGTTCAGGGGTGTAACTCTATAATGCCTGCGATTAAAAATAATCATCAGCTAAACTTGTCAAGCATGAATGCTTTAAGTGAGTAAAAATGAGCCGAACTAGTCGCTTGATTGACCGACGATTAGCGAAAGCTTTAGTCATCTTGCAAGCATGTATGATACCTGTTTCAGCCTTGATAGCGTGGGTCTTGAAAGACTCGACTGCAGCTTTAAGCGCCGCACTTGGTGCGCTCGTTTGCTGGCTGGCCAGTTGTTATTTTTCATGGCAGTCGTTCCGAGCTGCAGGTGCAAGAGCTTCGAAACAGGTTCTTTCGAATATGTATCGGGGTTTGCTCGGTAAGTTTGCAATTGTGATTGTTGGATTCGTTTTGATTTTAATCAATGTTAAACCGTTGTCAGCGGGAGCATTGTTTTGTGGTTTTATTCTCGTTCAGACCATGTCGTGGGTCGCTCCTTTTTGGTCGTCACGCTTATCAAAATGAGTATAATCACAACAAAAATTGAAAAGTTTTTTAGAAGATTAACGAGATATCAAGCAGCACGCGATATTCGTTAACTCTAATTTAGTATTTGACATTAACCAGGTGTGATTTATGGCTGCTGAAGAACATACCCTTACCTCGTCTGAGTATATTCAGCATCACTTGACTAACATGACCTATGGCAAAATGCCGGACGGTACTTGGAAGTTGGCTGAGACTGCTGCTGAAGCGAAAGAGATGGGGTTCACTGCTATTCACTTGGATTCAATGGGTTGGTCAATCG
>CAVBYE010000317.1:0-2038 GCA_963599285.1 Bacteroidaceae bacterium | reverse complement strand
TAATATAAGGAAGAAATTCTTTGGTGCCATAAACTACACCCCAGAAATTAATATTCACGATCCACTCAAGCTCTTCATAGCTTGCACCTTCAACCGTAGAACCCAATGCTACACCAGCATTGTTAAAAATCATGTTCACAGAGCCATGATTACGTACAGTTTCTTCTGCCCATGCTTTTACTTCAGCTTGTTTTGCCACATCTACTTTTTTAGTGGTGACACGAACATCACTGTCTTTTACCAAATCTAATGTTTCAGCCAATCCTTTTTCATTGACATCACTCAGCGACAAATGACAGCCCTGTTTCGCTAGCAATACTGCCAATTGTTGTCCAATACCTGAACCCGCACCTGTGATTGCAGCCACTTTATTTTTAAAATTCTTCATCGTGTTTCCCTTTTGATTTTTGCACAACTTGTCTGCATGAAAATGATTGCAATTGTGCGCTTCATGGATCACTATAAATTTGACAATTTTGATTGTCAATGTAACTTATCGACTATTTGTTCGATTTAAATGCCAATCCAACAGCATAGGTTTATCGGGCTTTTATTGCTAAGATGAGCTAAATGCCCGTACTCTCTGACGCTATACAATCATGACTGAAAATGCCTCAACGCTAAAAATGACACCTACTGAGCATGAACCAAAACCTGTAAAAGAGCGCCAATTTAAAGGTCTATCTTTAACTGAGCGTAAACAATTACGTCGTGAAAAATTAATTGAGGCAGGTATAGAAGCGTATGGCACACACGGATTTTTTTCTGTGACCGTCAAAGACATTTGTAATGAAGCCAAACTGACTGAACGTTATTTTTACGAATCTTTTAAAAAAAGTGAAAATCTCTTTCAAACCATTTTCTTGCAACTCATTGATAAAATGCAACATACTTTGATGCAGTCGATCATGCATGGCTCTCCAGATCCACTCAAAATGATTGAGAGTGGACTTACAGGGTTCTTTAAAATGTTACGGGATGATCCTCGACTGGCACGCATTATTTATATCGATGCCATGCTGGTACAAGAGTTGCATAACCATGCCACCATTCAAGAAACAATGGGGCAATTTGACCGAATGATTCATGCATTTGTGACCTTGATGATGCCCAAAACCCAACGCACTGAAAAAGAAATTTCTCTCATTGCCACAGGTCTTAATGGTTACGTCACCCAAGTGGCTGTTCGCTGGGTGATGAGTGGCTTTAAACTGCCGATTGAGGACGTGGTCCATGCTTGTAGCACAGTATTTATTGCTCTACTCAAAGACTTAAGCGAAAAATAAATCGTATCTAAATATGTGTTTTGATCATCTAAAATGGTTTTTGCAATAAAAATGCTGAAAAACAGATGATCTTTGTATATTTTTAATCAATATATTTCAATTGTTTAGCATATTATTTGTCACAAATCATTGCTAAACCAGTTTATAGACCTGCTTTTGCAATGATACTGTCATAATTAATCTTTGTAATAAGCCTGTCATAAATATAAAACGGGAACACCGTTCTTCTAAGGATATTGCGTTGTGAAAGATGACTACATTTTAATCGTCGATGACGAACTTCCAATTCGTGAAATGATCCATACATCTTTAGATATGGCTGGCTTCCAATGTTTAGAAGCTGAAGATGCGAAACAAGCACACCAAATGATTGTCGATCAACGCCCTGCACTCATTCTCCTAGATTGGATGTTGCCCGGTGGGGTCAGCGGTGTCGACCTCTGCCGTCGTTTAAAACGTGACGAAAGCCTTTCAGAAATTCCTGTGATTATGCTGACTGCACGTGGTGAAGAAGATCATAAAGTTCAAGGCCTCGATGCAGGTGCTGACGACTATATGACCAAGCCCTTCTCTACCCGTGAATTGGTCTCTCGTATTAAAGCTGTGCTCCGTCGTGCCAATGCTTTAAGTGGTGAAAAAACGATTGATGCCAATGGTTTAACACTCGATCCTGTCAGTCAGCGTGTCAGCTTTAACCATGCCATTTTAGATATGGGACCTACTGAATATCGTCTGTTGGCATTCTTTATGAC
>CAVBYE010000316.1:0-2075 GCA_963599285.1 Bacteroidaceae bacterium | reverse complement strand
AGTGAAGTCCACCCAAGATGATCAACACCTCTTAGCGACACCTGTAGCACGGCGTTTAGCCAAGCAGTGGGGTATTAACCTACATGATTGCCGTGCATCAGGCTCACGAGGACGTATTTGTAAAGAAGATGTTGAGGCCGTCTATTATCGTGAACATGCAGATCAAACGCCTCAACAGCCTTTAGCTGAGCAAGCACCTACATCGACCTCTATTCCCATGACGGCTATGCGTAAAGCGATTGCCAATCGCTTACAGGCAGCTAAACGTGATGCCCCACATTTTCGTTTAACGGTAGATTTAAATGTGGAAGCACTGCAAAGTTTAAGACAACAAATTAATGCCACAGTGCCGCAGGTTAAGTTATCTATCAATGACATGCTGATTAAAGCCACGGCAGCAGCATTAATGAAAGTTCCTGAGGTCAATATTCAGTTCGATGAAAAAAATCAGCAAATTATACAATTCCAAGATGCAGATATTGCTATTGCTGTCGCGATTGAGCAGGGCCTCATTACACCAATTGTAAAGGCAGCCAATCAAAAATCCTTAGCGCAAATTTCAGAAGTGGTGCGTGATTTAGCCACACGGGCCAAGACTGGAAAGTTGGCACCAGATGAGTTTCAAGGTGGTAGCTTTAGCATCTCAAATTTAGGCATGTTAGGGATACAACAATTTGATGCCATTATTAATCCACCTCAAGGGGCGATTTTGGCACTAGGTGCTGCCCAAAAACGTGCTGTGGTCGAACATGAGCAATTGGTGATTCGAGAGCAAGTGACGGCAACCCTCTCATGTGACCATCGTGTGATTGATGGTGCCTTAGGTGCGCGTTTCTTAGCTGCGCTCAAGCAGTTCGTGGAACATCCTGCATTGATGTTGGTGTAGGAGAACAGCATGTCACAAACACAATTTGATTTGATCGTGATTGGTGCAGGTCCGGGTGGGTATGTGGCTGCGATTCGCGCAGCCCAATTGGGCCTGAAAACGGCTCTCATTGAAAAGCAGCATTTGGGTGGAATTTGCTTGAACTGGGGCTGTATTCCAACCAAAGCACTGCTCAGTGGGGCGGACTTTGCACAACAGTTAAGTGCAGCAGCCCAGTTTGGCTTTGAGATTTCTGAGGTCAATTTTAATCTCAGCACTTTGGTGGCCCATAGCCGTAAAGTGTCATCCCAATTGGTGCAAGGTATTGCTCACTTGCTAAAAAAGCATGAGGTCACTGTATTTGAAGCCACTGCGCGATTTATCGCCAAGGAACAGTTGGAAATTCAATATGCCGATGGTCATACACAGCAGCTACGTGCACCTCATATCATTGTGGCTACAGGTGCACGGGCCAGCAAATTGCCAAATCTGCCTGAATCTACACAGATTTGGAGCTATAAAGAGGCCTTAGTGCCCGATCAAGTGCCACAATCCCTCTTGGTGATTGGATCAGGGGCCATTGGCAGTGAATTTGCCAGTTTATATCAACGTTTGGGCAGTCAAGTGACCTTGTTAGATATGGCAGCCCAAATTTTACCAACGGAAGACAAAGACGTTGCCACTTACATGCAACAGCAGTTTCAGCAACAAGGCATGCAGGTGCTGACCCAAAGCTCGGTTAAAAGCGTACTACTTCAGGAAAACGCAGTGCAAGTGGAGTTGATGACACCGCAAGGTGTGCAAACTCTGCAGGTTGAGAAAATTCTTTCAGCGGTTGGGGTAACCCCCAACACTGAAAATTTAGGTTTGGATGCCTTAGGGATTGCATACAACGGCGCATTTATTGCGGTGGATCAGTGGTGTAGAACCAATGTGGCTGGGGTATATGCAATTGGGGATGTGGCGGGTGCGCCGTGCTTGGCGCATAAGGCCAGTCATGAAGCTGTACTATGTGTGGAAAAAATTGCGGGTCTTGAACCACGCAATTTGCTCAAGCAAAACCTACCTGCGTGTATTTTTACCTCACCACAGGTGGCTAGTCTAGGTTTGACCGAAGCGCAAGCCAAAGCTGCAGGTTTATCCATTCAAGTGGGTAAGTTTCCATTACAGGCCAATGGCAAGGCCCTTGCCAGTGGACACAGTACAGGAT
>CAVBYE010000315.1:0-2077 GCA_963599285.1 Bacteroidaceae bacterium | reverse complement strand
GGATTCGACATGATGATGTTCCAATTGTATGTAGAGCTTGGCTAGGGGAGTGATCCCCTCAACCCGATTAATTATCAAGCGATTCTAAACGAATTCGCACGATTTCGCCATGAATGGCGGGCAAAGCTTGAATTTGAGCTAAAGCATCATCCATTTTTGATTCAACGATAGGATCCGTCAAAATCACAATAGGAATCAGATCTTTTAAGCGTGGTTGTTGCATGATGGCATCGATACTAATGCCTGCACGGCTCAGAATCGTGGTGACATCTGCAAGAACACCGGTTTGATCTTCAGCGTTAATGCGAATGTAATGTCCAGTCGTCATTTGTTCACGGCTGAGAATCGGTAAGTCAGACAGAGCTTCAAATGCCAATTGTGGGATCGTACCTGCACCATCTTCTGTATAAATGATGTCACGAACGATATCAACAACATCAGCAACCACAGCAGACGCTGTTGGGCCTGCACCTGCACCTGCGCCATAGTAAAGCGTAGGGCCAACGGCATTGGCTTGTACCAATACAGCATTTTTCACGCCGTTTACATTCGCCAATAATTCTTCAGTTGGAATTAAAGTCGGATGAACACGTAATTCAATGCCGTTTTCAGCACGACGTGCAATGCCGAGATGCTTGATACGGAAACCGAGTTCTTCAGCATATTTCACATCTTGTGCGGTAATTTTGCTAATACCTTCGGTGAATACTTTGTCAAATTGAAGCGGAATACCGAATGCAATCGATGCCAATAATGTCAGCTTATGTGCTGCATCAATACCTTCAACGTCAAAAGTTGGATCTGCTTCTGCATAACCCAATTCTTGCGCTTCTTTCAGTACATCAGCAAAGGCACGACCTTTTTCACGCATTTCAGACAGAATGAAGTTGCCTGTACCGTTAATGATGCCGGCAAGCCATTCGATCTTATTGGCAGCTAAACCTTCACGGATGACTTTAATAATTGGAATACCGCCAGCAACAGCAGCTTCATAAGCAATTTGAACATTATTTTCATCAGCAGCTTTGAACAGCGCAGTACCGTGTTCTGCCAATAATGCTTTATTGGCAGTCACAATATGTTTGCCGTGCTTCATGGCTTCCATAATGATTTCATAAGCAGGGTGAATACCACCCATCACTTCAACCACAACATCGACATCGGGTTGACGTACGATGTCCATCAAATCTGCACTTTGTTTTACTGTTTCAGCAAGATTCAAGTCTGGACGTGGACGGCGAGTACCGACGTGGGTAATTTCAATTTCACGACCGGTGCGACGTCTAATTTCAGCAGCGTTTTCTTGTAATAGTTTAAGGGCACCACCACCTACGGTTCCAAGACCGAGTATCGCCAGACGAACTGGTTTCACGTCACACTCCAAATATATATATAAATATTGTTCAAGCTAGATCATAGCTAAAAAACAAGCCAGACTCTAGCCTCTATAGAACTTTATATTGTTGTATAAAAAACAGTAATTTAACCTATAAATATTAGTTATTTAACCGTTCAGATAGTTCATTTGCAGTAAGGTATCCACCGAGGTAAACACCCTCTTGACTGTAAATTGCAGGGGTACCATTCACACCCATATTTTGACCCAATTTGTATTGATCTTTAACAGGATTTTTACAAGTTGCAGGGGCTAAAGGCACACCTGAAATGGCTTGATCAAAGGCAGTTTTACGATCAGCACTACACCATACACTTTCCATCGCTGGCATAAATTGATCGCCACGTGGCCATGCGATATAACGGACTTCAATGCCTGCCGCGTTAATTTCATTCATGTGCTCATGTAATTTGTGGCAATACGGACAGCTTGCATCCGTAAATACATAGACGATGTGTTTAGTTTTACCTTTGGCTGGGTAAACAATGAGGTCTTCCACTTTTAAGGTTGAAAGTAATTTCTTATTGTTTACAGCTTGTAGGCTTTCACCAACGTTATGAATGGTTTTATCGCCTAAACGCAGGACATCACCCTGAATCAAATACTTACCATCAGCAGTGGCATAAATTGGCGACATCCCTTCCAAACTCACCCACACAATATTGGGTACTTCAGTTGGCT
>CAVBYE010000314.1:0-2104 GCA_963599285.1 Bacteroidaceae bacterium | reverse complement strand
ACTTATGGTATTGAAAGAAGTGGAAATTCAGCTACTTTAAAACTTGCAAATACGAGCAAGGCATTAGCATATGATGAAGAAGATGATAGCGACTCTACATTGGAACAGCTTTCTGTACAAGATGGAGCCTTAACTGCTCTTTCAAGTGATGAGTATGACTATACCTTTACCGATGGTCAAATAATTGATGCGGATAATTATCAATTTGCGTTCTATGAAGAAGGAACAGAAGATAACCATATAACAATTGGTATTAGTGGAACAGTGTCAGTTGATCAAGAGATTTTCTTTGGTAGCTATGTTGATGTTTATGGTATAGATGAAAACGCAACACTCAAATCTACGAAAGGTCAGTTCAAAATTTATGTATGCGGAGAAAGCAGTCCTGTAAATGCTACTTTTAATAATCTAACTATTGATTGCACAGGAAATCAAACATATGCTGCAATTAGCGTTAACAATGGAACACTGACTATGAATAACGTTGACATTGTTAATGTTAGTACGCCAACAGGAAATATTTTGTACGAAGGCGCTGTTTTCGCTTTAGAGTGCAATGGCGAAGTTAGCAATATAATTGATACAAGTCTTATATTAAATAACTGCAACATTGAAAGTACGAGTACAACATCACCTGCTGTTTATATAGAACATGAAAATGAAGCGTTCGATGGACATTCATCTGTTATTTTGAAAAATTGCAATCTAAATACAATAGGCATTAAAATGCCTAAAGAGAGTCTTAAGGTCGAACCAACAGGAAATGTTACCGTCGACGGAGCTGTTACGGCAAAGAGCATTACTGTTACTCAGCAAGAAGGCTACCCCATTAAAGAAGTTAAAGTTAATGGTGCGGCAGTCTCTGATTACAGCACGTTATCGGGCATTACGAATGGTTTAAGTGTTACGGTTGACACTCCAACACCGGCTCCTACCTTTGAGGCTTCCATTGCAAATGTACCTACTACTAAAGTTGCGCCAGGAGAGACCTTCACGGCCGACGTTATTTTAACAAGCGACACCATTCCTGCTTCCGCTTGCCTTGACCTTACGGTGAATAGCGATGTAGCAAAAGTGATTGCTGTTACGCCCGCAGAAGGTGTAGGAGCAAATGCTCAGGGTAGTTTTGCTACCGATGGTTCAACTGCCAAGGTTTCATTCTATGGAAATACAGCAGAAGCAAAAGATGGTCTTAAAGTTGCAACGGTAACGTTTGAAGCGGTTAAAGAGGGAAGCGCATCTATTGCTCTTGTTTCAACTGAAGACAGCGTTGCTGGTATTACAGGAGACCCAAGCGCAGAGTACAAAATTACGGTTCCTGCTGCAGCAACACAAGTAACCGTGAAGTATCCTTTGCTTGAGTCTGTTTCCTTTGGTGGAAATTATTGCTTGGCTAAATACACGCCAAATGCAGCACTGCCTAATACTCAGGTAGTAAAGTATGGCGAGCAAACTATGTATTTGGCTGAAGATGGCAGCTGGTATTGCACCATCGCAAAAGACGTTACGCCTTCTCTTGACTCCATTACGGTGGTAGAGGGAACACCTACTGCCTATAAGGACCTTGCAAAAGGCGACGTGAACGAAAACGATCGCATTAACATTGTTGATGCTCAAATTGCCTACGACGTTGCAACAGCTAAGTTCAGTGGTTTTGATAAGCTTTCTGCCCTTGGTGTTTTCAAGGCTGATGTAAACAACGACAAAGCTCTTGATGCAACCGATGCATTTGCAATTCAGGTTTACGTACACACGGGCTCTTTTGCTGTTGTTGACTAGGGCTTATGTGCACTAGGCGCTATGAACTTTCGCTCTTATGGAGCCCAAGTTCGGCAAGATAAACCGACTGTCAACAAAGCATACTGGCTACTGGCAAAGCATGTTGACAACCGGCAAAGAATGCTGACTACCAGCAAAACATGCTAACAGCTAGCAAAATACGCTGGCAATAAGAAGGCGGCTCACACGAGCCGCCTTCGCTTATAGTCTAGCCTGAGCTTTTGCGCAGAGTTTTGCAATTGGCTGCTCCATGTGTTCGCGCAGTTCTTCTGCCGAGTTTGCCACTTCTGAATTTTCCAAAGAATCAAAAACAACTCCCATATAC
>CAVBYE010000313.1:0-2124 GCA_963599285.1 Bacteroidaceae bacterium | reverse complement strand
CACTGTTGATTGGCTGTCGGCCCAGAAATTCAATACCCTGCGCCAACAATGCTAACTCTAAATCTTTAACCCGATTCGGTGCCAATACCATACGCTTATTTGCCAACAATCCAGCAAAAAACAGCACCAAAAACTGATAGCTATCCTGCTCCCACAATGCCCACTCTTCAGCCTGTAGCTGTACAATTTGATTGGCTTGCTCGCAAACATCTTGCCAAAAAGTACTGAAATCAATGCTATTAAGCGCAGTATCTAAGCAGAGTACATTTTTAGCGTGTAGATGGCTTTGAAAATGGCACAGCGACATTATTTAATCGACTCGTTATGATTGTAATGAGCACAAGATGCTGTGTGCTTTTGTTGTTGACGTTGATGGCGCTTTCTCAGCACAAATTCACCCAAGAACAAACATCCCATCAGTAAATATGAGATAAAACCATTATATAGGATCCAGATTTTCATCGGCATCCACAGTACTGTGACTAAAGCCACCATGGCATTAAGAGCGAAAAACCCACACCAAACTTGTGTGACTTTCTTAGTCCATTGCACACCTGATTCAGGTAAATCAGGCTCTGCTAAACGGGCAAAACGCTCAATCATTGAAGGTGGTCGAATCAAAGTCATGGCAAAAATAACCAATGCACCAACACTCATCAACACTGGATATAATTTTAACCAAGCCTGATCTTGTAAAATCAGACTTAAACCACCGCATAAGATTGCAAATCCCGTCAATGGCCACATCAAGCTTTGACCCTTGGAAAATAATCGAGATATACCAACCAAGAGCAGTAATAAACTCACCCATAGCAAATGACCATGGGATAAACACCAACCGACCAAAAAGGGATAGATCAGCATCAGCACGACCACAATCCCTCTAAATAGATGCTTCATGCAACCGACATGTTTTGAATCACAACAACCACATCTTGAATGGTACGTACATTTTTAAAATCTTCAGGTTTGACTTGTTTACCAGTCAATTCTTTAATTTTTACGACCAAATCAATCGCATCAATACTATCAACATCTAAATCAGCATATAAATTTGATTCAAGCTGAATACTTTCAGGCTCAATTTCAAATAATTCTTCCATCCATTCACGGAGTTTTTCCAGCACTTGTTCTTGGCTTAGCATAGTCACCTCTTATGCCTGTTGTTGCGATTCAACCAATTCCACTAGACTTTGGATTGATTTGAAATGTTGTTTAGTTTCAGTCGATTCTGCATTTAAATGAATGTTATAGCGCTTTTTCAGTGCCAATCCCAACTCTAAAGCATCAATAGAATCTAAGCCTAAACCATCCCCAAATAATGCCGCATCCGTATCAATATCTGCGATCGTGATGTCTTCAAGTGCAAGTACATCAATGATCATTTGTTTTAACTCATCAGCAAGACTGCTCATTTTTGGATAACTCTTGGTAAAAAAATTGCTGAAGATGTCGATTCAACTGTCGTACCTGTTTCGGGGAGACTGTTCCATCTTCTAGAATATCCGCCACCTGAATAGCATCGAGCACCTGAATATGTAGATGAAAACGTTGCTGTGGTATGTGATACCACTTTTCATTTTTGGTCAGAGTACTCGGTGTGCATCGAATGATGATCGGACGAATAGGCACTTGCGCACGAATCGCAATATTGGCAGCACCACGTCGAAAATCATTTAACAACTCACCCTGTGCAGTGCGTGTACCTTCAGGAAAAATCAGCAATGACGCTGCCTTCTCCTGCTGCAAGCGTGCCACACAATCATGAATAAATTGTTCAGAGCCTGTATTTAAAATATATCCAGCACTTTGAATGGGTCCTTTTGTCACCGGATTCGACCATAAAGCTTGTTTCACCACACAATTGGCTTGTTTCATCAACCCAACCAACATCACCACATCAATCAAAGTTGGATGATTGGCAATAATCAACTCTTGCTGACTATTTTGCAATTTTTCCAGACCATCAACTTGATAGGTCATAATGCCTAATTTCACCATCATGTCAGCAAAGCCTTTAAAACTATGCCGAATCACTTGGCGTGATCGTTGTTGACGAACCTGTGCATTCGATGTCGAAACCGCGACAAGGGGTGCAACTACTGCACCTATGGCAGCGCCACC
>CAVBYE010000312.1:0-2129 GCA_963599285.1 Bacteroidaceae bacterium | reverse complement strand
TGGTCATTCCGAAATTATTGGCATGTTGCCAGAGGGTAATTGGATTACCCGTGCCCCAAGCTTAAAACGTAAAGCCGTGTTACTGGCCAAAGTACAAGATGAAGCTGGGCATGGTTTATATCTCTACAGCGCGGCGGAAACTCTAGGTGCTGACCGTGATGACATGATGGATAAGCTGATTAGCGGCAAAATGAAATATTCATCCATCTTTAACTATCCAACTTTAACGTGGGCAGATGTGGCGGCCATTGGTTGGTTAGTCGATGGCGCGGCGATCGTCAATCAAGTAGCGCTATGCCGTACCTCTTATGGCCCTTATGCACGTGCCATGGTACGCATTTGTAAAGAAGAAAGTTTCCATCAACGTCAAGGTTTTGAAGCCATGATGGCACTTGCAGCAGGTAGCCCTGAGCAAAAACAGATGGCGCAAGATGCGGTGAATCGTTTTTGGTGGCCAGCGCTGATGATGTTTGGCCCTAATGATGACAATTCTCCAAACAGTGCGCAAAGCATGGCATGGAAAGTGAAACGTTTTAGTAATGATGAATTACGTCAAAAGTTTGTCGATAACACCGTGCCACAAGTATTACAGCTTGGATTGACGGTGCCTGATCCTGACCTGAAATGGAACGAAGAAAAGGGCCAATACGAATTTGGTGAAATTAATTGGGATGAATTCTTTGCAGTGCTCGCAGGCAAAGGCCCATGTAATCACGAACGTATTCAGGCGCGTAAACAAGCATGGCAAGGGGGTGCTTGGGTACGTGAGTCTGCTGCCGTGTATGCACAAAAACAGCAACAAGATGTTGCAGAAAAAGTTGCTTAAATTTTTGACGAATAAGGATATCGAATCATGCAGAACAAAAACAATTGGTCACTTTACGAAGTTTTCGTGCGTAGTAAACAAGGTTTAAGTCATCGTCATGTGGGCAGCTTACGTGCGCCAGATGATGAGATTGCACTGCAAAATGCCCGTGACGTGTATACCCGTCGTAACGAGGGAATTAGCATTTGGGTGGTGAAGTCGGAACTGATTACCTCATCTCAACCTGATGAGAAAACTGAATTTTTTGATCCTTCACTAGACAAAGTTTATCGTCATCCTACCTTTTACACCATCCCAGATGGCATTGAGCATATGTAAGGGAGAATGATGATGACAAATGCAACATTGGCACAATTTTTACTGCATGTAGGCGATAGCCAACTGATTTTATCGCACCGGTTAGCAGAATGGTGTGGGCATGCGCCTGAACTTGAATTGGATATTGCGCTTGCCAATATTGGTTTAGATTTATTGGGTCAAGCGCGTAATGCTTTAACTTTGGCGGGTGAGCTAGAAGGTTTAGGGCGTGATGAAGATCAATTGGCGTATTTCCGTCATGAGCGTGACTACCGTAATTTATTGCTCACCGAACAACCCAATGGTGATTTTGCCCAAACCATCGTACGTCAATGGTTAATGGATCATTATCACCGCATTTTATTGCAGGCCTTAACGGCAAGCACGCATGCTGAAGTGGCAGCTTTTGCCGTGAAATCACTCAAAGAAGCCAAATATCATGTGCGTTTTTCAACGTCTTGGATGGAGCGCTTAAGCTTAGGAACTGAGCTTGCCCATGAAAAAGTACAAGCGGCGCTCAATGAACTGTGGCGCTTTACCGAAGAGTTATTTAGCACCACGCAAGACGAACACGCCTTAATTGAGCAAGGTATTTTGCCACATTTAAGCACTTTAAAAAGTGTCTGGACAGAAACCGTCCTGAATGATGTTGAACGTTTCGGCTTAACCGTGCCAGCTTTAGGGGCTTACCGTACGGGGGCTAAACAAGGCTTACATACCGAGCATTTAGGCTACATTTTGGCAGAGCTGCAATATATGCAACGCAGCTACCCAAATATGGTCTGGTAAAGCGCAGTCACAGGGAGTGAGACGCATGAATTTAATTAAACACTGTACCGATCAATGTTGGGAGGTTTTAGCCGACGTTGCCGATCCCGAAATTCCAGTGCTGTCGATTTTAGATTTGGGCATGGTGCGCGGCATTGAGTTAGATGCAGATGAACATATTCGGGTGCGTCTGACCCCAACCTATAGTGGCTGCCCTGCAACAGACTTACTCAAAAGC
>CAVBYE010000311.1:0-2145 GCA_963599285.1 Bacteroidaceae bacterium | reverse complement strand
ATTGAAGAACAATATGCAATGGAGCGATCAATTGTGCTTGATTTGCCAAAGCAATGATTGGATCTGGGTAAACACCCACAACTAATACTGCTAATGCTGCAAGCAACACCATGATACCACCCACTTTTTGACCCCATTGCTTATCAGCATCAATACGAGGTGTTTCTGGAGGTGTCATGTAAAGAACAACCATTACACGTAGGTAGTAGTACAAACCAATACCAGAACCTAAAATGATCATCGCAGCGAAGAACCAATGGCCTTCAGACACAACGCTCATGACAAGTACAAACTTACCAATGAAACCTGCTGTTAATGGAATACCCGCTAAAGACAACATCATTACTGTTAATGTTGCTGTCAAAATTGGACGACGCCAGAACAAGCCACGGTAGTCAGCAAGTGATTCAGCTTCATTCGCATTGTTGTAAGGACTCGACATTAACGCAACAGTACCAAAAGCACCGATTGTCGTTAATACATAAGTCACAACATACACGTTTACAGAAGTTAGGCTTAGGAATGATGCACTCACTAAACCAAGAATCAAGTAACCGAAATGTGCAATTGAAGAGTATGCCAAGATACGTTTCAAGTTCACTTGTTTAACCGCAAGCATATTACCTACAAGAATAGACAATACGGCAATCACGATTAAAATCGTTTTGATTGATTCGATACCAATCACACCTGAAGACAACAAGTAACGTACGAACAAACCAATCATTGCCACTTTAGCAACAGTTGCTAAGAAAGTCGCGATTGGCGCTGGCGCACCTGCATAAACGTCTGGTGTCCATTTATGGAATGGCGCAAGAGACAATTTAAATGCAACTGCAGCAACAATCATACCTAGACCCAAGATACCGAACACAGAAGTGAATTTCTCACCCAACTGTGGAAGATAGGCTTGAAGCGCCATCATCATTTGTGGATCTTGAGTTTTAGTGATTGCCCAGAACATATCATCTACTTGACCAGCAAATGACAATGAACCGAGTACTGAGTAGATGTATGCCATACCCATCAACAACATTGCAGAAGCAGTTGCTGAAAGAACCAAGTATTTAACACCTGCTTCTAAAGATTTAGAACGCTGATGTGTGTACGCAAGCAAGCCATATACTGGAATCGACATTAACTCTAAGCTAATGAAGAAAGAAGCCAAGTGTGAGCTAGACACCATTAACATTGCGCCGGCAACCGAACACAACATCAATAGATAAAGTTCTTCACGATTATCTTTATATGAATCGATATACGCGTGAGACAGCGTACAGCAAGCCAATGCAGCAACCAAAATGATTAACTGATAAAGCAATGAGAATGGATCAACGATGAACAAGTTCATCACGTTGTGAGGCACAAGTGCCCCACCGAACAATGACAATAGAATATTTGCTAATGCCAAGTTCAAGCCAATGACGGATACAGTTGCAATCAAATTATGATTGCGTTTGATCGCTGTAAGAAGCATCACTACGACAGCAGTCAGAGCAACAATCATTACAGGAGCTAATGGCATTAGCTCAGCGAAAGAGACTGTGAAGTTCATGAGTTATTGGATCTCCACATTTTGTTGAGTCACAACTTGTTGAGTCGCTTCTACAACTTCTTGTACTGGAATGTAGCTGTTCGCTAACCATGCCATGCTTGAGTTTGATACATCAAGGAATGTTTGTGGGTATAGACCTAACCACAATAGACCGAACGCACAGATCAACAAGATTACCACTTCACGTGCATTTAAATCTTTTAACGGACTTGTGTAATGCTGTTTTTGTTCTTCATTTGGAGTACCAAATAAAGATTTGTGGATCAAGATCAGACCATAAAGACCTGCAAACACCAAGCTAACAGCAGCAAGAATCGTGAATGTTGGGAACTTAGCGAATGAACCCATGAGGATCAAGAATTCACCGATGAAGTTACCTAGACCTGGAATACCAACAAGTGCTGAGATGAAGAACATCAAGAAGAATGGTAAGTATTGGAACTGACTACGTAAGCCACCCATTAAACGTAAATCACGTGTATGAAGACGTTCGTACACTTGACCACACATAATGAACAATGCAGCTGAAGATAGACCGTGAGCCAACATCATGATCATCAAACCTTGGAAGGTTAAGATGTTACCTGCAT
>CAVBYE010000310.1:0-2159 GCA_963599285.1 Bacteroidaceae bacterium | reverse complement strand
GTAAATCAATGTTTAAGGCTTGCAATTGGTCTTGGAAATATTGACCAGAAAAACTTTCGATCGAATACAACACTTGAATCGAAGCATCACTTGGCATGTCTTGAATTAAGCGCAGTAATGCTTCGCCGCCGCTGCCTTGGCCTGCCACTAAATGGTGCTTGCCCTCGGTCAGTGGCTTCAGTACGTCGTAAATGGGTCTGCTTTTAATACCTGTAATGAGCATGGTTGTCCTTCTCTATTCTTGGGCTTAAACGCCTTTTTGTTATGACTATGTTGAATAGAGCAACGACTGTGCCAATTTTTAAATCTATGTTTTATTGATATATTTTTAATGAAAAAAGCGTTCCAACGCTGCAAAATTGCCAAGTTGACTCGGCAATTTTGCAAGCATCGTGCAAAACTGCGCGCTTTAGTTTTCTGCTCTTTGCAGCTTGCGCGTTAATGTGGCAACGTCAATGCCCAAATGTTGTGCAGCTTTGATTTTGCTGCCTTGTTGTGCAATGGTTTTTAAAATTAAATCACGTTCAAAATGCTGCACGTGGGTTTTGAGATTCGCATCTATGAGCAGTGGTGCGGCCAATTGCTGTTGATTTTCTTGATGCTCGAGCACCTCTGCGTGAAATACCTGACCTAAAAGCTCAGGAGGTAAATGTTGATCTTGTGCAAGATCATCCGCGAGTACTGCTAAACGCTCAAAGATATTGACCAATTCGCGGATATTACCAGGATAGGCATAACGCATCAGTTTATCGCGGCAGGCAGGCGATAAGGCCAGCGGGGGCTCACGATCTTGATTAATCTTGTCGAGCAGATTATCCATGAGCACGGGTAAATCTTCTAAATGTGCCCGTAACGGTGGAATCTCAATAGGCAGTACCGAGAGTCGATAATACAAATCAGCACGAAACTCCCCACGTGCCACCAAGGCGCGTAAATCTTTATTGGTGGCGGTAATCACTTGTACTTGTACCGTACGGGCTAAGGGGGAGCCCACAGGATGAATGCTACTGTCTTCTAAAAACTTCAGCAGTTTGGCTTGTACATGCAGCGGAATCTCGCCAATTTCATCCAAAAATAAAGTGCCTCCTGCGGCACTTTCGATATAGCCTTTTTTACCGTTGTGTAAAGCACCGGTAAAAGCACCACGCTCATAACCAAACATTTCTGATTCAAATAGACTGTCTGGAATACTGCCACAATTGACATGAATAAACGGGCGGTTACTCCAACCCGCTGCGCGGTGAATATGCTGTGCAATCGCAGTTTTACCCACACCGGGTTCACCTAAAAGTAATAAGCGAGCGTTGCGTCGAAATGCGCGTACGCCCATATCGGCAATGTTAGACAGTAATGGCGATAAATGCAGCACACGTTCTTGTGGATCAGTTAATCCTGTAGTGGCTGTAAGAGGATGACTGGTGCGCCGTGGATCACGTTGTTCGCTGTCGTACTGTAATAACACGATATACGGCTTTTGGTGCGTTGTTGTTGGCACATATTGAATCTGTGTATGAAACATTTTACCGTTGTGGTTGGGCGTATTGGCTTGAGTCAAGCCTTGTGCAATAGCGAACTCAAGTTGGCGATAATTTAAAGCCGAGCGTTGCAGTAATTCTGCATAATGCAAACCCATCACGTCTTGGCGCTTTAAGCGATTGATTTGCTCAGCTGCAAGATTCATCAGTTTTAACGTGCCATTTGGATCATAAATAATAATCCCATCATGGAAGCTATCAAATAAGGCATGTACGCTGTCAGATTCAATGCAGTTTTGTAGATGATCTGCATTTAAGTCTAAAGCCGAACGCATGCCCATACTCATACTCGGTAAAAATTCACGTTGTCTCATGGGTATGACTCACATTCAGCCGGTTGATGAGCAGCGAGGCGCAGGACCACCACTGTCCACGTGAGATTTTTTTGAATATGAATGGTCGAGCAGTGCACATGATAGGCATCCACTTGACCTTGTAAGTTGGTCAAATCAATACTTTGCCACGCCCGTTCCATTAATGCAGATTGCATTAAAGTATGGGTGATTTTCGCCCCTTGGATAATGCCAAAGTATTGTTCAAAGGCAGCATTACGCCATTGAGGATGGAAATTCTCATCCACCACCACTACAGCATCAGGTACCGCATCAAACACTTGTCTGAGGG
>CAVBYE010000309.1:0-2174 GCA_963599285.1 Bacteroidaceae bacterium | reverse complement strand
TTCAATTTCACGGCGCTTTTCTTCAGCACTCCACTGGGTCTCTTGGGCTAAAGCAGGGGTGAGTAAGTCATCTAAGCTTAATACTGCCTCATGTTGCAATTGCTGTTGACGTTGGCCGACATTCACTTGGTGATAGTGCAGCGCATGTAGGACAGCACCTGTAGGCGATGGCACCCAAGCACAGCTTGCACCTGCTTGCGGGTGTTCAGCTTTGCTGTCATACATGGCTTTAAGTAAATCAGTTTTGGCCCACATGCCTTTGCCAATTTGCGCTTTGCCTTGCAGGCCCACCTGTAAGCCAATCATCACATTGCGGTTTTCATATGCATCAAACCACGCTTGGTTTTTAATTTGTGCTTTAGGTAAGAACGCACCTGCATGCATCAGGGTATGAATTTCATCGCCCGTACGGTCCATAAAGCCAGTGTTAATAAAGATCACACGATCTTTGGCTTCTGCAATACAATTTTTTAAGTTGACAGATGTACGACGCTCTTCGTCCATAATGCCAATTTTCAGTGTTTTTGCCGGAAGATTGAGGGCTTGTTCCACTCGAGCAAACAGTGCCACGGTAAATGCCACTTCTTCTGGACCATGCATTTTGGGTTTCACAATATACATAGAGCCCGTTTTAGAGTTGCTGAGCGGATTTTGGCCGCGTAAATCTGCCAAGCTCAGTAGTGGGGTAATTAGGGCATCCATAATGCCTTCAAAGATTTCTTCACCATTGAGTAAAATCGCTGGATTGGTCATCAAGTGTCCCACATTGCGCAGCAACATCAGCGAACGGCCTTTTAAGTACTGCGGCTGGCCGGCTAAATCTTGATAAAGATGATCTGGGTTTAACTGGCGGGTCATGGTCTTGCCATTTTTATCTAGCGTTTCTTGCAAAGTGCCGCGCATTAAGCCCAACCAGTTGCGGTAGGCTTCGACCTTATCTTGTGCATCTACCGCAGATACAGAATCTTCTAAATCTTGAATAGTGGTGACTGCCGCCTCCACCAGAATATCTTTAATACCGGCAGGGTCTTGCTGACCAATCGGATGCTGAGCATCAAATTGCACAATCATATGCAGACCATGATGTTTTAAAATAATTTCAGTAGGTGCGCTTAGATCACCATTTAAACCCACACATTGGCTTGGGTCTTGTAAGCCAGTGGTGCTGCCATCTTGCAGCGTCAGCACTAAACGCGCATTTTCAATTGACCAACGTGTGGCTTGATGATAGCTGCCCTGTTGCAATGGGAAAGTCTGATCCAGCACATCTTTGGCAAAAGCAATGACCTTGTCCCCCCGTACAGGGTTATAGCGGGCAGTTTTTTCACAGCCTGCAGTTTCGGCAATCATGTCGGTGCCATACAGTGCATCATACAATGAGCCCCAACGTGCATTGGCTGCATTTAGGCTATAGCGCGCATTGCGCACCGGAACGACTAGTTGCGGGCCGGCAAGGGTGGCAATTTCTTCGTCCACTTGTGTGGTACTGACTTCAAAATCAGCCACTTCTGGCAGCAAGTAACCAATGTCAGTCAAGAATGCTTTATAGGCCTGTAGTTCAAATACATTTTCACGATGCCATGTATCAATTTGCGCTTGTAAGTGCTCACGCTTTGCCAATAAATTTTTATTCTGTTGGGTAAATTCAAGCGCGATCTGTTCGAAATTTTGCCAGTAGCTTTGACTGTCAATGCCTGTATCCACTAATGCTTCTTGTTCAATAAAATCATACAGTTCTTTGGCAATGGCTAAATGACCGTGTTGGGTAAATAATTTCATGTTCAATATCCTATTTTTTTATCTGCACGACGTGTCTATGCGTCGTGCTGCTATTTTTTTATGCGTGGCGCGCCGTGATCACAAGGCTTGTAAGAGCAAGGTGATCAAGATGGTGCAGAGTTGAAGTACACACACCAACATAAACAGCTGCCAACCGCGTTTTTTATTTTTTTGCCGGAGTTCAGAGACAAGATTGGTCATCGTATTCGCCTCTGTACATGCAGCTTACGCTGCGCTTAATACCGATTCAATTTCATGGCGGATCAACACTGCGGTTGCCGCAGAGAGGGTAAAGCCTAAATGACCGTGCCCGGTGTTGTAGAACACCCGTGATTGGCGACTGCGTTGCACACGCGGCATCATGTCAGGCATCATCGGACGTAAACCTGCCCACG
>CAVBYE010000308.1:0-2175 GCA_963599285.1 Bacteroidaceae bacterium | reverse complement strand
GATACGTGGTAATGCTTGATTTTTTATTACACCTTGAACAACTTCTGCCGATGTTACTTGATCAATATGGTATGTGGATTTATGCCATTTTGTTTGTGATTATTTTGGGTGAAACGGGTTCAGTTTTTTTATTCTTTTTACCTGGTGATAGTCTGCTCATAGCCACAGGTGCGCTATGTTCAACCACTGAATTGATTCATTTACATTACATGGGTGTATTGTTAATGATCGCAGGGATCATTGGCTACAGTATCAATTATTACACTGGCAAGGTTCTTGGACTGAAGTTTTTTACCAATCACAGTCGTTTGTTTAAACCTGAATATGTCAAAAAGACCACCAGCTATTTTGAAAAACATGGTGGCAAGACCATTTTAATGGCGCGCTTTATTCCCTTTGTCCGTTCATTTGCACCGTTTGCAGCAGGCTCTGGCTATATGAAATATGGCAGTTTCATGTTTTATAACGTGCTAGGTGCTTGGATTTGGATCAGTCTACTGTTAGGTGTGGGCTATGGCATGGGAAATCTATTTTCAGCAATTTTCTCATTCTTCTGAGTTAAATCGTAGCGCATATCTTGAGTAGATCACTACGATCAATGCATGCAAAAAAAAGCCCAATGTGGGCTTTTTTTGTTTTTGAGCAGATTTTTTAGTATTAACTTGTTCGTCAGTTAAGATGCGACTGGTGCTGTATTGAAGTTTGAATTTTTAAGAATATAGGCAATTTCTTCTTCGGCCGCAGCTTTAAGCTGAGCACGAAATTCATTCACAGCTTGATCAATATGTGTTTCAGCTTCTAATTCTAAACGTAAACGTACACTGTCTAATTCAGATTGAATCTTGTCATCTGATACTAAAAAGTGGCGACCTGAAAAGTCTACACTCGGAACAGCGGGATTTTGTGTATAACGTTCGCTATAAGTGAGGCTTTCAGCATCAATTTCTTGACGTAACACGGTCAAAGCTTCAGTTTGTTTTAAAAATTGCTGTTTTTCATCGTTTAACAGTTGCTGATTATAAGCCTGCTGTTGAGCACGTTTTTCCGCAAGCGATTTTTCTAAAGCCAATTGGCGACGAATCCGTGCTTCTTCTATCAAGCGAGCCTTTTCATCCGCATAGGCTTGTTCAACTTTGAGTTGAGCCACTTGGCGTGCACGTTGATCGTTGTCCAACCATGCTTGGATGTTCGACTCAGGTTTAAGTAAGTCGCCAATACGACTAAGATCATCTAAAAAAGCCTGACGGACTGCATCCGGTGCACTAAGCCAGCGTTTTTTAAAATCTTGACCGACATTTAATGTCACCATGCATCTCCTTTTTTGAAATTTAAACTTTTTTAAAATTTAAATAGACTATAAAAACTGCTGAATTTTATTTTTCAGCCTGTTTTGATTTATAACTTGTGGGTTTGTGGACTCAGCCCCAAGGCACGATAGGCTTTAAATTTTTCTCGTCCCATCTGCTTGGCGTGTTCATCATTCTCTACAATTTCAATAATGTGACTAAATTCTGGCGCAGGTTCAAGCGCATGATTGTTAA
The DNA here is from genome assembly GCA_963599285.1 of Bacteroidaceae bacterium. Taxonomy (GTDB): domain Bacteria; phylum Pseudomonadota; class Gammaproteobacteria; order Pseudomonadales; family Moraxellaceae; genus Acinetobacter. Next base: position 634 of record CAVBYE010000308.1, on the reverse strand, counting down.
AATTAAAGACAATCCATTCATTTGAGTTGGGCAAATCCGCAGAGATACAAATCGGGGCATCGACCTGATTGATCCCATGTGCGAGAAAACTGTTTGGATCAAAACTCCATAAACGATCATCCAATTGTTTTTGAATGTCGAGGTCTGGACAGTAGATCCAAATTTTAGCCGTTTGCCTTAAAATTTTACGGCATAAACGACAAGTGCTTTCCACTTGTCGTTCAGGGCTTTTTTCAAACAGATAAAAGCTAATTTTAGCCATTTAATTTTGCACGATTTGCCAAGAATTGAACCAATAATGGTACAGGACGACCTGTAGCACCTTTGGCAGCACCAGAGTTCCATGCTGTTCCAGCAATATCTAAATGTGCCCAACGGTATTCACGAGTAAAGCGTTGTAAGAAACATGCAGCAGTCACAGCACCTGCTTTAGGGCCACCAATGTTAGCAATATCTGCAAAAGGTGAGTCAAGTTGCTCTTGATAGTCATCAATCACGGGCATACGCCATACGCGGTCAAAAGATTGCTCGCCTGCCAGTTGAATATCTGCTGCCAATTGATCATCAGACGTAAACATACCGCTAAGCACAGAACCTAAAGCCACCACACATGCACCCGTTAAGGTTGCAATAT
>CAVBYE010000307.1:0-2181 GCA_963599285.1 Bacteroidaceae bacterium | reverse complement strand
GTCAACAATTTCCCATCCGCCCGAACTTCATAAATCTCAGGATCGACTTCCATTACAGGACAATAGGTATTGTGCTTCATATCCGCTTTAGAAATATTACGCGTACCTTTACATGGGCTAATCAGCTTATTTAAACCTAAAGTTTTATGCACCCCTGCATCAATTGCCACTTGCGATAAGAAGGTAATACACGTGTTATGCACACCACGCGCATTGGCACCAAACATCGGACGATAATGTACGGGCTGCGGCGTTGGAATAGACGCATTAATATCCCCCATCGGTGCAGCTGCAATCATGCCACCTTTAATGATCATGGATGGTTTAACCCCAAAAAAGGCGGGCTTCCATAACACTAAATCGGCAAGTTTACCTTCTTCAACTGAGCCAATTTCATGGCTTAAACCATGCGTGATGGCAGGGTTAATCGTATATTTGGCAATATAACGCTTCACGCGCTGATTATCACGATGCGCGGTATCCCCTTCTAAAGCACCGCGTTGTACTTTCATTTTGTGCGCGGTTTGCCATGTGCGAATTACCACTTCACCCACACGCCCCATGGCTTGTGAATCCGATGACATCATCGCAATCGCACCTAAATCCTGCAAAATATCTTCCGCGGCAATGGTTTCACGGCGAATCCGACTTTCCGCAAAGGCAATATCTTCGGCAATCGCAGGGTCTAAATGGTGACAGACCATCAGCATATCTAAATGCTCATCAATGGTGTTGATGGTATATGGACGTGTTGGATTGGTCGACGATGGCAATACATTGGACTGACCAATGGCTTTTAAAATATCAGGCGCATGTCCACCGCCTGCACCTTCGGTGTGGTAAGTGTGAATGGTACGATTTTTAAATGCAGCTAAGGTTTCTTCTAGGAAACCACTTTCGTTTAAGGTGTCGGTATGAATCGCCACTTGTACATCAAACTGATCTGCCACAGTCAAACAGTTATCAATGGCCGCAGGGGTTGAACCCCAATCTTCATGCAGTTTTAAACCCACCACACCTGAACGAATTTGCTCGGCAATCGGTTCAGGTTGGCTAAGATTGCCTTTACCCAACAAACCAATATTCATAGGCAAATCATCAATGGCTTGTAGCATGGTGGCAATATGCCATGGGCCGGGCGTCACTGTGGTTGCTGATGTGCCTGCCGCAGGGCCTGTACCACCGCCAATCATGGTGGTTACACCTGACATCAATGCCGTTTCCACTTGCTGTGGGCAAATCCAATGAATATGGGTATCCACACCGCCTGCCGTTAAAATCTGCCCCTCGCCTGCAATCACTTCGGTTGCAGCGCCTAGAGGAATCGTAATATTAGGTTGAATATCGGGATTTCCGGCTTTACCAATTTTCCAAATTCGGCCATTTTTTAAGCCCACATCTGCTTTGATAATCCCCCACCAATCGACAATTAAGGCATTGGTAATTACGGTATCGGCAACGTCATCTGCCAACAGTTGCGACTGTCCCATGCCATCACGAATGACTTTACCACCGCCAAATTTGACTTCTTCGCCATAGGTGGTCAGGTCTTGTTCGACTTCAATAAACAGTTCGGTATCGGCTAAACGAACGCGGTCGCCCACAGTGGGGCCAAACATTTCCGCATAGGCACGGCGTGACATTTTCATTGTTATGTTTCCTTAATCCAATTTACCCATCACACGACCGGCAAAGCCGTAGACTTCACGTTTGCCACTTAATGCCACCAATTCAATATCGCGGCTTTGCCCCGGTTCAAAACGTACCGCAGTGCCTGCGGCAATATTTAAACGAAAGCCCCGCGCTTGTTTGCGGTCAAATTGCAATGCGTCATTGGCTTCAGCAAAATGAAAATGCGAACCCACCTGAATAGGACGGTCGCCCGTATTGGCCACGGTTATTTTGAGCATTTCACGCCCGACATTCATTTCAATGTCTTGATTTAAAGTGATCACTTCTCCCGGAATCATGGCAGGCTCCTAAATAATCGGCTGATGCACAGTGACAAGCTTAGAACCGTCAGGGAACGTCGCTTCAACTTGCACTTCGGCAATCATGTCCGCAATCCCATCCATCACATCATCACGACTTAATAAGGTGGTGCCGTAGTGCATCAGTTCACTCACACTCATACCATCGCGCGCCCCTTCTAATAGCGCTGCCGAAATAAAGGCAATTGCT
>CAVBYE010000306.1:0-2201 GCA_963599285.1 Bacteroidaceae bacterium | reverse complement strand
GGTTAAAGAGCCACACGACGATGGCGGCTTCGTTAAACTCGCCAATAATGGCGGCGCCTATGATCGCTACGGCTACCAATAGCTCAATTGAAACCACCCGGTAGGCCAAAGCGCTCGCTGCCCGCAAGATGATCGGTACACCCCCGATAACGGCGGTGGCGATCATAAGCGGGGTGGCTACCTCAAAGCTTGTCAAACGGCTAAGCTCGGCAAGTATGATTAATAACGTCATCGCCCCAACGTTAACCCGCTGGTGGCGACTAAAGAATGCTTGAAGCTTTCCCATCGATTATCACCGCTATATAAAATATAAACCAAGGTAAAATTTCATAAATCCTACCCTGTCAAAAAGAAATATAGCTTCTCCTTTCTAAATTTTATTTATGTTCAGCGACGACCTAGTCCTCACTTCACATTATTTGACCTTCCTGACGAAAATTAGGTCTCACTAGTTCATATCTTCATTGATATATTATGGGCTGGATACCCGTCACTTTAGTGATGGGAGGAAAGCCCCCACTCAAGCACCTACGGTGCTTCTTTTTTTGACCTTTTCCCTTTCTTTTTGCACATCTAAATATGATATAATAGATGTATGAAGAAAGTGAGGTGAACCTAATGCAGCAAGCTGTTACTATCAAGTGCAAATTAAAGTTACAGTCATCACTAGATGAAGCGGTTTTAGTTAAATCCTTAGAACAATATCGACAAGCATGTAACACAGTTTCCCAATATATGTTTGACCATAATTTTGAGATGGCACAAGCAAAGTTAAACAAGGCATTGTATCACCGGTTGCGAAATGATTATGGATTAAAAGCACAAATGGCTCAATCGGCGATCCGTAATGTCGTTGCTCGTTATCGAACGGTTAAAACACAGTTAACTCAAAAGCCTTATCGTTATAATACTGGAGAGCAAGATCAATACGGCAACGATATTTGGAAAAGTGAGCCTCGTACTCTAGATTGGTTATGGTATCCCATTAACTTTAAACGTCCTCAGTTAGACTTGCAGCGTAATCGTGATTGGTCGCTTAAAGATAATCATATTATGTCTATCAATACAATTAATGGACGTATAAAAGCCCTATTTACCTGTCAAGGATTCGATCAATATTTAGATGGCACTTGGCAATTTGGTATGGCTAAGATTCTCCATATTGGCAATAAGTGGTACATGCACATTAGTGCAACGAAAGAGCTGCCAGATTACCAAAAGAAACAATCGCAGCATGTGGTTGGTATTGATCGAGGATTACGATTTTTAGCGACCGTCTATGATGAACAAGGAAAAACATTGTTTTTCCAAGGTCAAGAAGTGCTACGCAAACGACGCAAATTCAAGCAATTACGTCAAAAACTACAAAGCAAGGGGACTAAATCTGCTAAACGTCGCTTAAAGAAAATCGGTCAACGAGAGAACCGCTGGATGACTGATATTAATCATCAGTTATCAAAGACACTCGTTAATCGTTATGGAACTAATACTCTCTTTGTTTTGGAAAATCTAGTTAATGTACGATTCGCAACTGAAAAAGTAGCAAAAGCAAAACGTTATGAACAGGTATCCTGGGCTTTCTATCAATTAGCACAGTTCTTGACCTACAAGGCTCATTTAACTGGAAGTGAAGTAGTTCAAGTTTCGGCTAAATACACGAGTCAACGCTGCCCAAAATGTGGTCGTATTTACAAAAATAACCGTAATCATCAGCAACATTTGTACATGTGTGATCGCTGTGGCTATCAATCCAATGATGATCGCATCGGCGCTATGAACATCCAACTTCTAGGCACGCAATATATTAGCGGCAATGAACGCCCATCTTTTAGTAAATTAACAGCTAATGAGTAAATCTCGTTAGTTAAACGGGTGCCGTCAACCACCCGATGATGTAGCCACACCATGAAGAAGCACGTTAGTGCGTTACTACTTCTAAGCCGTTAGGCTTGTGAGCTACAAGCCACCGAATTTATTCGGTGCGTAGTTGACTGCACAGGTGCTGTACATCCTTAAGTTCCAGGAAAACTGGTCGCTTTGGATTGTGGTTAACCTAGCTAACATCATTTACTGGGGGACTTTGGCCGTTCAGGTAATGATTGGGGCGACCCCAAATTGGTTCCTTGGGAGCCAACTTGTCGCAAGTTGCCTTGCAGGCCGCCCTCTTGTTCAATTCAGTTTATGCCACTAAGGCGTGGGCC
>CAVBYE010000305.1:0-2208 GCA_963599285.1 Bacteroidaceae bacterium | reverse complement strand
AAGATACCTTTTTCATGCCTATGTACAAAATCAGGGTTTCATCATCTAGACTTTAACCGAGTAGGGATTATCATCGCCACGGATCAAATTCATCAAAGCTTGTTGCTGATCAGAGTTAAGTTGTTGTACTTGCTCATAAATAACATCAACAACATCACTGACGGGTTTAGGCTCAGAGAGTGGATTGGTTTCATTACTTGAAACTTCAGTAAATAATTCTTGATATAAATCATCTAAGACGTGTTGTTTGGTGTCTAGGTCAATGTGCTGTATAGATCGATGTTCAAGTTTTAAATATTGATATTCAGTTGCATGTTCTAATAAATCCTCACTGTTCCCTGAGGCAATGATTTGAAGATTCGGAAAAGCTTGGTGTAGCCGTTCAAGAATATTCTGAGCCATCTCTTGATCCAATTGAGCCTCAATATGATCTATCAGTAAAATCCCGTCACCTTCCATGCATGGAAATAAACTTTTCGGGTTGAGCAGACATAAGCGACGAACCACATCCCCAACCAAAGCAACCCAGTTTTTAATGCTGTTGGAAAGTTGGGCAAAAGGCATAGTTTTGTCTTGGTAGACCACCATCAATTGCAGTTTCGGTTGGTATTCCAAATAAATGTCTGAAAATTCGGGTAAAACAGTAGCAAGCGCTGTTTTAAGTGCAGTTAAGCTTGGAATGTGAAGCTGTGACTTTGCCTTAAATAAGCTATGGCTCAATGCAGAAGACTCGTCAACAGTATCGAGTGGATTGAGCTTTTTAGATTCCTCTAAAATCTCTTGAAACAGTTGTGCGGTTTGCGCATTTTCAATATCACTGACTTCACGGAACCATTCGAAAAAACGCGCAAAAGTGGTGTAGGGCAGTGCCGCAAGTTCATAGGCTGAATGGGAATGAAATACCGCAGGATTATTTTTACTGAGTAAATTCATTTCATTAACAAAACGATCCGCGGGGAAATAAGCAATCATCGGCAGGCCGAAAAGAGGATCTTGGTTAACAGCATCATTATACAGTTGCGCCATTTGTTCGAGTTGTTGTGTCTCGACCTTGCTATATCCAATCCCATTTGCATTAATAGTTTTATAAAGTTTCCAAGAACATTGCGAGACATCTTTTTCTTCGGCATTACTACTTTCAGCGAGGGTGCCAATTTCACTGGGAAAAGCGACTGAAATTTCAATCTTAGATTGCACACGATTCTGCATAATATCGGAATCTAACATCACCACACCTGCGGTACGGTTGTCCTTGAAACGGGCAGGAAACCAAGTGAGTGCTTGATAGATATTTTTAAGAATTGCAGTTTTACCCGCAGATTGTTGACCTAAAATTAAGCTAATGGGTTTATGGCTATAGTTAAATTCGATTTTTAAGTCGGAAAAGTGGTGCGCATGGCGCAACTGGATCGTTTGTAATTTCATAAATTTGCCTGCAACTGTGTATTTGTCATGCATAACTCAAATGCACATTGCAGACTGAATGAAGCGAAGGCTTACAATGGATTGTCGTTATGCTGTTGCTTTATTTTGTGTTGGTTGAAGTGGTGCTTTGATTTTGAGTTGCTGCACCAAATCATAAATATGATGAATATTTAAACTTATCTTAGCACGAGTACAGGCCACGTACAGTAGTCGTAATTCTTCATCACTAATTTTATGTTCTAAACCATTAATTTTAAATTGATAATCATCTTCAATATGCACACGATTCCATTCCAAACCTTTGGCTTTATGCGCTGTGGAGATCACATAGTCGGCTTGTTCAATCGGTGTAATCTTGGCAAGGGCTTTTTTCAGCGGATCAGTACCGTGATCATCAACCAATTTCACCAAAGGCTTAATGTCACTGCCATCATTGGTTTCACAGTATTCATGTACGTCATGCCATGAGTTAAACCATGCCAGTTCAGGCACATCAACCACACGTTTACCTTGTTTGAGTAAACTGGCTGCATCGACAAAGCGATTCAGTTTTGCATGATCGGCTTGCAGACTGACTTTGTCACCTTGGACTAAACCTGAAAGGAGTAATTCCATGGCACGGGCATTGGTGCGACATAAAATGGCATCACGCATTTTGGTATGTGGTTTATTGACCACACTGGATTTGACCTGATCATTGCCTATAAGCGGTACAGTTTCATCTAAGGCACCCAATAAGCGATTAGCAACGTCTGCAATCGTATCTCCAAAACGAAATGAGGT
>CAVBYE010000304.1:0-2208 GCA_963599285.1 Bacteroidaceae bacterium | reverse complement strand
GATTATGTTAGATACTACTAATTACTTCAAACAAAAACTCAAAACAACCCAACAGCTCGGTATGTGGTTAGGTCTTGCTGACGGCTATAGTGCAGAAATTGCAGCCAATGCAGGCTTTGATTGGTTGCTCATCGATGGTGAACATGCACCAAACGACCTAAAATCTATTCTTTATCAACTGCAAACCATTGCTGCTTACCCTAGTCAGGCTGTAGTTCGTCCTGTGACAGGCGATGTAGGCTTAATTAAACAATTGTTGGATGTAGGGGCACAAACACTACTGATTCCAATGGTTGAATCTGCTGAGCAAGCTGAGCTAATGGTCAGTGCAACACGTTATCCACCAGAAGGAATTCGCGGTGTTGGCGCAGCACTTGCACGTGCATCACGTTGGAATAATATTGCGACCTATTTAAATGATGCTGATGAACAGATCTGCGTGATTGTACAAATCGAGTCTAAAAAAGGTCTCGAAAACCTAGATGCAATCTTGCAAGTTGAAGGTGTCGATGGCGTGTTTATTGGGCCTGCGGATTTATCAGCAGCATTAGGTCACCGTGGTAATCCAGGGCATCCTGATGTACAAGAGATTATTGTATCGAGTATTCAAAAAATCCGTGCGGCAGGCAAAGCGGCAGGTATTTTATCTGCAGATGAAAAATTAGCGAAACAGTACCTTGCTCTAGGCACAGAATTCGTTGCAGTCGGGGTGGATACAAGCTTGTTGATGAAATCGATGACTCAATTGCTAACAAAATTTAAACAGCCAGATCCCACTCAGGTGATCGCACCTGCTGTGGCTAGCGTCTATTAAGGAGTGTATAGATGCAACTGAAACACCCGGAATTATTAAAAAACCAAGCCTATATTAATGGTCAATGGATTGCTGCCGATCAGAAAAATAGCTTGCCTGTCACTAATCCTGCAACAGGTGAGGTTGTTGGACATGTACCTATGATTTCATCGGCACAGGTTGAACAAGCTGTAGAAGCTGCTGAAACTGCACTCGCTACGTGGAAACAGACGACTGCTAAAGAACGTTCTGTACTGTTGCGCAAGTGGTTTAATTTGATGATTGAGCACCAAGAAGATCTTGCAGTTATTTTGAGTACCGAACAAGGTAAACCATTGACCGAGAGCCGTGGTGAAATTGCATATGGAGCAAGCTTCATTGAATGGTTTGCTGAAGAGGCAAAACGTACTTACGGTGACGTGATTCCTCATGACAAGCAAGGTCGTCGCTTAGTCGTCATCAAGCAACCTGTTGGCGTGGTTGCTGCAATTACACCGTGGAATTTCCCGAATGCGATGATTACGCGAAAAGTCGGACCTGCGCTTGCTGCCGGTTGTACAGTGGTTATTAAACCTGCCTCAGAAACACCACTTTCAGCATTGGCATTGGTGGCTCTTGCAGAGCAGGCAGGTATTCCAAAAGGTGTGATCAACGTCGTCACAGGAAGTTCTCGTGAAATTGGTGGGGTATTAACCACACATCCAGCGGTGAAAAAAGTATCCTTCACAGGTTCTACTGGAGTGGGTAAACTGTTGATGGAGCAGTGTTCTTCAACAATGAAGAAAGTGAGTATGGAACTTGGTGGCAATGCACCATTTATCGTATTTGAAGACGCAGACTTAGACAAAGCAGTCGCAGGTGCAATTGCATCAAAATTCCGTAACTCGGGTCAAACCTGTGTTTGTACAAACCGTATTTTAGTTCAGGAAAACATCCATGATGTATTTGTAGAGAAACTCTCAAAAGCGGTTCAAGCATTGAAAGTTGCACCTGCATTTGAAGATGGTGCTGAGCAAGGGCCCTTGATCAATGAAAAATCGGTTGAGAAGATCGAAGAACACATTGCAGATGCATTAAGTAAAGGCGCTAAAGTAGTCGTTGGTGGTAAACGCCATGCACTCGGCCAAACGTTCTTTGAGCCAACATTATTGTCAGATGTAACCCCTGATATGCTGGTCGCAAAAGACGAAACATTTGCACCGCTTGCACCTGTATTCAAATTTAAAACAGATGAAGAAGCAGTATTCATGGCAAATGATACTGAATTTGGTCTAGCGTCTTATATCTATACTGAAAGCCTAAGCCGTGCTTGGAAAGTAGGAGAAGCTCTTGAATATGGCATGGTCGGAATTAACGAAGGCTTAATCTCAACTGAAGTGGCGCCGTTTGGTGGTATTAAAGAGTCAGGTTCAGGC
>CAVBYE010000303.1:0-2218 GCA_963599285.1 Bacteroidaceae bacterium | reverse complement strand
TTGAGCTTCGTCGTGGTAATGACTACACGATTATGAACACTGAATCTGAAAACCTCACCTACGAAGCTGAACGCTTAACGATGGAAAAAGGTGATTCTATGTTCTCTCCAATGGATCGTATTGGTCAATTGACAATGCGTAACTTGGACATCACAGATACACGTCAAAAATTAGGCATCTACACAGGTGCAGGTTTGTTGGCTGTAGGTACAGGTTCTGCTGTTCCTCAACTTAAAGACAAAAACCAATAAGTGATTGTTTTTAAAAGACCGCTCACTTGAGCGGTTTTTTTATGCCCAAGTTTGGCGTTAAGCTGCTCGATTAGGTGATTTTTAACTTTGACTTATGAATTTCTCACGGTGTCTGGGCCTGCGATAGCGGAAATATTCAATAATATGCTGCTTTGGCTTCGCCTTTTGAGTGCATTTAGATTATCATTTGTTTTATTTTGCTTGTAAGAACTGCCGTGACTACGATTACTTTGATTCAGCCAGATGATTGGCATGCACATTTACGTGATGGCCTCGCTTTAAAACGTACAGTTCCAGATTTAGCGCGCCAGTTCTCGCGTGCCATTTGTATGCCAAACTTGGTTCCACCGGTTAAAACTGTAGCTGAAGCAGAGCAATATCGTGACCGAATCATGGCGCATGTGCCTGAAGGCATTGCATTCGACCCACGCATGGTGTTGTACTTCACCAACAATACCTCAGCAGATGAAGTCAAAAAAATTAAAGACTCTGCGCACGTCAATGCCATTAAATTATATCCTGCAGGTGCAACCACCAACTCAGACAGCGGCGTAAGTGACATTAGTCAAGTGTATAATGTCATTGAAAAAATGGAAGAATATCAAGTTCCATTACTGTTACATGGCGAAGTAACCCATAAGCACGTGGACATCTTTGACCGTGAAAAACGCTTCTTAGATGAAGTTTTAGCGCCTTTATTACAAAAATTCCCTAAACTCAAGCTGGTTCTCGAACATATTACGACAGCTGAAGCAGCAGAATTCGTGTTGGCACAAGGTGATCATGTCGCTGCGACCATTACCCCACAGCATTTATTATTTAACCGTAATGACATGCTTGTAGGTGGTGTAAAACCACACTTCTACTGCTTACCAATTTTAAAACGTCAAACGCATCAAGCAAAACTGCTTGAAGTGGCAACGAGCGGCAGTCCGAAATTCTTCTTAGGCACCGACAGTGCCCCGCATTCAAAGAATGCAAAAGAAAATGCCTGTGGCTGTGCCGGTTGCTACAGTGCACCAACCGCGATTGAGTTGTATGCACAAGCCTTTGACCAAGTGGGTAAAATTGACCGTTTAGAAGGCTTTGCGAGCCTGTTTGGTGCAGACTTCTACGGTCTTCCACGCAATACTTCGACCATTACTTTGGTAAAAGAAGATATGGTTATTCCTGAAAGTTTTGACTATTTGGATGGTGAAAAAATTATTCCGCTGTATGCGGGTCAAACCATTCAATGGAGAAAAGTGTGACAAATGAAACTCGACCAGTCATTGGTCAACGTTTCCGTGGTTTTTTGCCTGTGGTGGTGGATGTTGAAACCGCAGGCTTTAACGCACAAACGGATGCTTTACTTGAAATTGCCGCAATTCCGATTATTTATGACGAAAATGGCCAATTTGTTCCAGGCGAAGCGCACCATGCGCATATTAACCCATTCGAAGGGGCCAATTTAGACCGTCGTTCGCTTGAATTTATTGGGATCGACCCTTCAAATCCAATGCGTATTGCGATGGCCGAAGATGAAAAAAGTGCCTTAAAACGCATTTTTAAATCGATTAATGAGGTTCGTCGTCAGCAAAACTGTACCCATGCGGTTTTGGTTGGGCATAACGCACATTTTGATTTAGGCTTTGTCCAAGCGGCTATTGCACGTACTGGCACGAAAAATCAAAATCCGTTCCACAGTTTTTCGGTGTTTGATACCGTCACATTAAGTGCGGTCATGTTCGGTCAAACTGTGTTGGCCAAGTCATGTATTCAGGCAGGTATTGAATTCGATGGCAAAGAAGCCCACTCAGCCCTGTATGACACGCAAAAAACTGCTGAACTGTTTTGCTATATTTTAAACAAACTCGGCCCACACTTACTTGACACCTTGGTGGCGGATCAATAAGATACCGCTACCTTCTATACGTCCCTATCGTCTAGAGGCCTAGGACATCGCCCTTTCACGGCGGTAACCGGGG
>CAVBYE010000302.1:0-2222 GCA_963599285.1 Bacteroidaceae bacterium | reverse complement strand
CTAAAGAGGTAAACAATGCCAACAGTACAATCCAATAGATCGAGTAATCTTGAGCCGCATTTTTTTCAGACATATTTTGCTTTCAAATTGACAATCCTATGGCGGACAAGTTTATACTGAATCACCGTATGATTTGTGCACAATACAAGTGATTTTTCACAATTTTTTCATACTATAATTACAAATAGAAATATGCGATTTAGCACTAAGATAAGGATCGGGGTTTGAACGCTTGGTTGAAGCAGCTTAAAAAGGCAACCTATAACACATCTTTCATGTACAACCTAAGAATGATCGTGGCATTTTCAGGTACAGCATTTATTCCCTATTTATTGGGACATCAGTTGATGACCATTCCTTTGACCTTAGGTGTGGTTGCCGCAGGTTTAAGTGATATTGATGATCGTTTTTCAGTACGGATCATGAATCTGATCTACACCTATATTGGTTTCTTTATTAGTGCTGCATCGGTGCAACTCCTTTTCCCTTATCCAGTTGTTTTTGCACTGGGTTTAATTGTTGCTTGCATAGGTTTAATTTTACTCGGTTCATTGGGACGACGTTATGCCACCATTTCCTATGGTTGCTTAGTCATCTCGGTTTACGCCATGCTCGGAGTGAATCTTTTTGAAGATTGGTATGCTCAACCTACGCTATTGGTCATTGGCGCAATTTGGTATGGCATCATTGCTACGATTAGTTTTCTGCTCTTCCCTGCTCGCCAAGTCCAAGATCAATTAGCCAAAAGCTTTTCTTCACTCGGTGATTTCTTATTTGCCAAATCCAATCTGTTTGATGTCGATATGACGCCAAACAGTTATCAAAAAAGTATGATCAGTTTGTCTTTAGAAAATGGACAATTGATTGGTATTTTCAACGATATGAAAACCACGTTGTTAACGCGCTTAAAGGGTGACCGTGGGCAAATTGATACCCGTCGAAGTTTACAATATTACTTTGTGGCACAAGACATCCATGAACGTGCTGATTCCGCACACATTGATTATCAAAAGCTGACTAAAATTTTTGAACATAGTGATGTTCTTTTTCGTTTCCAACGAATTTTAGCGCTGCAAGGTAAGGCATGTAAGGATTTAAGTGACAGTATTCATCAACGCGGGATTTATCAGCACAATGCTCGCTTTGAACATGCGTTCCTCAATTTAAAAAAATCACTTGAGAAATTGCGTGAAGGTCAACAACACGACCTTATGTGGGTCAATGCCTTGTTTGCCCTATTTCAAAATTTAAAGGGGATTGATGCCCAATTACGCAATGTCGAAACAGAACGTAATATTAAATTAGATAAGAATAAATATATTGAAAATCAGTTGAAGGATGATGATCTCAAAGGTTGGCAAGATATTGTGGTTCGGATCAAGCAAAATCTCAGCCCTGAATCGGTGCTCTTCCGTCATGCAATTCGCGTTTCCATTGTACTTTTAGTTGGCTACATTTTTGTCCAAATTACCGATATTGAATATGGCTATTGGGTTTTACTGACTGCATTATTTGTGAGCCAGCCTAATTTTAATGCCACCAAACGTCGCTTGAGACTGCGTGTTTTAGGCACGATGGCGGGTATTGCTTTGGGATTTTTAATCCTTTATTTCGTACCCTCTACCGAAGGTCAATTGCTGTTGCTGATTCTGAGCGGTGTATTGTTTTTTGATTTACGCAGTAAGCAATATGCACAAGCCACAGCTTTTATCACCATTTTGGCACTGATCAACTTTAATTTAGATGGTTTAGGTTTCCAAGCTGCGATGCCTCGTTTGATTGATACCATTATTGGCTGTGGCTTGGCTTGGCTTGGTGTGACATATATTTTCCCCGATTGGAAATTCCGCCGATTAGCACCGACCATTGCTCGCTCTCTATCTGCTCAATGCGATTATTTAACTGAAGTCGTAAATCAGTATGAATATGGGCGCAATAATGGTCTTAATTATCGTGTGGTAAGACGTGCAGCGAACAATCGTGATGCCGATGTTGCTTCTTTGGTGTCCACGCTGGCAACAGAGCCAGACTTCGATCCTGTGCAAAAAAGTAAAGCCTTTGAATTTTTATGCTTAAATCATACTTTTTTAAGCTATATCGCAGCTTTAGGTGCGCATCGAGATCAAATTCATGATCAAGAAACTTTAACTCTGCTCCATCATGCTCTGGATGATATTCGAGGGGCTTTATTGCGAGATGAAGTGCCTGAACTAAACTTACAT
>CAVBYE010000301.1:0-2222 GCA_963599285.1 Bacteroidaceae bacterium | reverse complement strand
ATGTTGATGAGAGAACATCACATCCGGACGCTCATAGTCTTGATCGCACACCACGCAGTGGTAAACCGTAGTCACTAAATTACCTTCTTCAGTAAAGCGTGGTTCTTGAATACCATCGTCAGTTTGCTTAATGTAGTATTTGCCTTGCGTTAAGATGCAGACCAATGGCGTGCTTACTACAGCAATCACAAAGGCAATTAAAGGTGAGAATGAGCTTAAGACATCACCGAGTAAGCCAAAATAGGCACCAATAGATAAACCTGCAGCCAGCGCAAATGAAATCAGACCCACTGGATTAAAATTGTGGATCATGTCTCTACGGAATTCAGGTTTCTTTGGTGAGAGTTTGAGTAGATATTTATTAATCACAATATCCGTCGCCACCACAGTGATCCAAGCGATTGCACAGTTTGAATAGAAGCTTAAGATTTTGTGCAAGAATGAAAACATATCCATTTCCATTAAGGCCAAAGCAAAGCTGAGATTGACAAGTACAAAGATGATACGACCTGGATATTTTTTGGTAATACGGGTATAAGCACTGGTCCAAGCGAGGGAGCCTGAATAGGCATTACTCACATTAATTTTAATTTGTGAAATCACCACTAAAATCACAGCCAGTGACATGGCCAACCATGGACTCATCATAAATTCGAATGTGGATACGAATTGCTGTACAGGTTCGGTTGAATTAACCCCAGGCACATTCATTAATAAATAGAAGCCCAAAAACGCACCAATAATTTGCTTAATTGCACCGAGAACGACCCAACCTGGACCAGCTGAAATGACAGAAATCCACCATTCTTTTTTATTCTCTTTGGTTTTGGCTGGCATAAAACGTAGATAATCGATTTGCTCACCAATTTGTGCCATAAGTGCCAATACCACACCTGCACCCAGCATGACAGCAGCAAAACTGACATCACTAAAGCCTTCTTTACCTTGATATTGGGTCCAACTCTGCACCAGCTCAGGTTGTTTAAACATCAAATAGGCAACGGGACCGACCATTAAAATTAACCAAATCGGTGTGGTCCAAATTTGCATTTTGGTCAGTGCTTTCATCCCATAAATCACTAAGGGAATCACCATGAAGGTTGAGATTAAATAGCCCATCCATAATGGAATGTTCAGACCAACAAGTAGACCTTGCGCCATAATGGCGCCTTCCAAGGCAAAGAAAATGAACGTAAATGTGGCAAAAATAATACTGGTCAACACAGAACCAAAGTAACCAAAGCCTGAGCTACGGGTAATTAAATCTAAATCAATATTATAACGGGCGGCATAATAAGACAGGGGTAAGCCAGTAATAAAGATCAATAGCGCTGCAAATAAAATCGCAAGCAGGGCATTGGTAGTCCCATAGGCCATACCAATACTGGCCCCAATGGAAAAATCAGCTAAATAAGCAATACCACCGAGTGCAGTCACTGCAATAACTTTCGGACTCCATGTGCGAAAGCTACTTGGCGCATAACGTAAGGTATAATCTTCGAGTGTTTCATTGGCAGCCTGACTTGGGCGTTGTTCTACGCGTTCAGGATAGAGTAATTTTTCTTGCATTATTGGATTCCTTTTTTTCGAAAGGTTTAAAGCAAGGAAAATGCCAATATGTCTGATTTTTCAATTGTTTTTGATCGCTAAGCTCACATTAATGTCTATGTGCTGGAATTGAGATGTTAGGCATTATTTTAAATACTATCTTGTTTTTTACGCGACTGGTCCAAAAAGTCGCATATTGAGTCTATATGCTGAGTCCCTAAGAGAGGTTTTGATTGGATTGAATCCCTGTATCAGGGATTCAAGCAAGTTGATTATTCGCTCATACCAACCATGTATTGTGAACAATTTGAATCAGGGGATGCGGCTTGAATTTGTTGCTCGCTGATTTGGAACATTTTTGCGGTGCCACTTTCCCCAAGCTTCTGTTTGGTCAGTCGGCCAAGCTCTCTGACTTGTTCGGCAGTCAACATATTCTGTTCAACCGCCACATTTAAGGTACTACAGGTAGCATTAATCGCATTATATCGTGCACCAGTTTGCGTATTGATCATATAGCCTATAATCGCACCGATGATGAGGCTCAGAATGACAGTAAGAATGGTTTTTGAATGACTCAATTTTTATTACTCAAGGGATAGTTAAGGATTAGTGTACTGAATTTTGCCCAATTTTTTGAACTTGTTGTTATTTGATTTCGATGCAAAGACACAATC
>CAVBYE010000300.1:0-2229 GCA_963599285.1 Bacteroidaceae bacterium | reverse complement strand
GAACCGCGTGTTACCAGCAAGCTTGACACCATGCATTTTGATAAATGGGGTGTTCATGGGCGCGGCATGGCTTTATATGCAGTAAAACAAAATGCACAAGCATGCGGTGTTTCATGTTCAGTACCCGAAAAAGGCACCGCTCTCTATGCAAACTTTGATACCGCACGTATTACTGAGAAAATCGATCAATCGAGCTTTCCCACTTTTAGCTTTCAAGATAACAATCGCTTAGCAATTAAAGGCCCTAAAAACATCATTCGCACCTGTTGTGAGTTCGCCTTTGAACATCGTGACTCTCTAGCGGTTTATCTTGGGTCCCCTGCAGAAATCGCTGCAACGCTTTACGCGTATGGACAAGCAACTTTATCCATACTTGATAGAACGTTTGTACAAAATGAAAATGATGTTGCCCTTATAAAACGTTTGTCACTTGCGCCCGATGAATCATCATTTTGCGCTACCGCTGAAGCTTTGGGCTTAAGCTTGTCGGTTCGAACGGCTTATCGCATTATGGGGGGTTCTTTGAAGCCTCTTCCTTCGCTTCTTGAATATATTCAAAATGCTTTAGTTTTACCAAAAAACAATCAAGCTAAGGGAAAACAAGAAAAAGGGTGTTCGCAAAAACAAGCAGATCACCTGCAGCACAGAGCTCCTAAACATAAGCCCATTTCGTTTACTAATGAAGAATTGCAAGAATTTACCTCACAGGTGAAATTAGGCTATAAACAGTTGGCTGATTCGTACTATCTAACAAGTAACGTAGATATATCTGCCCAAGTACACAACAATCAGCTTGTTATTAAAATTCCTTTGGCGCCCAACGAATAAATGCAGATGTCATTGCTCCTTTTGCTTGAAACGAATAAAATACACATTTGCAACAGTAAACGTAGATAAACCGAACCACTGATAAGGGATTATATGCAAACATCGTTTTCATCCGATAGTAGTCAAGTCGGATTTCTCAAAGTATCTTCTAAGTCAAATCCTGCCTCGGTTGCCGGAGCAATTGCAGGCATGATAAAAGATGGAAAAACCGTTGACATACAATCTGTAGGAGCAGGTGCTGTTAATCAGGCTATAAAAGCAATTGCTATCTCACGCGGGTTTTTGTCTCCGGTTGGCATTGAAGTTGTTTGCATTCCTTCTTTTGCCGATATCATGATAGATGGCGAAAACAGAACAGCCATACGTTTTGCGGTGGAACCGCGCGATATAGCCCGTGCTGCTGCTTTGTTATGCAATGAACAATTCAATGGTTCCGCCGATAGTATCAAGGAGTAAAAGCATGAATTCTGTGCTTAACGCCACCACATTTTGTGTTCACACCTTTGGTTGCCAAATGAACAAGCACGACTCCGAGCGTGTTTGTGGCATGCTGGAAGCGCTTGGGTCATTAGAAGTTGCAACCATCGAAGAGGCCGACATTGTTATTTTCATGACCTGCTGTGTGCGTGAAGCGGCCGACGTTCGCCTTTATGGCCAGGTTCAATCCATGAAAAACATGCCGGTACGGCAAGGGTCTAAGCTGCATAAGAGAATCATTGCGGTAGGGGGGTGCATTGGGCAGCGTGACGGCCAAAAACTCACGAACGAGATGAAACATCTTGATGTGGTTTTCGGAACACATAACCTTGCAGCTCTTCCGCGTTTGCTTGAAACCGCCATTCAGGAAAAACGTCAAGCAGTAGAAGTCCTGGATTCTTCAAGCGAATTCTCTACCAGCCTTCCCACTGATCGTGAAAATTCTTGGGCGGCATGGCTTCCTATTACCATTGGGTGTAATAATTTTTGCACCTATTGCATTGTTCCTTATGTGCGCGGTAGAGAAAAATCGCGCACTATGGAAGACATTTTGAAAGAAGCAAAATCCTATGTTGCGGCGGGTGTTAAGGAAATCACGCTTTTGGGCCAAAACGTTAACTCATACGGGCGCGACCTTTATGGGCAACCCGCTTTTGCAAAGCTTCTTGAAGAAATGGACAAAACAGGCATTGAGCGGCTCCGTTTTGCCACCAGCCATCCTAAGGATTTGACTGATGAAGTAATTGAAGATTTTGCAAAGCTTCCTTCACTTATGCCGTATTTGCACCTTCCGGTTCAATCGGGTTCCAATCGTATTCTCAAAGAGATGAACAGACGCTACACGCGCGAACACTACCTTGAACTGGTAGATAAAATTAGAGCAGTGCGCCCCGATATTGCTCTTTCAACCGACATTATTGTTGG
>CAVBYE010000299.1:0-2243 GCA_963599285.1 Bacteroidaceae bacterium | reverse complement strand
GGCCATATCTGCTTTTGTTAGTTCGTTAAAGTTTGTTTTGCCTTTGGGAAGAATTTTCCGCAGCTCTTCGTGGTTTTTTTCGCCCGCGCCCTTTTGTTGAGATTGTTGAGGGTCTGTAAAATAAATGCAGCAGCGCTTCCCTGTTTCCTTATTATATTTTTCCATACCAACCACATCGGCAAATTCACTGCCTCTGTCGCATAGTACAGTGCTAAATAACTTAGCAAACACCCTTTCTCCACAGAGAAATTCAAGATCATCTAGCGCATTCACAACGTACTCAGATGTATGTTCATAAAGCAACATATATAGTTGTACATGAATCCTCTTAAAATGGATTGTAAGGACCGCTTGAGTGTCTATCCCCTTGCGTCCTACAACTGTATCCATTTCTACTACATTTTCTCTGTCTCGTTCATTCAGGTTCAAAAAGTCAATGTATGTACGCCCTTTAATGAGGTTCCTCGGAATTTGACTAACTTGACTCCCATTCTTTTTGCGTGGCTTGTATCTTACCGCGCAAGGTAAATCAAGTTTTGTAATGTTATCTAGAGCTTCGCCATCAAGAAGTCTGTAAAACGTGTTTTTAGAAAACACGACATTTGGATTGGTTGCACAAATATGTGCTGGACTTTAACCATTTTTAAGGCCTGCAATCATGTGGCTAATGGATGATTCGAAGAGATCTTTTGGTATGTCTATGCCAGCACGGGAAACGCTGCGCCTGCGTTTGGCAAGGTCATCAGCGTATTTTGCTTCATAAAACCGATATGGAAAGTCGCAACCAAAACCTATGCGCATACCGCAATCATTGCAGCAATAAGGAGCGCTTGCAAGTCTTGGGCATGGTTTGTGCGTATAAAGTTAATACGGCATAGCGTTTGAATCTCATCGGGTCAGCAGATATCTTTGCCTTGCTGGCATGCGCTTTGTTTCTAACTGCTGTGGGTATTCGTAACCACTTCCGATGCTTTCACCATGATAAACCTTTTTCTGATTGAGAGCGGCTACGATTCGTTCTTCGCGACCAGGGTCAAACCAAGATGAGCGTTGGCGCACCGAAAGCTTTCTGCTATTCATTCTTGCGCTTCTGCATCTTGCCATTGAGTCAGCTCTATTTAATGACCAAGAACATCCCCAAGCCTCCATACGATCAGATATCACATGCGCATTTATGCCTTCGATACTGCCGAGATTTTTAGACATGTCAATGATGTTAATGTTGTTATCAATGTAGCGCTTGAGAGCCTGTGCTTTTTTGTTGTTACCATGTCTTAGACCAAGCCATGTTGAAAGCGCCTCAGGTCCGCTTTCATAGATGATGTTTACTGCAGCTTTTGCTTCAGTTTTATCTTCAAAGGCAAGATTGATGTTGCGATTTATATGCCAAGCGTCTAGGTTAACTTCAACATCTCCGGGAAGGTATACCGCGCCTCCTTTACACCAAGACCCGCCATCACAGCCTAAAAACACCTTGTTGAGTCCAGTAATATCAATCATATCAGCTGCCTCTGCTACCGCATCTTTCCAAAACGTTGCAGGCAAATCAGTACCTGCATGCACCACGCGATTCTGTAGTTTTCCGTCCTTTTTGCCAGTATAGGCAACAAAATCTTTAATCTCTGTTTTGCGTGGGCCATCTATATAACCGCGTTTAACACAAGACACCCATACACCATCAGCTTCAACATAAAGCCTACCATCTCCTGTATGTCCTTCAGGTGCAAGCCCCAATTCGTAGAGATTGCGCGCTTTGTTTGCGCTTGTCTGTTTGAGTCTTTCTCCTGCTTCTGCAACAAGCGCGGCAACAGCGGTTTCACTAACAGAAGTCTTGCAGTGACGGCTGATGAGATCTGCAGCATTTGCATAGGAAGTTGACGTGGCGTTTTCAACAAGCATACAAGCAAAATTTGGTGTCATACGGCTGTTTGCTGGCATGCCGATAATTTCATCAATCAGGTGACGTCTTTCTCCTGCTTCATCGATGTAGATTGTTTTTGTATACTCAATCTGACCGAATTCACTAAGTGGACGACGTGTGACGTTTTCTTTAACCTTCCAGGCTCTAGGGGCATTTTCTTTGAGGAAATTGTTATATTCACTTAATGCATCTCCGAATGCTTTAGCAATGTGCTCGAGCGCAAAATTCATCGAACGAATTTCTGCAATTTCGATGTCTTCGGTGGTTTTTATGTACTCGAAGCAAACATTTGTAAGTATTTCGTCAAGAGTGGCTGTATCAT
>CAVBYE010000298.1:0-2244 GCA_963599285.1 Bacteroidaceae bacterium | reverse complement strand
GCTGCGTGTGGACAGTTGGTGGGTCAAGTTGCAGATCGTACTCGCCGTGCAGAACAATGGAAAAAGAAAGTCGAAGAACGGAATGTGATTATGCGTTCTCAGGGCTAAACGTATAAAACAAAGAGTATTATAAAGGGGCGGGCATTGAATAAACCTGTGTATAAAAAACTGATCGTTATGATGACGGTGTGTTTGTCTGCATTGGTTGTACAAGGTTGTCAGACGACAAAATCAGGATCAGTGGTTAAGAAAGACCCTGAAAAAGCAGCCAAAGTCCGTACTCAAATGGCTGCTGAATATATCCGCTCAGGTGATTTGGATGCTGCAAAACGTGCGCTCGATCAAGCACTTGAAGCAGATTCAAGAGATTCAACAGCCAATATGATGATGGGGGTTTTACTGCAACAAGAGGGCAGTGAAACCAACCTCAATAAGGCGGATGCTTATTTTAGTCGTGCAATTTCCCGCGATCCTAAAAATGCACAAGCCCGTAATAATTACGGCACATATTTATATCAATTAAAGCGTTATAATGATGCAGTGCAGCAGTTTTCAATTGCAGGTGCAACATTAGGCTACGATCAGCGTTATCGTGCTTTGGAAAATTTAGGACGGACTTATCTTAAATTGAATGATGTGCCGAATGCTGAAAAAACATTCAAACAAGCATTGCAAGTCAACCGTCAATCATCGGTTTCAATGTTAGAGTTAGCTGAGATTTTTTATTTGCAGCAAAACTTTAGTGCTGCACGCCCGCTTTACGAACAGTATGTTCGAATTGTAGGGGAAAAAGGACAAAGTGTTCGTGCACTTTGGATTGGCGCACGTATCGCACGTGCCAATGGTGATACGATGGGAATGCAAGTATTGATCAATCAAATGCGCGCACTGTTTCCAGAGAGTCAAGAATATCAACGTTATTTGCAATTACAGTACAATACTGAGGCCGTATGGAAGTAAATCCTAATTCACAGCAACCTACTGGTTCTAACGTAGTACCCAATGCTTTAGGAAATATCCAACGTCCTGGTGAGTATTTGCGTCAAATTCGTATTTCACAATCACTTGAGCTACAAAATGTTGCTCAAGATTTAAAAATGCCCGTGAAAACTTTAGAAGCTTTGGAGCAAGATAATTATAAATCTTTACCCGAAGCAACCTTTATTAAAGGTTACTATCGTTCTTATGCGAAATATTTAAAAGCCGATGCAACTGCGATTATTCAACGTTTCGATGAAATTTACGAAAATGACACAGGTTTAGTGCCGAATCATGCCTTAAATAATTCACCGATTAAAATTATGGGCAAACTCCCAGGTTCGAATGGTGATCGTAATCGTAAATGGTTAAAACGCATTGTGATTGCAGTGGTTGTCATTGCATTACTATGGTTGTTGGTTGCAGCGATTCAAAAGTTCACTTCAAAAGGTAGTGCTGATGCGAGCGCTGAAGCTAAAAATAGTGATGTTCAAGTCCTGACCTTAGATGGTGCGAATGCTTCGGCTGTTTCAGGTGATGAAATGGTGCTTGAGTTTAATCGCCCAACATCAGTACACATTGTCGATAGCACCAATAAAGTTTTAGCAACGGGTCGCCAAGCATCAACCTTGACTTTACATGGTGAATCACCATTCCGAATTCGTTTGGATGATGCTAAAGCGGTGTCATTAAGCTTAAATAAAGAAAGTATTCCATTGTCTCCATATACCGTAAACGGCAAAGCAGAATTCCGTTTATCACGTTAATGGATAAAGAGTAGAAGCATAGAAATGATCGTAAATCCAATTAAACGCCGTCCGACACGTAAAATTCGTGTGGGTTCGGTGTATGTAGGTGGTGATGCGCCGATCAGCATTCAAAGCATGACCAACACTGAAACTTGTGATGTTGCAGCGACAGTTGCCCAAATTCAGCGTTGTGCCGATGCGGGTGCAGACATTATGCGTGTCTCTGTGCCTTCAATGGAAGCAGCCGCTGCTTTTGGTGAAATTCGTAAGCAAGTGAACGTGCCTTTGGTGGCAGATATTCATTTTGATTACAAGATTGCATTGGCTGTTGCAGATTTAGGTGCGGATTGTTTACGCATCAACCCAGGTAATATTGGTTCGGAAGCCAAGATTCGCGAAGTGGTTGCTGCTGCACGTCATAATGATATTTCTATGCGAATTGGTGTAAACGCTGGTTCATTGGAAAAAGACATTCAAAAGAAATATGGTGAGCCAACAGGTCAAGCACTGCTTGAAT
>CAVBYE010000297.1:0-2251 GCA_963599285.1 Bacteroidaceae bacterium | reverse complement strand
GCCAAAGCACGTGCTGAGGCTGAGGCAAAAGCATCCGCAGCGGCCAAAGCCAAGGAAGAAGCAGCGGCCAAAAAAGCTGAAGCGAAGAGAATTGCCTCTGATGCCAAGCGCCAATTCACCGAGCGTATTACCCGTGCCTGGAATCGCCCAAGTGGATCATCCGGCCAAACAGCAACCGCACGTGTGACCTTAAGTGACAGCGGTGCAGTCCAATCCGTGGTGGTGAGCGCCAGTGATCCCGATATGAAAGCCTCGGTCGAGGCAGCCGTTCGCGCTGCTGCCCCGTATCCGATGCCTGAGGATGCTGATGCACGGCGCGAGGCAAGAAGTTTTACCTCTAGCTTCTCTTCACGCTAATCCCTAAGCTCAGTCAGTTACAGATCGTGACTGGCTGAGTTTTACACTTTTCCATAAAATTCGTGTACTTCTGAGCCTGAAAACAGCTTTTTTTCAGCAAAATATCTGTCATCATAGCCCATAAAATTTGCACAAGAATTCAAACATTTTGAGTATTTCGGATATGCGAAACATGACCAAAAAACATCTTTTAGGCTTCGCCATCATCAGCGCACTAGGTGCAGGACTCTGTAGTCAGACCCAGGCCCAATTACATTTGGAAATTGTGAAAGCGGCAGAGGAAAGCCCGAAAATTGCCATCGTTCCCTTTACGAATGACAATAGCATTTACCCAATTGTGGAAAGCGATCTTAACCGTTCGGGTAAATTTTCGAGTGCGTCTAAAGATCTACCTGCAACAGCCAGCAACGACCAGCCCAATGCAGCAGCATGGAAAGCAGCAGGCGTTCCCTACGTTGTGACCGGTCAATCGAAGACCAATCCAGATGGTAGCTTGGGCTTACATTATCAATTATATGACGTGGAAAAAGGCAGCTATTTACTCAATGAAATGCTGACTGTACCAGCCAATCGTGCCCGTCAAGCCGGCCATATGATCAGTGATGCGATTTTCCAAGCCCTCACAGGGATTGCGGGTGATTTCAGTGGTCGCATTGCCTATGTATTACGTAATCCTGCGACACCTGCACAGCGCTACACCCTACAAATTGCCGACACCGACGGTGAGCAGCCTAAAACCATCTTAACCTCGCGTGATCCAATTTTATCCCCTGCCTGGACCCCTGATGGTCAAAGCATTGCCTATGTGTCGTTTGAAACCAAACGCCCTGCAATTTATTTACAAAACTTAGCCACGGGCACACGTGAAAAACTCACCGGCTTTAGAGGCTTAAACGGTGCACCAAGCTTCTCTCCTGACGGTAAACAGATGCTCTTTACTGCCTCTATGCATGGTAATCCTGAAATTTACCAAATGAATTTGGCCACGCGTGAACTCGAACGCATGACCAACAATGGCGCCATTGATACCGAAGCACGTTATAGCCCAGATGGAAAGAGTTTTATCTTTACCTCTGACCGTGGGGGCAGTGTACAAATTTATCGTCATGACTTCGCCACTGGTCAAGCCAAACGTTTAAGTTTCCGTGGCAGCTTTAACGCTCGTGGTACCCTCAGTGCAGATGGCAAACAAATGGCCTTGGTTCATCGCCCAAGCGGCAGCAACTATAAAGTGGCACTGCAAGACATGAACTCAGGGATTGTGAATATCTTAACCCCAACCAGTTTAGATGAATCACCAAGCTTCTCACCTAATGGCCAAATGGTGGTGTATGCCACACGTGAAGCCAACCGTGGTTTGCTCTCCATTATGTCAGTCGATGGTCGTTTCCGTATGAACTTACCAAGTGAAGTGGGCGAAGTTCGTGAGCCAGCTTGGGCACCTAAATAAAAATTTACATGGAGAATCATAGACATGAAAAGAATGCAACACCTCCTCTTACCTGTATTAGCTGCAACTCTAGTGATGACCGGCTGTGCGAGCCGCAAACCGCTGAATCCAGTGATTACAGATGGTTCACTCAGCACAGAACAACAGAGCAACAGCAATAGCTCAGGTGCTGTGGATACTGAGGGTTTAAGTGAAGATGCTGCTTTAGCGGCACAAAACCTCGCAGGTGCCTCAGCGAAAGGCGTAACCGATGCCAACAAGGCCTTTTTAGCCAAACGCGTGGTTTACTTTGATTACGACAGCAGCGAATTGTCTACAACCGACGTACAAACCTTACAAGCCCATGCTCAATTCTTAATGGCCAATGCTGAATCTAAAGTGGCACTCACCGGTCACACCGATGAACGTGGTACACGTGAATACAACATGGCTTTAGGTGAACGT
>CAVBYE010000296.1:0-2254 GCA_963599285.1 Bacteroidaceae bacterium | reverse complement strand
TTGGTTCATATAACGCATTGGAACTAAAGTCCCATACTCAAGATGTAAACTTTCGATATTATGTGCCTGTACACGAATACCTGTTTTAGCAATTTCTTCTTCCATCAATTGACCAAATGCTGGATTACCGTCGTAATCAAACGTCATGTCTTTGATGAAGTGTGGCAATTCATTACTGGTATACACCCCTTCGAAATGTGCACCACAGTTAATATGGAAGGCACTGTTCACAAGCCAATGGCTGTCTAGTACAACGATGGTGTCTACACCCAATTCACGGCAACGACGCCCAATTTCAATATGACCATCAATAGCAGCTTGGCGGCAGCCATTTTGTGGACCAGGTAGTTCCGATAAATACATTGAAGGAACGTGTGTGATTTTTGCAGCTAATGCAAGCTTACCCATTTTTTTCTTCCTGAATTTTGTAGTATTTAGAGTCTGTATCCTAAAGAGTGCTTAAACACCCCATTTAGGAATATGGTGAGAACCCATTGAGATACATACGTTTTTAAGCTCTGTGAACACTTCCAGACTGTATTCACCACCTTCACGACCTGTACCTGAACCTTTAATACCACCGAATGGTTGACGTAAGTCACGTACGTTTTGACTGTTAATGAACACCATACCTGCTTCAATACCTGCAGCTAAACGATGTGCTTTACCAATATCTTGCGTCCAAATGTAAGATGCTAAGCCGTATTCCGTATCATTCGCTAAATGAAGTGCTTCCGCTTCATCTTTGAACTTGATTAGACATACCACTGGACCAAAGATTTCTTCTTGCGCAATACGCATACGGTTGTCTACGTCAGCAAATACGGTTGGCTGAACGAATTGACCATTTTTCAAGTGATCTGCTAAACCCACTGGACGTTCTAAACCACCTGCAACTAGGTTTGCACCTTCTTCGATACCAATCTTGATATAACCCGTAACTTTGTCGTAATGCGCTTTAGTGATCATTGAACCGACTTGCGTTTGAGGATCTTGCGGATCGCCTACTTTAATATTCTTCGCACGGCGCGCAAATTCTTTTACGAACTCGTCATATACTGATTCTTGAATGAAAATACGGCTACCTGCTGTACAACGTTCACCATTGAGAGAGAAGATTGTGAATAAAGCTGCATCTAATGCACGTTCAAGATCTGCATCTTCAAAAATTACTACAGGAGATTTACCACCAAGCTCCATTGAGTATTTTTTAAGACCTGCATTGGCCATGATACGACGACCAGTTGCTGTACCCCCCGTAAATGAGATGGCACGTACATCAGGGTGTTTAACAAGTGCATCACCAGCTGTTGCACCATAACCTTGTACAACGTTAAATACACCTTCCGGAATACCTGCTTCTAACGCCAAACGGCCTAATTCATTTGCAGTTAGAGGGGAAAGTTCCGACATTTTTAAAACAGCTGTGTTACCCAATGCTAAGCATGGGGCAGTTTTCCATGTGGCCGTCATGAACGGTACATTCCAAGGCGAGACTAAACCACAGACACCAACTGGCTGGTGTAATGTATAGTTCAGCATTTGGTCATCAACAGGATAAGTATGACCATTGAGACGAGTACACACTTCAGCAAAGAAATTGAAGTTATGCGATGCACGTGGAATGAGTACATTTTTGGTTTGATGAATCGGTAAACCCGTGTCCAAAGTTTCAAGTTCAGCAATTTTGGCAACGTTTTGGTCAATTAAGTCGCCTAAGTTACGCATTAAACGTGCACGCTCTTTCGCAGGCGTTTTTGCCCAACTTGGTGCTGCACGCTTGGCTGCTGCAACTGCTAAATTAATTTCTTCTTGACCACCACTTGCCACTTCACCAATGGCTGCATTCGTGGCAGGGTTATAATTGGTAAACGTTTCTTTGCTTTCGATTTCTTTACCATCAATCCAATGTTTAATCATCTTGTTAATCCTTTAACGTTTAAGCAGTTTTTTGAAAAAATTCTGATTCAGAGACAATAAAATTACGTAATTTACCTACACCTTCAATTTCAACCACAACTTCATCGCCTGGCACTACATCTGACAAACCTTCTGGTGTACCAGTAGCAATCATGTCGCCTGGTTGTAGTGTCATAAAGGATGATATGTATTCAATTAAGAACGGTACATCGAAAATCATGTCAGCCGTGGTCCCCTCTTGGCGTAATTCACCGTTCACCCAAGTACGTAGGGTTAAATTATTTGGTGCAGGGACCAAGGATTTATCGATAATGTAAGGCCCGACTGGCGTAGT
>CAVBYE010000295.1:0-2264 GCA_963599285.1 Bacteroidaceae bacterium | reverse complement strand
GTAGATGATGTAGTAACCACTGGCAGCTCCATCTGCAAGACGATAGATGGAGCTGCCAGTGGTTACTACATCATCTACAATCAATACGCGTTTAAAGCGGGTGTGATTGTTGGAGTCGGGGTAAAATTGATGTTCAATATTCATCAAGCGTTCTTGGCGGCTTAAGCCTTTTTGTGAATGTTCGGCATGTCTTAAAATGGGCTGCCAAATCGGCACTTTGAATTGATGGCTTAATGTCTTGGCCATTAATACACTTTGATTAAAGCCACGTTCAGCAAGTTTAGGCAGCGAAATGGGCATGGGTACAATCGCTTGCACACCGACATATTTCACTTCTGCCAAAAGGGCGCTCAGCAGGGTTTGATAATGCAATTGTTGCTGGTATTTAAATTGCTGAATGATACGATCGACAGGATAGTCATAATGGCAGGCTGCCCAAATCTTCATTTCTTGACGTAGGACTTCTTTTTTGAGCCATGGCAAATCCCGCCAGCAAGCCAAACATAAACCTGCTTGATCAGGTGGACTTAAACCACATAATTGGCAACTGAGCTTAAACATAGGCATAACGCGGGGCTTGAGGCAGCCAACGCTGTAACAACGCAGCTACGTGGTCAGGATAATGGGTTAAAATTTGCTGTGCCACATAATGTGCCTGATTCAGCAGATGATCATCACGTTCGAGTTTGGCTACACGAAAACCCAAATCTCCTGTTTGTTTGGTGCCAAGCAACTCACCCGGGCCGCGAATTTCTAAATCTTTTTCCGCAATCACAAAACCATCATTACTTTCACGTAAAATTCTTAAGCGTTCTTGACCATTTTGTGACAACGGATGTTTATATAATAATGCACAAAAACTTGCCTTGGCACCACGTCCGACCCGACCACGTAACTGATGCAATTGTGACAAACCTAAACGCTCTGCATTTTCAATCACCATAATGGAGGCGTTGGGTACGTTGACGCCCACTTCAATCACGGTAGTCGCAATCAGCAGCTGTAATTGATTATCCTTAAACTGCTGCATCACCGTTTGCTTTTCATCAGCTTTCATTTTGCCATGAACTAATCCCACTTTAAGTTCAGGATAGCGTTGCTGAATCTCAAAAAATGTTGCTTCAGCCGCTTGGGCATCTAAGGTTTCTGATTGCTCAACCAAGGTACAGACCCAATAGGCTTGCTTACCTTCCATACAGTTGGTGGCAATACGATCTAAGACTTCATGCCGGCGTTCTAGTGGCACCGCTACGGTTTGGATCGGAGTACGTCCGGGTGGCAGTTCATCAATAATAGACGTGTCTAAATCACCATAAGCAGACATCGCGAGGGTACGTGGAATAGGGGTCGCGGTCATCACCAATTGATGTGGCGTCATGCCTGTGACGCCTTTATTACGCAGTGCTAAACGTTGATCGACGCCAAAACGATGTTGTTCATCAATAATCACTAAACCCAATTTGGCAAATTGCACACTGTCTTGAAAGAGCGCATGCGTACCAATGACTAAATGGGCTGAGCCATCTTGTACGGCTTGTTCAGCCACTTGGCGCGCTTTACCTTTTTGCTTGCCTGATAACCATGTCACTTGGATGCCTAGCGGTTCAAACCATGCTTTAAAGTTTAAATAGTGTTGCTCGGCAAGAATTTCAGTGGGTGCCATCAGCGCCACTTGCCAACCTTCTTCTAACGCATGACAAGCCGCTACTGCTGCCACTAAGGTTTTACCCGCCCCTACATCACCTTGCACCAAACGTAGCATGGGTTTATTGAGTTTTAAATCTTGGATAATCTCTTTCGAAACGCGTTTTTGTGCGCCTGTCATTTCAAATGGCATGGCAGCAAGCAGTTGTTTCGCGAGGTTTTGACTTGGCTTAAAACTTGGGGCTTGAATTTGTTGAATATAAGCACGGCGCGTAAGAAGGCTAAGTTGATGTGCCACTAATTCTTCAAAAATTAAACGTTGCAGGGCAGGGTGTGAACCTTGCGCCAATTGCAGCATATTGGCATCACTGGGCGGTTGATGCAGATAATGCAGCGCCTGTTTTAAATCATAGCCATTCGTAAATTTGGCCGGCAATAATTCAGGCAAATCATCGGCATGTAGCTCTAATGCTTTAGCCACAAAACCACGAATTTTAGCTTGGGTTAAACCTTCTGTGCTTGGATAAATCGCGGTGAGCTGCGTTTTAGGGACAGGGGTATGCGCTTGGACTAATTCAATTTCAGGATGATACAGCTCTAACCCACGCGCACCAACACGC
>CAVBYE010000294.1:0-2272 GCA_963599285.1 Bacteroidaceae bacterium | reverse complement strand
AGATAGGGGGATAAGTTTTGCCATGGTAAATATCAACGTCAGATCACAAAGGTGCAAGCAGTATAGGTTGGGTCACTGCTAAAATCTATGTTGTTTATAACCGTGCAAATAACCAATGCAACAGATCGAGGCTAAGGCTTAATAGCGTGGCTTCGACACGTTCACGCCAAGGCGTCTGCGCAAAGGCTGCACCCTCTAAAGGCTGCTGAGCTTGGGCAGCGAGTGTCTCGGGTTCACAACTACTTTTGCTGTCCCAATAGGCATATTGCCATTCAAACTCAGCAGACGGTTGCAGCGGCAATTGATACACATCACGTTTTTGCTCACTATTGAACTGTGGAAACAGCTGCATTTGTAACTTTTCTTCTAAAGCACAAATACTCAAATACTCCACCCGTAGTGCTTTTTTGGGCTGGTTCGAGACATAATAACCACTCATCACCCCTGTTTCAGGAATATACACCGCTTTATAAAAGCCATGTGGCACCCAAAGCTGTTCTGCAATTTGAGTTAAATGTGCTGCACTATAGTCTGTACCCGTAATGACATAGAGATCTTGATGATAGGTTTGACTGAGCTGTTTTAAACTTTCATCAATCTGTTGCCAACGTTGAGCTTGTTTTGTACTTTGAAAGGGAACTTGAACCACAGCATGCAAGGGCTGATTGGCTGTATTTAACGATAACAGTGCATCATAACGATACTCTTCAAGCTGCTCTGCATCCAAAAGCATGGTATGCCGTTTAGCGAGTTGCGGTGCAATGGCCGTGGTGGGGGCTTGATCTGTAGCTTGTGCACTTAAATATTCTGCCACCCATAAAGGTGTTCGCGTTAAACCTGAATACAACACACTTATGTTATCACCGCAGAAACGGTAACTTTCTGTGTTCATCCGTTCACGATAAAAAAATGGTTTTTGTGCTGCATAGACACCGGCTTGGCAGGTCTGCTGATGCCACCAATTCGATACGCGTTGTTCCAATAACACCATACTAAAACTTAAGATTGCCACGACAGCAAGGATCAATTTCAGCCAAAAGTATGGGAATGGTGGAGGAACAGGCACAGCAAATGTCATCAAGGTTTATTACATCGGAAGCTAGCTTAACAAGCTGATCCTTTGAAGTACAGTAGAAAAAATCAGCGCCTGAGCGCTGATTTTATAGCTAAAAATGGTCTAAATTCCAATCTGACTGCCCACTTCAACGACACGGTTAGGTGGAATTTTATAAAAGTCGCTGGCTGGACTGGTATTGCGTTGCATCGAAATAAACAGTTTTTCTCGCCACGGCGATAAGCCATCTCCCACGGTATGAATTAAGCGGTCGCGTGAAATAAAGAAGCTGACCTGCATCAGATCATAGTCTAGGTCTAATTGTGCAAAAGCCTGCTCTAAACCTGCCGGAATGTTGGGTTGATCTTTAAAGCCATAATATAAATGGATTTGGTAAAAACGCGCACTTAGCTTTTGGGTCTCAAAACGTGCCGCATCTTCTACATAAGGAATATCGCGTGTATGCACCGTGACCAGTACATTGGCTTCATGTAACACTTTATTATGCTTAATATTATGCAACATAGCATGCGGCACAAGATCCGGTGTACCTGTCAAAAAGATTGCAGTGCCCGGCACAAATTGAGTTTCATTGCTCATCGCAATACTTTTGGTAAATAAATCGAGTGGCAATGCATCTGAAGCGAGGCGTTTAAGTACAATTTCTCGCCCATCTTTCCATGTAATGAGCAAGGTATATGCTACGGCACCAATTAAAATAGGCACCCATCCGCCTGAAAGAATTTTGACTGAGGTAGAGGCCACAAAGATAAAATCGAGCAACAAGAATGGTGTCGCAAAGACAACCACTTTCCATAATGGCCATTTCCAATAGCTATAGGCAAGTACACTAATCAGAATCGTACCGCAGAGCATGGTCATGGTCACAGCAACCCCATAGGCACTGGCCAAGTTGGCACTGTTTTCAAACAGTAAAATCAGAATCACCACCGAAATAAACAAGACCCAATTAATGAACGGCAAATAGATCTGCCCTTGTTCAACGTCAGAGGTATGTTGTACGGTTAAACGTGGCAAATAACGTAATTGAATAGCCTGATTGGTCATGGAAAACACGCCGGTAATGACCGCTTGTGACGCAATGACGGCAGCGGCTGTGGCTAAGCCAATCATTGGATACAAGGCCCAATCGGGTACCAACATGTAAAATGGATTGGCAATCGCACTAGCATCGCGTAGTAAGAGTGCTCCCTGTCC
>CAVBYE010000293.1:0-2277 GCA_963599285.1 Bacteroidaceae bacterium | reverse complement strand
CGTGTTGTAGGTGCTTATTTAGAATTCTTTGGTGAAGGTGCTGACAGCATGTCTGTGGGTGACCGTGCCACGATTTCTAATATGACGCCTGAATATGGTGCAACGGCTGCGATGTTCTACATCGACCAAAACACCATTGATTATTTAACCCTTACAGGCCGTGAAGCTGAACAAGTTCAACTGGTTGAAACTTACGCCAAAGAAATTGGGCTTTGGGCAGCGGATATGACCGCGGCACAGTATCCACGCGTATTACGTTTTGATTTATCTCAAGTGACGCGTAACATTGCAGGGCCGTCAAACCCGCATGCACGTGTATCCACCCAAGATTTAAAAGCCAAGGGCATTGCTGGCAATTTAGCGGCTGCACGTGAACAAGAAGCACAAGGTCTGATTCCTGATGGCGCAGTGATTATTGCAGCCATTACCTCATGTACCAATACTTCAAACCCACGTAATACCGTGGCGGCGGGTCTATTGGCACGTAAAGCCAATGCTTTAGGCTTAACCCGTAAGCCTTGGGTCAAATCTTCTTTTGCACCGGGTTCTAAAGCGGCTGCGCTGTATTTAGAAGAAGCAGGCGTACTCGAAGATTTAGAACAACTCGGCTTTGGTATTGTGGCCTATGCCTGCACCACCTGTAATGGCATGTCGGGTGCATTAGATCCTGTGATTCAACAAGAAATTATTGATCGTGATCTATATGCCACCGCAGTGTTATCGGGCAACCGTAACTTTGACGGTCGTATTCATCCTTATGCAAAACAAGCCTTTTTAGCGTCTCCACCGCTTGTAGTGGCATATGCAATCGCAGGTACGATCCGTTTCGACATCGAAACCGATTCACTTGGGAATGACCAAGACGGCAATCCAATTTACTTAAAAGACATTTGGCCATCGGATGCAGAAATTGATGCTTTGGTGAAAGAATCGGTTAAACCTGAACAGTTTAAAAAGATTTATATCCCGATGTTTGATTTGGGCAAAACCGAAAAATCGGCTAGTCCGTTATATGATTGGCGTCCGCAAAGTACCTATATCCGTCGTCCACCATACTGGGAGGGGGCACTCGCTGCACCACGTACCTTAGCCAATATGCGTCCATTGGCAATTTTAGGCGACAACATCACCACCGATCATTTATCACCATCCAACGCAATTGTATTGGATTCGGCGGCAGGTGAGTATTTGGCGAAAATGGGCTTGCCTGAAGAAGACTTTAACTCATACGCAACCCACCGTGGTGACCATTTAACGGCACAGCGTGCAACATTGGCCAATCCTAAGCTGTATAACGAAATGGTGGTACGTGCCGATGGTACGATTAAGCAAGGGTCTAAAGCGCGTGTGGAGCCAGAAGGCGAAGTGATGCGGATGTGGGAAGCGATTGAAACCTACATGAACCGTAAGCAGCCACTCATTGTTGTTGCCGGTAAAGACTATGGTCAGGGTTCAAGCCGTGACTGGGCTGCTAAAGGTGTGCGTCTTGCAGGTGTAGAAGTGATTGTCGCGGAAGGTTTTGAGCGCATTCACCGTACCAACTTAGTGGGTATGGGCGTATTACCACTTGAGTTTAAAGCGGGTACAGACCGTAAAACGCTAGGTTTAGATGGTACTGAGCTATATAGCGTAATTGGTAATATTGCACCGCGTTCGACTTTAACCTTAGTGATTGAACGTGCCACTGCTGAAGGTAAAAATGAAGTGGTTGAAGTGCCTGTCACTTGCCGTTTAGATACCGAAGAAGAAGTGTCTGTATATGAAGCGGGTGGGGTATTACAACGCTTTGCGCAAGACTTCTTAGAGGCGAGTGAAACTGAAGAAGAGAATGCAGCGATTGCTTAATCTTCTCAGTTAAAGCATTTGAAATTGTTTGAAAAAAGCCCTACCGTAAGGTGGGGTTTTTTAATTAAAATTTATTTTTCTGATAAGGTTGTAGTATCATTTCCCCCTTTTACAAAGGAGGGAATTTATGGATAATTATATAGAGTTTATTATACAAATATTAATATGTTTTATATTAAGTTTTTGTATTGGGTTTGAAAGACAATTTAGAAGAAGAGCTATTGGGTTAAGAACAGTAATACTTGTATGTATTGGATCGTTTTTATTTGTTAAATTTTCATATGCATTTCCTGATTCTGATATGACAAGAGTAGCCGCTCAAGTAGTAGCAGGAATAGGTTTCCTAGGAGCAGGAGTAATTATTAAAGATGAAAAGTCAGTAAAAGGATTAACAACTGCTGCTTCGATATGGGCAGTCGCTTGTTTAGGAAT
>CAVBYE010000292.1:0-2278 GCA_963599285.1 Bacteroidaceae bacterium | reverse complement strand
GAAAACCAAGATGTCGATGATGATTGAGCGCTTGCATAATAGCATTAGGCAATACGCCAATACCCAACTGTAATGTTGCACCATCTTCAATGTATTCAGCAACGCGATCAGCAATGCGTTGATTGACGGGGGAAATTAAAGCAGGCGTTTCCCCCATAATTTCACGTTTTGTATGCACGATCACGTCAAAATCGTCAGCACTGAGATACTCATCAGCATACACCCATGGTGCAAGTGCATTCACTTCGGCAATGACGATACGGGCATGCTGTAAAGCAAATTTCAGATAATCATGCGCCAAACTATAGCTGTACTGCCCCGACGCATTGGGCGCTGAAACCTGAATCAGTACAACATCAATGTTCAAGCAGCCTTGTTGCATCAGGTGCGGCAAGGTTGAGTAATGTACTGGTAAAATCTCTAAGGCATTTTTCTCTGCCAATAGTCGGTTATAACCTGCGCCACAGTAGCTCAAGTACTGAATATAATCAGTTGATGCTAAACTGCAGCTTGGGTACTGTGCTATTCCCAAAAAGATTTGAAACTGCCCAATTTTTTTTCGGTTTTGGATCAGATTTTCTGTCAAGGACAGGGGCTCTGCCTGCGCTTGCCCCCAAATCACAGTATCACCGGCTTGGATATACTGAGATAAGTCCAATGTGTCGAAATTTTGAATTTCAGGCATTGTGATTGTCCTTAAGCCACATGCATAAATTAATGGATAGATGAAGGATGCTGAGACAAAGGGGTTACTTTGATGTCCATATAAGGGAACAAAGGTAAACTCATGAGTAAGGCATGTAATTCATCATTGCTTGCAACATCAAAAATACTGATGTTGGAATATTTACCACTGACACGCCATAAATGTGGCCATTGACCTGATTCTTGAATTTCTATGGCACGCGCTTTTTCAGCACGTTTAATTTCATCCATTTTGATAGGGTCACTGTCTAAAGGGATGTTTACCGTCATTTCTACGCAAAAAAGCATGATGAAGCTCCTATTTATTTTTCTTATTTAGACAATACTTTGGGTAATAAAAGGTTTGAGTTTGCCAATAAAATGCTTACCGTGTTCAAACCAATTTTTTCGAATATCAGATTGCATGTAGAGATCAAAGTGGTTTTGATCTTTAAACCAACATTCGGCAATCGCGTCCACGCCAGGGACCTCAAAAAAAGGCACGTGTACATCGGTGGGTTCTTGTGCAACAAGGCGCACTTCATATTGATGTAGTCCCGGAATGCCTTCAGACATCTCAAAATGCTTAAGACACTCTTGATCAAACTCGGCTTTGCTCATATGTTCTGGCTTTGCCAAAAGATAAACAATTCGAATCATAGTTAAACTTCCTGTTTATGATAGTGAGATGAAAGATGGGTTAATTCATGTTGTGGCACTTTAATTAATAAAATGGACAGTGTGGAAAGGGCATAGGCGGCTAAGCAAAACAGGCCAATGGAACTGGCAAGACCGAATGATTCTGCGAGCATCCCTACACCAACGACGGACAATGCACCAATAGACTTACCTACGTTATAGGCAAATCCCATACCGGTTGTCCGTATATGCGTTGGGAACAGATCACTTAAAAAAGGACCAAGTGCAGCAAACATCCCAATCGATGAAAAGCCAACAAAGAAACCAAGTACGAGGGTAATGTTGGCATTCATGGCAATCAGCATGTACACCACAGTGACCAACCAACTGAATAAGGACATAAGAATCAAGGTGTATTTTCGGCCTAATTTGTCGGCAAGATAGGCGGTAAACATAAAGCCTGCAAAGGCACCTGCGGCCATGATCAAAATAGTGACAATTTTAGAACTCGGGCTTAAACCTCGTTCATTCATTAAGGTTGGAATCCACACTAAA
The DNA here is from genome assembly GCA_963599285.1 of Bacteroidaceae bacterium. Lineage (GTDB taxonomy): Bacteria > Pseudomonadota > Gammaproteobacteria > Pseudomonadales > Moraxellaceae > Acinetobacter. The sequence goes on along the minus strand of CAVBYE010000292.1, from coordinate 400 downwards.
ATGGCATAACACGCAGCTTGTAAGCCCAACACCAAGAGGCTAGCGAATAGGGTAGAGCGCAAATAATCACGTTTGAAAATTGAGCGAAAAGAGGCTTTTTCAATGTTTTGTTTTTTTTGTGCGACATCTTGAATAAATTCGGCAGACTCTTTGACGTTACGTCGAATATAAATCACGATGAGCGCCGGAATGACCCCCGTCCAAAAGACCACCCGCCAAGACCACTCTGCAGGTAAGGCGGTGATCAGCGCCGTGGCAATAATAACTGAGGCTGCCCATCCTAATGCCATACCGGATTGTACAAATCCAACGGCTTTATTTTTATGTTTTGCAGCAACGGCTTCAGCCATCAATGCTGCACCCACTGCCCACTCTCCGCCAAAGCCTAATCCTTGTAAGG
>CAVBYE010000291.1:0-2280 GCA_963599285.1 Bacteroidaceae bacterium | reverse complement strand
GACTCAAGCAGGTTGGTTGGCAGCAATGATTCCTGAAGAATACGGCGGTTCAGGTCTAGGATTGACCGAAGCCTCTGTTATTATGGAAGAAATTAATCGTAGTGGGGGAAATGCAGGTGCATGTCATGGGCAAATGTACAACATGGGTACCTTATTGCGTCATGGCTCTCAAGCTCAAAAAGAATTATATCTGCCTAAAATTGCCACAGGTGAATGGCGCTTACAAACCATGGGTGTGACAGAACCTAGCACAGGAACGGACACCACTAAAATTAAAACCACTGCGGTTAAAAAAGGCGATCGTTATGTGATTAATGGACAAAAAGTCTTTATTTCTCGTGTACAACATAGTGATTGGATGATTTTACTTGCACGCACCACACCTCTTGCTGACGTGAATAAAAAATCTGAAGGTATGTCGATTTTCATGGTTGATTTACGTGAGGCTGAAAAACACGGCATGAGCGTGCAGCCAATTCCCAATATGGTTAACCATGAAACCAATGAGATCTTCTTTGATAATTTGGAAATTCCCGCAGAGAATTTAATTGGTGAAGAAGGACAAGGCTTTAAATATATTTTAGATGGTTTAAATGCCGAACGAACTTTAATTGCAGCTGAATGCATTGGCGATGGTTATTGGTTTATGGACCGTGTAACCCAATACGTTAAAGATCGTGTGGTATTTGGACGTCCAATTGGACAAAACCAAGGCGTACAATTCCCACTCGCGGAAAACTTTATTGAAATTGAAGCGGCCAATTTAATGCGCTTTCGTGCATGCGATATGTTTGACCGTGGCGAAAAATGTGGTGCAGAAGCCAATATGGCCAAATATTTAGCAGCCAAAGCAAGTTGGGAAGCAGCAAATAACTGTTTGCAATTCCATGGTGGTTTCGGCTTTGCCAATGAATACGACGTCGAGCGTAAATTCAGAGAAACACGTCTCTATCAAGTTGCACCTATTTCAACCAACCTCATTTACAGTTTTGTCGCAGAACATCTCCTCGGTTTACCACGTTCATTTTAAGGAGTAGCTCACTCATGTCTGACACCTTAAATCATGTCAACACGTATTTGTTTGTTCCTGCCAATCGCACTGAGCGCATTTCTAAAGCGCTCTTTAGTGGTGCTGATGTGGTCATTGTAGATTTAGAAGATGCAGTACCTGCTGAACTTAAAACTAGTGCTCGTGTGGCTTTAAAGGATTGGCTAAAAAGCCATCCTGAACACGAGGTCTTGATTCGTGTGAATGCCATGTACAGCGCTTGGTTTCAAGATGATCTCGAGCTTGCCACTTTCAGTAATGTCAAAGGACTTGTAATTCCTAAAACAGAAACAGCAGGAGACTTACTACAGTTAAGTCAACGCTATCCACTCGCTTTATATCCTCTGATTGAAACAGCCCTAGGTTTCGCGAATATACGTGAGATTGCAAGAGTTGAGCAGGTCAAAGCGTTAATGTTTGGGTCTATTGATTTTCAATTAGAGCTTAATATGCAAGGTGGTTACCACGAACTCCTCTACTTTAGAAATGAGTTTGTGTTGGCATCAAAATTAGCTGGCATTGCTGCACCTATTGATGGTGTGACCGTGGATTTCTTAAATCAGAGGCAGCTTGAACAAGACACATTGCAAGCAAAAAATCTAGGTTTTGGTGGCAAGCTTTGTATTCATCCCAAGCAATTAAACACGGTAAAGCATGTATTTTTGCCTACAGAATTAGAGTTACAGTGGGCGCAACGTGTACTCGATGCAATCGCTGATTCACAAGGACAAGCTGTGAGCATGGACGGAAAAATGATCGATCTACCCGTCATCCTACAGGCACAAAAAATTCTTCAGCAACCAAAACAATCATAAAGAGAGATCAAATGAATCCGTTTAATGCATGGGTCGGCAATAAAGAAAGCGTTGAAGATGTAGCTAGCCCTCGCCCAACTCAGATGTTACAAGCTTTGCTCAATGCCGAGCATCATACTTTGCAAACTTTACCGCACTTATATCATTGGCTTTACTTTTTACCTTTGGTTAACAATCAGCATATAGCTGAAGATGGTCATCCACATAAAGGTGGTTTTTTACCCCCTATTCCTTTTCCAAAACGTATGTGGGCTGGTAGCCGAGTTGAATTTGTTTCACCGATTCGTTTAGGCCAATCTTTGCGTCGTGATTCTGAGATTTTAGATATTCAATTCAAACAAGGGAAGAGTGGCGCAATGTATTTTGTGACCGTTGAGCATCGCATTTATGCCGATGACCACCTGAGTATCATTGAAC
>CAVBYE010000290.1:0-2298 GCA_963599285.1 Bacteroidaceae bacterium | reverse complement strand
CAAGCTTCACTCGTTTTAATGCATTTTGGACACGGGTTTGAATCTGCTGTGTCGTATGCTTAGGCTGATTTTTAAAGTCTTGGCCAAAAGCGACATTTTCAGCGATGTTTAGCCAAGGCAATAACACGGCGGACTGAAACATAAAGGCCATTTCTGACTTTTGTTGCACAATCGGCTGCCCGAGTAACTCGACACTGCCTTTTTCAGGCACATGTAGACCGGCAATGGTCGACAATAAGGTCGATTTACCTACACCACTTGGCCCTAAAATGGTGATGATTTCACCCTGTTGAATCTGAAAATCAACACCATCAATCACCGGCTGTGGTTTGCCTGGATGACTGATGGTGAGTTGCTTGGCGGTAAGTAAAGCAGATTGACTCATGACTTAGGCACTTAACCGCGACAATTCAGTTTTTAACTGCAACACACTCGGGGTCACAATCGGAATAAAAGCAGATTCTTTTAAACGGCGGGTGAAGCCATCTTCAAATGGGGTTAAATAACACTTGCCACCCGTACTACATAGTTCAAGCTGAATCGCTTGTTGTGTCAGCTCGCTTAAGCCAATACGAATTTCAAACAAGGCACGTGCTTGGGTTACAAATTGGCCTGATGCCAAACCTGCAAACAACGCATTCAGGTGCTCATTGAGTTGTTGCTGAATTGCATCGACTTCATCATTGACCAAACCTGAATGTTTTTTAGCCACAACTTGCTGCACACTACGGCGAATGAGACCAATCGACAATGCGCATTGTAAACCTAAAAATGCTGGGCGAATCGCAGGGAGATATTGCTTCGCTTGACCACTTAATAGTTCAGTTTGGGTGACATGGACGTCAGTCAGGTTTGCAGCTGCAGTTGAGCTGCCTTTTAGACCAATCAGTTCTAAGTTCGGACGACGGTCAAAACCGGCACGATCAGAAGGCACTAAGAACAGTAGCGGGCCTTGATCACTGTCTGCAGCAACGGCAACACTAAAGCCTTCAGGATGGAAATTGGTTACCCAAGGTAATTTACCATTGAGCTGCCATCCACCTTCTACAGCTTGCGCTTGAATTTGTAGGGGTTCTAATCCTGACAAGAATTTCATTGCATTGGATAGACCAGTTGCCCCTGCATATGTACCTGCAAGTAAGTCTTGGAAGCGAAATTCTGCTAGGCAATCGGCTTTGGCTGTCAACAAATACTCAATATAGGTACGTTGACTCCAGCTTACAAATGCTGCCGTTACTGAATATTCAGCAACTTGTGCAATTGTTTCAATCGCATCTTGTAAGCTATCACCGAGACCACCGAATGCTTCAGGCACGCCGTGTCGAAACACGTCGGCCTGACCCAATTGCTGCAGCAAAGCGAGACTTACGTCCGCTTCGCCCGCATTTAAAGCCTCTGCATGCTGTTCTAACCAACCAGCTAAAGCAGGATTAAGCATTTTTTGGTTCCCACTGGTGTGCAGCAAGTTGGCTGTTCAACTCAGTACGCGCCATGCTGTTCGCATAGTTACATAGTGTTGCAAGGCTTAAGCCAAGTAACACGTCAAGTGCATTTTGTTCTGTGAAACCAGCATCAAAGAATGCTTGTAATGTTGCTGCATCTACAGCACCTTTAGTGATCAGTGCTTGACGTGCAAACGTTGACAATACATTTAAACGTGCATCAGGCAATTCTGCTTGGTCACGTAATGCTTGTACGATTTCAGGTGCAAGTTTCGCTTTGTTTTTTGCCAAAGCAGTATGACCTGCAACACAGAAAGTACAACCGTTGTCTGTTGCAGCCACTAATTGCACAACTTCACGCTCTTGAATGTTCAAGCTGCTACGGCTGTTGATTTCAGAAACGGTTTGGTACATTTCTAACGCTGTTGGTGCATATGCTAAAACACCTAAAAGGTTCGAGCTAAAACCATTGGCTTTTTCTGCATTGATCAAGCGTTGTTGTGCAGCTTCTGGTGCTTGTTCACTGGTTAAAGGTTTGAAATAAGTCGTCATGGTATGTACTCCGTTAAGAGTAGCTAGTGTTGAAAATTTCCAGTATTCTCTCAATGCTTTTTCGCATTAAAAGATGCTTTTTCGTCTAACTTTTTGGAAGTTTTTATGCTTAACAATTCTCAAAAAATGCTAAGCTGGCTGATTGACCGCTTAGACATCGAGACCTCCCTACAGCATTTAAGCCGTTACCACCAACATTGGTCTACTTCAATTCAGGGCCAAGGCAAAGCCAGTTTTCATTTGGTTTTAGAGCAAGACTGTCATTTTCACTTACTTGAAGATAAAAAACTCATTCCCCTATATC
>CAVBYE010000289.1:0-2305 GCA_963599285.1 Bacteroidaceae bacterium | reverse complement strand
CTGACGCCTTATGAAGCAGTCAGACATTCTGGGGATATGAATTGGTCGATTACATTACGTTTATACGACAGTAGCATACAGCCAAATATGCCATATAAAATTGTAGCTACAGCGACAGACTTATTAGGTCGAATAGCGACGGCAAGTGAAACTTACATTTATTCACCATCTGACGAATATTATATGTTCCATTCAGTACCTAGTTTGGCCCTCGCTTTAGATTATGACAATGTTGAAGAAATACATTCCGAGCAACTTGATGCCCCTCTTGATGTATACAGCTTAGTCGAATCAACTAGCACATCATTGATCGAAATCACGCTAGATGAAAATACAGCTGAAGTTTCTCTTGGATCATTACTTGATGAGGTCTCTCTTGATTCACTACTTGAGACTACTGTAGTGGCGCCTGAACCAAGAGATCAATTGACACCTCAACCCGATGTCATTACCAATGAAATTTGGTCTGATCTCCTGATCCATCCACAAACGTGGGTCGCTTAAACGCTCAGTTGAATTTCATTTTTAATTTGGGAAGTCCACGACAGTGGGCTTCCTTTTTTGTATGCAGTCGATGCTCTAAGCTATTTGCTAAAAGAATTTGTTCGCTCTGTTTTATAGATTTCAAAAAATTTTCATCTTATTTTGTATTTGTTTGATATTTTTAAGAATCATTTAAATTCTTATCTCTATCATAATTTGCTGTTCTGAGAAAAATTGAACAAAAAATTATTCAATTTTCTGCCCTATTCTCTCCCCTATATATACATCAGATTTTCATCATCCATTCACTATCTCACTCCACATAATGCCCCCTTGGCGCTCATTTCGGCTAAATCAGGCGTAAATTGCTGAAGGATTGCTAAAAGCGTTCCTATCTGTGCCAGAATTCTGTAAAATTGACCTCAATATTTTATTTGCGTTGGCAAGTGCCCTTTCACTTGCGGCTTCTCTTCTTGGCCTTCAGCCATTTTCAATTTTATCTGCACAGCCCTTAAAACATTTGGTCTATGCAGCATTAGGTACCTTCATGGAAATTAAAGTTAATTATCTTGACAATTTGCGCCAAGAAGCCAAATTTGATGATTTCTCCGTTATTGCCGATCAACCTATTCGCTATAAAGGCGATGGTTCTGCCCCGGGTCCTTTTGACTATTTCCTTGCTTCATCTGCACTTTGTGCTGCATATTTTGTAAAGGTTTATTGTTTAGCGCGTGATATTCCAACGGATAATATCCGCTTGTCACAAAACAACATTGTTGACCCTGAAAACCGCTATAAACAAATTTTTAAAATTCAAGTTGAATTGCCTGCTGATATTTCAGAAAAAGACCGTCAAGGGATTTTGCGTTCTATTGACCGCTGTACGGTCAAGAAAGTGATTCAAACTGGCCCTGAGTTTGTGATTGAAGAAGTCGAAAGCATTGATGCTGATGCACAAGCGCTGTTAATGCCGAGTCTTGCCGCAAACAGCAGCACCCGTATTGTCGGCAAAGACTTACCACTTGAAGAAACCATTGCCAACATGTCGGGCATTTTAGCCAATCTGGGCATGAAAATTGAAATTGCGTCATGGCGTAATATTGTGCCTAACGTTTGGTCATTGCATATTCGTGATGCACAATCGCCGATGTGTTTCACCAATGGTAAAGGTGCAACCAAAGAAAGTGCTTTAGCATCAGCGTTGGGCGAATTCATTGAGCGTCTAAACTGTAACTTCTTCTATAACGACCAATTCTGGGGTGAAGACATTGCCAATGCCGCTTTTGTGCATTATCCAGATGAGCAATGGTTCCAACCGGGTCCTGCAGGTGAATTGCCAACTGAAATTTTAGATGACTATACCCGTGAAATTTATAACCCTGATGGTGAACTGCTCGGTACGCACCTGTATGACACGAACTCAGGCAATGTTGCACGTGGCATCTGTTCATTACCCTTTGTGCGTCAATCCGATCAAGAAGTGGTTTATTTCCCATCTAACTTGATTGAAAACTTATACTTAAGTAACGGTATGAGCGCGGGCAACACCTTAGCCGAAGCGCAAGTGCAATGTTTATCTGAAATTTTTGAACGTGCAGTCAAACGTGAAATTTTAGAAGGCGAAATTTGCCTGCCTGACGTGCCAGAAGACGTCTTGGCACAATATCCAAGTATTGTCGAAGGCATCAAAGGCCTTGAAGAACAAGGCTTCCCTGTGTTGGTAAAAGATGCGTCATTGGGCGGTCAATTCCCTGTGATGTGTGTGACCTTAATGAACCCACGCACAGGCGGTGTATTTGCCTCATTTGGTGCTCATCCCAAT
>CAVBYE010000288.1:0-2306 GCA_963599285.1 Bacteroidaceae bacterium | reverse complement strand
CCAATGAACTCAACATAAAGTTACGTTCAAGCACTGCTGCTGATTCAGGGCCCATTTGCTCACGGCGAGAACGGTAACGTTCCAACACTTCGTCGGTAATACGTTCGATTAATGCTTCTTCATCTAAGCGACGATCATCACGAAGCCACTGATCGACTGGAAGTTCGATACCTAAATCAGAACGTAGTGCTTGCTCTAAACCTTCAATATCCCACTGATCATGAATTGACTCAGGTGGAATATACGTTTCGATCAAGCCTTTCATCACTTCACGGTGCATTTGCTCAATATAATCTTGCAAAGTGCTTTCAGCTAAAACTTCATCACGTTGTGAATAAATAATTTTACGTTGTTCATTATTCACATCGTCGTATTTCAATAAGTTCTTACGAATATCGAAGTTACGTGCTTCTACTTTACGCTGTGCATTTTCAATTGAACGTGACACCATTTTGTGTTCAATCGCTTCATTCTCTTGCAAGCCCATTGCACGCATCATACCCACAACACGATCACCTGCGAAAATACGCATTAAATCGTCTTCAAGTGACAAGAAGAAACGAGAAACACCAGGGTCACCTTGACGACCTGCACGACCACGCAACTGATTGTCAATACGGCGTGATTCATGGCGTTCAGAACCAATAATATGTAGACCACCTGAGTCCAATACCATTTGGTTATTCTGTTCCCATTCAGCACGTAAACGCGCTTCATCTTCTGCGGTTGGATTTTCAATATGTGCGAGTTTCGCTTTCCAGTTACCACCCAACAGAATATCGGTACCACGACCTGCCATGTTAGTTGCAATGGTCACAGCACGTGGCGAACCTGCCTGCGCAATAATATCCGCTTCACGTTCATGCTGTTTTGCATTCAGTACTTCGTGGAAAATACCCGCTTCTTTGAGTTTATCCGACAGAATTTCAGACGCTTCAATAGTCGCTGTACCAATCAAAATAGGTGCAACACCTGCTTCATGAATTTTCTGAATTTCCTCAATAATCGCATTGTATTTACCATTACGGTTTAAGTAGATTAAATCGTTTTGGTCATTACGAATCATTGGACGATGGGTTGGAATCAGAACCACATCCAAACCATAAATTTCATTCATTTCAGCAGCTTCTGTATCTGCTGTACCCGTCATACCCGACAATTTTTTGTATAAACGGAAATAGTTCTGGAATGTTGTGGTCGCAAGTGTTTGGTTTTCAGGTTGAATTTCCAAACCTTCTTTTGCTTCAACCGCTTGGTGCAAACCTTCAGACCAACGACGACCAGGCATAGTACGACCTGTATTTTCATCAACAATCACCACTTCACCATCATGAATGATGTATTGCACATTACGTTGATACAGATAGTGTGCACGAATCGCAGCCGTCACATGATGAACCAAATTCAGATTGGCAGCTGAATATAAGCTTTCACCTTCAGCCAACAAGCCCATTGCAATCAATTCAGCTTCTACGGCTTCAAAACCCGCTTCAGTCACTTCAACAGAACGTTGTTTTTCATCAATCCAGAAGTGACCGCCATCAGCCACTTTTTCTTCTTTCTGTGCATGCAATTTAGGTGGAATCGCATTGATCGCAGCATATAACTGTGAAGAGTCTTCACTTTGACCTGAAATGATCAATGGCGTACGTGCTTCATCGATCAAGATCGAATCGACCTCATCGATAATTGCGTAGACCAAGCCACGTTGTTTCTTCTCACCTAATGAGAACACCATGTTGTCACGTAGGTAATCAAAACCAAATTCGTTATTGGTACCATAGGTGATATCCGCACGATAAGCTTCAGCTTTCTCATTCGGCGCTTGCATGGAATAAATCACACCCACGCTTAAACCTAAAAATTCGTATAGCGGACGGTTTAATTCAGCATCACGTTGTGCAAGGTAGTCATTCACGGTAATTACGTGTACGCCCTGTTCGCTGATGGCATTGAGATAAACAGCCAAAGTACCCATTAGGGTTTTACCTTCACCTGTACGCATCTCAGCAATTTTACCTTCATGTAAGGTAATACCACCAATCAACTGCACATCATAGTGACGCATCCCCATGATACGTTTACCTGCTTCACGGCAGACCGCAAAGGCTTCAGGTAACAACTGATCTAGACTTTCGCCTTTTTTATATCGTTGTTTGAATTCTTCGGTTTTTGCAGATAAGTCTGCATCATTTAGTGCAGATATCGTCGGCTCGAGCGCATTGATCTTCTCGACAATTTTACGCATACGCTTCAGTTCGCGCTCGTTTTTAGTACCGAAGATTCCTCCGATCAGACTTGCCAAC
>CAVBYE010000287.1:0-2333 GCA_963599285.1 Bacteroidaceae bacterium | reverse complement strand
TCATCATTATCACGTGCAATCTATACATGCGGTAGAACTGCAAGCCACATTGGTCGAGCAGGTAAAACGCCACGCTCCCTTTTTAAGTTCAATTCAATGTGGGTCATTTTTAAATTTACCTACCCATCCTCAACGCCACTATGACGTGGTGTTGTGTATTGATGCGGCTTATCATGTCAATGTGCTGGACTTTTTACGCAGTGTGCAACAGGTGGCACAAGCTCATACGCGTTTAGGCTTTCATACCTTAATCTTCAGTCCACAGTATGCCAAACTCAATTCTCTGCAACAGCAACAGTATCGTTATCTGTTAAAAGCGGCGGATGTTGATCTGCACCATTTAAGTGATGCTGCTGAGCTAGAACGCACTATGTCGCAGCATGGCTTATGCAAGATTGAGATTCAAGATTTGAGTGCACAGGTGCTACAGGGCTTTGCTGATTATGCCGAACAGGCTGCGCCACGTTTGAAGGGAATCGATGGATTTAAAATTAAAATGACAGCCAAATTATGTCGTAAGTTATTTGATGATGGCCTAATTCGTTATGTTGCAGTTACAGGCCAGTTTAACTAAGCCCTAGAAACAACAAAGCCTCACTAAAAAGCGAGGCTGAGTATAAGATGGTGCCGGCACACGGATTCGAACTGTGGACCTACTGATTACAAGTCAGTTGCTCTACCAACTGAGCTATGCCGGCATCTTGGGTTTGCATTTTACAGAAATTTAAATAGAGTGCAAGCTAAAAAATAAACAATTAAATCAAATGAGTGAAAAAAATCAGCTGAGGGTTAAACTCAGCTGATGCGGTTGGAGGAGTTACAGCGATTTTTTACGTAAAATTTGATCGAGATCGTGTGCACATTCTTCTAAGGTTAATGCCATATCAATTTGCATTTGTGGTTTAAGCTCGTTGGCGAGTCTTCGCCATTGTTCAATCAGACGTAGCGCTTTTTGTACTTTATGTTTATTCACATCTTTTGCAAGCGTTGGGGTATAGCCGCCACGTTTGGCATTTTTAATTTGTTTTGCATAGTTTGTGCTGGTGTTCATTGCAGCTCCTATAACATTTATTTTTGTATGCGGGGCAGACCCCATGTCATTGTGGTTTAGGATTGTTGCAGTGAGATGAATTTTTCGACCGTGTTGCTCCTTAACGCTTTGTAGTTTTTAACTATTATTATGCAGAGTTTGTGCCAAAGCATAAAAAAATCCCCAAACCTGTCGATTTGGGGATTTTTAAATTCTGGCGGTGAGAGAGGGATTCGAACCCTCGATACGCTATAAACGTATACACACTTTCCAGGCGTGCTCCTTCAGCCACTCGGACACCTCACCATGCGCGGTGGATAATACCCAAAAAGCAGCACGCTGCCAAGACAATAACAATTGATTTAGAGAAAAACTTCAGGAGCAATGCTATGATTTTAAAAAATAGTCTGTAAAACGAAGACATAATATGCAAACGACTGCAAAAAAAGCCGCGTTGCCTGTCATTACCTTGGCTGCGCTTGGCGTTGTATTCGGGGATATTGGCACCAGCCCATTGTATGCGCTGAGACAATGCTTCCAAACAGCACATTTGGCCATTACCCAAGGCAGTGTGCTTGGCATTTTGTCGCTGATCTTCTGGTGCATGATGCTGACCATCAGCTTTAAATACATCACCATCATTATGCGCGCCGACAACAATGGGGAAGGCGGTATTATGTCTTTACTGGCCCTTATTTTACGCGCCACGCAGCTCAATCCACAAAAGCGCCTGTCGATGATTATTTTAGGCTTTATTGGTGCCTCGCTATTTTTTGGTGACGGTATTATTACCCCTGCAATTTCAGTGTTGTCTGCGATAGAAGGTTTAAGTATTGCTACACCATTGTTTAACAATTGGCTTGAGCCGTTGGCGATTGGGATTTTGGCAGGGCTATTTTTAGTCCAACGTCATGGAACTGGCACCATGGGCAAATTCTTTGGCCCATTGACCTTATTGTGGTTTGGTTCGATTGGGGCCGCGGGACTCTGGAGCATTATACAAACCCCGCAAGTGCTGCAGATGATTAATCCCTATTGGGCCTATCACTTTGTGGCAGATCAGCCGTATTTGGCCTTTTTAACCATGGGGGCTGTAATTCTGACCATGACCGGAGGTGAGGCCATTTATGCCGATATGGGGCATTTTGGTCGTCTGCCGATTCGTTTGGCCTGGTTTATTGTGGTCTTACCGTGCTTATTGCTGAATTATGCGGGACAGGGAGCACTCTTACTACGCGATGCTAGTGCAATTGCCAATCCATTTTACATGTTGGTACCCGATTGGGCCTTGTATCCAATGATT
>CAVBYE010000286.1:0-2336 GCA_963599285.1 Bacteroidaceae bacterium | reverse complement strand
CTTGTTGACAATCTGAACGTGAACGATTGGGAAGATGCGCTTTCGTATGCGAGCGAATGGTGGCCGGCGTATGCCATAGCAGCCGAACTCTGGCGCTTTGTGCGCGACCGTGCATACGCGCTGCTTAGCACTGAAGAAAACCTGGCTCAAGGTGACGTGCTATTTACGTTGGTTGACCTGGCAAAACGCATTGATTCAAAAGTGGAAGGCGAAGGCTCTGCGCGCTACCACGCCATGCGCGCAAAAGCATTTGAACACACCTTAGAACTTGAGCGCAAATGCGGCGCTGTGGTGGCGGATACCCCTACGCTTATCAAAGAGGCAGATTACGAGGCACAGCCGGTGCGCATTTTTGTGACCACCCACAAAGAGGTAGCTACCTTCCAAAGCGATATCTTGCAGCCCGTGCAATCGAATGCGGCACATTCAAAAGCGCGTTTCATGTGGGCATATCAAAACGATTCTGGTGAAAACATTGCCAGCGCAAGCGACCAATATTGCGAGCTTACCACCCAATACTGGGCGTGGAAAAACATTGCCGCACAAGCCGTGCAGACAACAGAAACGGAGCATGCAGACCAAGCAGAGCAAACAGCGCAAAATAACGAAGCGCGCTGTTTTGGCTTTTGTCACTATCGCCGTTATTTCAACTTTTCTGGCGAAGAATACGAAGAAAACCCCTGGGGAGAAATTTTCGATAGCCGCATAAATAGCGCAACACAGGCGCGCTATGGCTTAAACGATGAAACGATGCGTGGCGCCATCGAAGGCTGGGACATCATTACCACCAAAGTTCAAGATGTGCATAATTTCCCAGAGCGGTATAAAAGCATATATGATCACTACAAACGCGCACCACATTTGAAAATTGAGCACTTGGATTGCATCATTTCCCTTCTTGAAAAAGAATACCCAGATTATGCAGATGATGCCAAGCGTTACTTACAGGGAAGCAAATCGTGTTTTTGCAACATGTTCATTATGCGTAAAGAGCTTTTTGATGCGTATTGTTCCTGGCTTTTCCCCTTGTTGCAGCACTTTACTGAGCAATGGAACCCTTCCCACTTAAGCAAAGAAACACTGCGCACGCCGGGGCACCTGTCAGAGCGATTGTTCAACATTTGGCTCATGCACGAAAAGCGCATCAACCCCAAGCTGCGCCACAAAGAACTGCAGTGCGTGCACTTCCAGCACCCCGAGCCCTCTGCTGCCCCCGTGTTGGCAAGCGTGCCAAGTGAAGGGAAACCCGTGGTGCCCGTAGTATTTGCGGCAGATGATGCGTATGTTCCAATGCTTACCACCGCAATTTATTCGCTGTTAAAGAACGCTTCCTCAGATTATTTCTACGACATCGTGGTTTTGGAGTCGGGCATCTCCCGTGAGCACAAAACGCAAATGCAAAACTTTTTCTCGCAGTTTTCGAACGCCACACTTCGCTTTGCCCAGGTGAGCGGCATGATAGATTGCTATAACTTAAAAACCAGCAATGCTCACATTAGCACAGAAACGTATTATCGTTTTCTTATTCAGCAGGTAATGCCCAGCTACAATAAGGTAATTTATCTGGACTGTGACCTGGTTGTTTTGGGCGACATTTCAAAGCTTTGGGAAATTGACTTGAGAAATAATCTTGTTGCTGCGGCGCGCGATGCCGATTTCCTTGGCAATTTGAATAAAAGCGATGGTAATCGTATGCGCTACGCAAAAAATGTGCTGCATATGCACAACCCGTATGGTTATTTTCAGGCGGGCGTTTTAGTGCTGAACTTAGAGCAAATGCGTGCGTTGTATTCTTTTGAGCAATGGCTTGAATATGCAACAGATTCCAAATATCTCTACGATGACCAGGACATATTAAATGTGCATTGCGAAGGCCGCGTTCTTTATTTAGACAACGCATGGAATGTTATGAATAACTGCGGCGGGCGCATTCAAAACGTGTGTTGCTATGCGCCAGCAGAAGTGTATGAGGAATACTTGGCTGCATATGAAAATCCAATGATTATGCATTTTGCCGGGTTTGAGAAACCCTGGAAAGCTGGCGGTTGCGATAAAGACACGATGTACTGGGAATATGCCCGAGAAACACCATTTTACGAGCATCAACTTTCTGCTTTTATTGCAAGCACATTGAAATCATCAAAAGACAAAAAGGCAAAAGAAATCGACCTTCACAGAATCGATTTTTCTCATGAGCCCGTTATTGCAGAAACCAATAGCTTGCGCAAAACGCTCGACCCATTGCTTCCTTTAGGCTCACGTCGCCGTGAACTGGCAAAAAGTATTGGCCGCGTTATTTTGAGAAAGAAATAGCTTTTTACTTGGTAGTTTTCACC
>CAVBYE010000285.1:0-2364 GCA_963599285.1 Bacteroidaceae bacterium | reverse complement strand
CCCCTATATCAAGGTGACGCGATTTTTTTACTTCGAGATCTCCCCTTTGTGATTACCGACACCACTCAGTCTGTTGCACCTTCATTGCAGCAGCTGCAACGTAATTTACTGCGTAGTCAAGATCCTGCTTTACTGTCGTGTTCGACACATTTAGCCTGTGGCTATTTTAGTTTCCGCTCACAATTATCAGAATTGTTTATCTCAGCTTTACCGCCGTATTTGGTCTTAAGACAAAAGGATCAAGCCTTAGCAGAATGCTTAAAAATTTTTGAGCTGATTCGTCATGAAGCTGCCCTAGCACATGAGGCCTCGGTCAGTTTAATTGAACGCTTGACCAGTATTTTGTTTTATTACTTGATTCGTCATACGCTGAGTCAAAACGTACATCAACACATTCCGCTATGGACCTTATTTAATGATCCGGTGCTCTACCCGTTAATTTTAGAAATTATTGCCAAACCAGAACAGGAGTGGACCTTAGAATCGATGGCTAAAGTTTGTGGCATTTCACGCGCCAATTTTTCGAAATATTTCTCCGAATTAGCAGGATTCTCAGCAACACAATTTGTCTTGTATTATCGGGTACAACTTGCTCAAGGTTATCTAGCCCAAGGCATGTCGATTGCCAATTGTGCTGAAAAGGTGGGGTATCAGTCCGTTGCGGCATTCACACGTGCTTTCCAACGCGTGACCAAACAAAATCCAAGTCAATTTAATCCCAATCTAAGCAAAAGTTAACAGCATAAAAAAAGCCCGACATCCTGTCGGGCTTTTTCGTATGAGGTTGTGTAGGGTATAACTCCTGTCGTACCGAACGCTCCGTATTGAAGAACCTATCATTATTGTTTTATGTTCCGGAACATCCTGTTCCTGATAGATCCAGCATAATTAAAAACCCTAGCACTAGAATAGCGGATATTGTCATCAAGCCATGTCAGCCAAAACGTACAAGACCAACACTGAAGCTAAAATCTTCATGTGTTGATGTTTTTTTCATCAAATATCCTGATGTGCAGCGAATTTTCTATAGCGCATTACATATTTCATGATCAGTAGACTTAGGCCAATGGAGAGATAGCCAATAAACGTTGCAATGCCTACAAAAGGCTGACCTAGACAATAATTACTGAGCATCACGCCACAGGTGGTATATCCAATAAACTCAAAAAAACCAAATTGATCAAGCCAATGTAACAGCTGCGCTTTCATATCCTCTCCAATAATGCATATTATGATGATGTGCTTAAATGATGGTCTGCATCATACACGAGTCATGTGACGCACAGCAGTTGCAATACTGACCCAGTTAGGCGCATATTCTGAGTTGAGTAAAGAATCACAACAAAAAATATCATAATCATTAGGTGCAGGTGGGATGCAAAAAAAATATCTAATTTATGGGCTTACCCTCTGCGTTATTGTGATTTGGTCATTTAATGTGGTGATTAATCGTTATGTGATTGATTATATTTCACCGTTTAGTATGAGTTTTTATCGCTGGTTTGTTGCTCTGATTATCCTCACCCCTTTTCTGATATTTCGTCTCCCTGCGCATAAAACCCAAGTGATACAACATTTGCCACAACTGGCTGTCTTGAGTTTTCTGGGTATGTTCTTGTCACAAGGTTTAGCCTATATTGCAGCCAAATATACGTTAGCCACCAATATGGGTTTTATCAACGCGCTATTACCCGTCGTCACCATGCTCATGGCATTTTTAATTTTAAAAACCAAACCAAGTAAAACGAATATGATAGGAAGCTGCATCTGCTTATTTGGTTTGGGTTACATGCTACAGCAAGGCAATCTTGGTCATCTATTTGGCGGTATGCTGTGGCAAGGCAATGCCTTAATGTTAAGTGCAATTAGTGCCTACGCACTCTACTGTGTATTACTTAAAGCATGGTCTATCACTTTACCCCTCTGGATAAGTTTATACGTACAAATTGCGTCGGTGACCCTTTACTAATGAGGTGTTTGCTGTTGCTCGATATATTGTTTAATTATCTCTAATGGCGCACCACCACAACTTGAAGCAAAATAGCTTGGCGACCATAAAGAACCGCACCATAGTTTGTTTTTAATTTCAGGAAACTCTTTTCTTAAATGACGACTAGATACACCTTTTAAGCTATTCACTAGATTTGAAACAGCTACTTTAGGTGGATAGTTGATCAGTAAGTGGACATGATCATCTTCACCATTAAATTCGGTCAATTCAGCTTCAAAGTCTAAACACACCTTTTCAAACATTCCTTTCATTGCATCAAGCATTGATTTGGTAAAAACGTCCTTTCGATACTTGGTCACAAAGACCAAATGAACATGCATATTGAAAACACAGTGACGACCTACTCTTATTTC
>CAVBYE010000284.1:0-2379 GCA_963599285.1 Bacteroidaceae bacterium | reverse complement strand
ATATTATGTCATTGCTGATGCTCGGTGCAGGCAAGGGTACAACTTTACGTTTAGTGGTGGATGGTGCAGATGAAGAGAAAGCTTTGTCTGAAGTTCAAGCACTATTCGCAGCAAAATTTTACGAGGCAGAATAACTGTGGCACGTCGAACGCAACGTTTTACTGAAGATGATTTTGAGTCTTTAGAAGGGCGTGCAAGCAAAACCGAACAAAAGAAAGCTGTGCACCGCATGGCTGCTTTGGGTGAAAGACTCGCTGAATTGAGTCCGAAACAAATCAAAAATCTTCCTGTGGAAGAGCGTCTAATCGAAGCTTTAGAAGATGTACGCTCGATTACTTCAGGTGAGGCGCGTCGTCGTCAATTTTTACGTATTGGTAAACTATTACGTAATGAAGATGAAAGTGTCATTTTATCTTATTTGACGCCACAACAAGGTTTGAAGAAAACTGCGCAGTTACATCGTTGGGTTGATCGTATGATCGCTCAAGGCGACCCTGCAATTAAAGAATTTATGAAAATGTTCAATGCAGCTGAACATCATCCGATTCGCCAACATATCTTACGTGTTCAACGTGATGTTAAACAAAATTTGGGTGAAGAAGCAGTTGCGAAGTCAAAATTGAATATGTTTAATTATATTCAACAAGTGGCTTTGATTTCGGACAATAACAAATAATCAAGATTTGATATTGTTCAATTTAAAAAGCGATCAGTGATGGTCGCTTTTTTATTGCTTTATTGCAAATATTTAAAAATATTCATCGAAGAGTCAGCGTATGAGTTTAGAGATTCCAGAACAATTGCAAAATATGCCTGCAAATTGCGGGATTTATGCGGTTTGGATGTTATTGCAACACTGTGATATTGAATTGGATATCCAAGATTTAGCCAAAGTCTGTGCTTATGATGAAGACGATGGAACGTTCACCATCGGACTTGCAGTTGGTTTAAAAAAAATGGGCTTTCAGGTGTCTTTTCATACTGAAGAAGATTTGCATAAAGATCCAAAAGAACTTCCGAGTTATGCTGAAGCTGAACGCTTAAACATTCCTATTTTAGCGCCATTAAATTATGCTGAAATACAGCAAGCAGTGGAGCAAAATCATTGGGTGATTGCGTATTACGATACCTTAGAGGGTGTTGGTAACCATTCTTTAATTTATGACATCAATGCAGAAGAAGTGAGTTTCTTTGATCATTTTGATGTGATGACACCTGAGGTGTTTGAGCAACAACGTCGTGTTGAGGGAATTTGTCAGCAAACCCTTTTAATTCGTCGTGAATTTTCTGCTTTATAAATCTTAATGTTCATCACTCCAATAAAAAAATGACCCTCAAGGGTCATTTTTTTATCTCTTGTTTTCAGTGCAAATCGGAAAACAAAAAAATGGGATTAGCTAAATTCACCGACTGAACGCTCTTTGGCCCAATCACGGAGTACGAACTTTTGCAGTTTACCTGTCGATGTTTTTGGAATTTCAGTAATGACCACATCTTTAGGTACTTTAAAGCGTGCTAAATGCTGTTTGCAAAACTCGATGATTTCTTCTTCCGTAACATGCTTGCCTTCTTTAAGCTCAATGAAAGCACAAGGGACTTCTTGCCAACGTGGATCGGGTTTTGCAACGACAGCAGCAGTCATTACAGCAGGGTGTTGATAGAGCACTTCTTCCACCTCAAGTGATGAAATATTTTCACCCCCTGAAATGATGACGTCTTTTGAGCGATCGGTAATCTTGGCATAGCCATCGGGTTGGCATACCGCTAAGTCACCTGTATGGAACCATCCGCCTGCAAAAGCTTCTTCCGTTGCTTCTTTATTTTTCAAATAGCCTTTCATGACAATGTTGCCACGGAACATGATTTCGCCCATGGTTTGCCCATCATGTGGTACAGGTTGCATGGTGTCTGGGTCAATCACTTTCATGCCATCTTGGAGTGGATATGGTACACCTTGGCGAGAGTGTAACTGCGCTTGTTCTTGAATGGATAAATCAGACCAACCTGCTTGAGATGCACATAGTGCTGAAGGTCCATAGGTTTCAGTCAAGCCATAGACATGGGTTACATTGATCCCAAGATGACGCATGCCTTCAATGATTGCCGCAGGAGGTGCAGCACCTGCCACCATCACTTCAACACGATGGTTGATGGCTTTGCGCTTCTCTTCAGGGGTATTGATCATCATTGATAACACAATCGGTGCACCACAGAAATAATCGACTTTGTGTTCAGCGATCAATTTAAAAATCAATTCTGGGTCAACTTTTCGTAAGCAAATGTTGGTACCACCATTGGCTGCCATGGTCCAACCAAAGCACCAACCATTACAGTGGAACAAAGGTAGTGTCCACAGGTATGTTGCACGTGGGGTCATAC
>CAVBYE010000283.1:0-2386 GCA_963599285.1 Bacteroidaceae bacterium | reverse complement strand
AAAAGGTGTAGAAATGCTCATCCAACGCACTTGAAGTGATGATCTGCTTAAATCATCACCCCAAAAATCATCCTTTAGGATGAGTAAGCCGTTAATATGACTCGCTAGAATGCAGTAAAGCTGATACTAAACAAGGAAAAATGATGAATACACACTCAATCATTCATGGCGAACAGGTTCAAGGTCTAGCAGATCGCTTTGCTGTGATTAATCCTGCTGATGAAAGTACGTTAGTCGAAATTCATGCAGCTTCAGCTGCACAAGTTCATCAAGCTGTTGAAACTGCAAAACACGCTTTTCAAAGCTGGAAAAATACACCTGATGCAACGATCAATGAAATCTTCTTAAACATTGCTCAAACCATTCGTCAGCAAAAAGCTGAAATTGCGCTTTTGATCACTCAAGAACAAGGTAAAACCTTAGCGATGGCTGAGTTTGAAGTAGAAGCAGGGGCAAGTTGGATTGAGTATCTGACGAGTTTAGAGATTCCTGTCGAGGAGATTCAAGATCCAAGTGGTAAGCAGATTAAAGTCTATAATCGACCGCTCGGTGTAATTGCATCCATTACGCCGTGGAATTGGCCTTTTATGATTGCCGTTTGGCATATCTTCCCTGCTTTAAAGACCAAAAACTGTGTTGTGAACAAGCCATCGGAATATACACCGCTGAGTACCATTAAATTGGTTGAAATCGTTAATCAATATGTACCTGCGGGTGTATGTAGTGTGGTGGTGGGTAAAGGCGATGTTGGGCAAGCACTCAGTGAACATCCTTTGGTTGAAAAAGTCACTTTTACCGGTTCTACACGTACTGGGCAAAGTATTTTAAGCCATGCAGTTGCATCACTTAAAAGTGTAGTTTTAGAATTGGGTGGCAACGATGTAGGGATTGTGCTTGAAGATGCCGATGTAGAGCGTACAGCACAAGGCATCTTTGGTTCAGCTTTCTTAAATGCAGGGCAAACTTGTGCTGCGCTGAAACGCCTATATGTACATGAGCGTATCTACGACGCATTGGTTGAAAAGTTGGTGGCACTTGCCAATGCACAAGTGGTGGGTGCAGGTCTTGAACCGACCACAACGTTTGGTCCAGTACAAAATAAAATGCAATATGATAAGGTGAATGCCTTAATCGCAGCAGCGGTAGCAGAGGGTGGTAAAGTGCTTACCCATACTCCGCAATTACCAGAGCAGGGTTACTATATTGCGCCAACCATTGTGGTTGATCTGCCAGAGAGTGCAGCTTTGGTGCAAGATGAGCAATTTGGCCCTGCATTGCCAATTTTGAAATTTAAAGATGTAGACGATGTCCTACGACGTACCAATGCATCAAACTTTGGTTTAGGCGGCTCAGTGTGGAGCCAAGACTTAGACACAGCACAACAGGTGGCGAGTCAAATGGAAACAGGTACGGTGTGGATTAATAGCCACTCCGACTTGTCTCCTGCAGCAGTCTTTGGCGGCTGGAAACTCTCAGGTCTAGGTTATTCATTTGGTTTAGAGGGGCTATTGCTGTTTACCCATAAACAGGCGGTACATATTACTGCCTAAATTTAAATGATGTGCCGAAATACCACTTCTAGGAAGGAAGTGGTGTTTGGCACAAACTTTGCTATTGATGTTTCCCAAAGGAACAGGTGGAAATATATGTTTAATCATCAATTTTTTTCAGAATTTAGTCAAAATTTTATTCAGCAAGTGCAGCGTGTGTTGAAAATTGATGGCTACCTCATGTATTGCATTGATGGGCAGAATGATGCACAGCACTATCATGCATTTAATATTTCCAAATTTTCTCTGAATGATTATATGGATTATGGACTCGAGCTTGATCCCGTCTCATTTAAACGTTGTTATCACAATGTTGAGCAAAATGTCGCACTGTTAAATCAGCATCGCTATGACGCGCAATATCATGAGTTTATGCAACGTTGGAAAATCCAAGATACTGCCGAAATATTTTTTAGAAAACGTAATGGTGAACCTACTTTAGGGCTCAGTATTGTGCGTGAACAGGGTGCTGAGAACTTTAGTGAGTTTGAGCTGAATTTACTTGAGTCTTTTTATTGCTTATCAGAAAAGTATTTCCATCAACAAACAGAAAGCATAGATACAAGCTACCTATCACAGCATTATGGTTTAACCAAAAAAGAACTCGTGGTGATGGATCAACTCTTAAGTGGACACAATAACAATGCGATTGCGCAGGATTTAAACTGTAGTCTCGCGACAGTCAAAACCCACATTCAGCATATTTATCAAAAAATAAATGTCAGTACGCGACAAGAACTCATGTGCAAATTTTTAAAGTAATTCATCCTCTAGGATGATTTATTCACGATAAAATTCATTTAATTTTAGATCCAAAGTTAATAAATATAATGGAT
>CAVBYE010000282.1:0-2391 GCA_963599285.1 Bacteroidaceae bacterium | reverse complement strand
CGGTGAGATAGCGTTTTCCGTTTTTGATCCCAATCTTTAAAGTGTCACCGACTTTAACATCGACATGCGTCTTTAAATGGTCTAGCTGTCGAGCTGAGCTAATTGACCAAGTCTCTGTTTGAGTTTGGCGTGGGTCAAGTAAAACGATATTCATAATAAACCATTTGAGCTTAGACACAGTTGGATACGCTTTGGCGACATGGATGTCGCCCGTTTCTCTGTGCGATAGGACATCGCATCAGAGAAACAAAGCGCTTTTGTCACTTTTGGCGCATCAAAAGTGAAGACAGCCTACGCAAATTAATCAAATTTCATTTACTCATTTTGAGGCTGTGTTGACATGATTGATCTTAATTTAGATAGTCATTTAGAGCTTGAATATGTTTCTCTAAAGAACCTGCATTATTCTGCATGATAAGTTGAGCATTTTCAGCAATCACTTTCGCTGACTCAGGCTGTTCTACATACTGAATCAAACACTGTGCGACTGCATCGGCAGTTTCTGCCACTTTAACGGCATCGGCAGCTAAAAATTCGTCAACAATACTTTGGAAATTAAAATAGTTGGGTCCAATAACCGTCGGCACATTCAATGCGATAGGTTCAAGAATATTATGCCCACCACCAGGTTGATTGAGTGATCCACCGACAAAACAGGCCTGACTCAAGGCATACCACAACCACATTTCACCCATCGAATCTGCCAAATATACTTGGCTTTCAGGCTGAATAGGTTCTCCTAAACTTCGTCTTTGGGTATTCAAATCCAATTGTTGTGCTGCTTGAAAAACCTCATCAAAACGCTCTGGGTGCCGTGGTACAACAATGACCAATAAGGATGGATCTTGTAATAAATAAGGCTTTAAAGCAGCCAATAGTGACTGTTCTTCAGGCGCATGGGTACTGGCCAATGTGATGATTTTACGCTGTGCCAATTGCCAATCTTGTGTTAACTGCTGTGCTTGATCAACAAAACTTTGAGGTGCATGTATATCAAACTTAATACTTCCCACTACCTGACTGTGAGTTGGATTTGCACCGAGCTGAATAAAGCGATTCAGCGATGCTTGATCTTGAGCCAATAACTGATTCAGTCCTTGCAACATCGGCTGAGTCAAACTCGGTACTTGCCATACCCTTTGGCAGACTTTTCCGAAAGTCGGGCATTGACCAAGATACACGGTACTTGTGACTGTTTCGCCTGTGCAATCAAATTCGGCCACAGTTCTGTTTCGACTAAAACCAACATTTTCGGTTGATATTTTTGAAAGAAATTTTGAATCAGTGATTTCTGATCGGCAGGCAAATACACCGCTTGAAATAACGGTGCATAAGCTGCTTTTAAGAATAATGATTTGGCTCTGGCCTGCCCTGTTTTAGTGGTATTGGTCACCAAAACTGGATGACCTAATTTTAAATAATGCTCAATTAAGGGTTGAGCTGCATTGGTTTCTCCGACTGAAACCACATGAAACCACATCGCATTTTTATTTTTCGGCGTTTGAAATGGGCCAAAGCGCTCCAGATATTCTTGTTGCAATTGCTCAGCATCTGTCGCTTTTTTTTTGATTCGCCATTTGTATAGCGGTTTAATGAGCGCTAAAGCTACGTTGTACCACAATGGAGTTGTCAAAAAAGTTCGCCTTAAAAACAGTGAATGCCTCGCTTTATTTTATACAAAAAAATAGAGTAGAGTTAGGGGCTTTATGAATCCCTTCACTCTACTCTTGAGACTTTTAAATAAATTAAGCCTGATCAGCACGCTCATCTAAGAATGGATAATCCAAATAGCCTTCTGCTACTTGGCTACCAATCATATTCTCAAACACCAACTCGTTTAGTGGTGCATCTTGAAGCAAACGTTCGTATAGGTCAGGATTTGCAATATAAGCTTTACCAAATGAAACGGCATCTGCTTTGCCTGAAGACAATAAATCTACGGCATCTGCTCGGCTTAATTTCATATTGGCAATATAAGGCACACCATTTGAACGTGCTTTCATATATTCAGAAATACTGTCATCCGCTAAGTATTCACGGGTAAAGAAGAACGCAATTTTACGTTTCCCAAGTTCTTCAAGCGCATAGCCAAAAGTTTCACGTGGATCAGCATCACCCATATCATGCTCATCACCACGCGGTGCTAAATGCACGCCAACTCGACCTGCACCCCAAACTTCAATCAGTGCATCCACTACTTCCAATAAGAAACGTGCACGATTTTCTACCGATCCACCGTAAATATCATCACGTTGATTGGTCTTGCTCTGTAAGAATTGATCGATCAAATATCCATTGGCTGCATGTAACTCAACACCGTCGAAGCCTGCATCTTTGGCACGAATTGCAGCGTGTTTGAATTGTTCAGTAATTGCCTGAATTTCAGCAATA
>CAVBYE010000281.1:0-2399 GCA_963599285.1 Bacteroidaceae bacterium | reverse complement strand
CACGCCAGTCAACCAATTGTCCATCTTGCCAAATAAAACCATCACGATCAGCCAAGTTCATGACATCAACTCCAAATTTTTATACACAGTCATTTCTATCCCACTGCTGCTGCAGTCGGATCAATTAATCTTTGCCACAACTTGCAAACGACCTCTCGGGTATCGTGCCAATCGCTAGCGATCACCTGCATGGATTGATTCGCAAGTGCTAGACGATGGCTCTCGGCGCGTTCGCGAAGATAAGCTTGAATCAATGCTGTCGCGTCGGTGCTGGATAAGCACCCTGTCTTTGCGGCATCCTCAAGGATTCGTACATTATCGGAGTAATGAGCGAGATCAGGATTCGCTCCACTCCATGCGAGTACCGCATACTGTGCCATAAATTCTATGTCGACGATACCACCTGCATCCTGTTTTAAATGAAAAATTCCATCTTTTTTCTGTTGTTTGGACGAGCCAAGATGATCTTTCATTTTTTGGCGCATATTCAACACTTCTGTGCGTACCTGTGCTTCATCACGAACTTGGGTCAAAATATCACAGCGTAATTGTTCAATTTTTTTCTGTAAGCCAATATCACCTGCAATTGAGCGCGCCCGAACCAACGCTTGATGTTCCCACACCCAAGCACTTTTGAGTTGGTATTGTTCGAAGGCTTTTAGACTGGTGACCAGCAAACCTGCTTCCCCTGAAGGACGTAAACGGGTATCCACTTCATAGACGCGGCCATCTAAGGTTTGGGTGGTCATGAGTGACATAAATTTTTGTGCCACACGCATGGCAAATTCAAAACCACTGATGGCTTTGCGTCCGTCGGTATCGGCTTGTTCATCCATATAATGAATAAAGACTAAATCTAAATCTGAGCCATAACCCAACTCAATCCCACCAACTTTGCCATAACCAATCACGGCAAAGGCAATATGATCCAGCGAACAGCGCTGCCCATCCGCATCGACAGGATAGCCATGTTTTTGTGCGGTAATTTGATAGGCCAAATGTAGTGCGGCTTTGACAGACACTTCGGCAATATCGGTCAGGGCATCTGAGACTTTCATCAGCGGACTTTCCGCCAATACATCACTTGCAGCCACGGCCAAGACATTGGACTTTTTAAACAGACGTAGCACCCGCATTTGATCTTCAACTTGGTCAAGTTCAATACGCAGTAATTGCTGACGTAATGAGTCCTCTAAGTCTTGGCGTTGCGGCAAACCAAAGTCCATGGTCAAGAACTCATCTAAAAGCACTGGATAATGGGTCAGTTCTTCACAAATCCATGGGCTTACTGTTGCCATTTTAACCAAGCGCTGTAGTGCCCCTTTACTCTCGATCAGCATCACCAAATACACAGTACGCCGCATCACAGACTCCACCAAAGGCATTAAGCGCAATAAGGCTGTTTGTGGACTTTGTGATTCTAAAATGGCTTCTATTAAATGTGGCCAGAAAGTTTTGAGACGCTGCATAGCTTTAGCGGGCAATTTATTCAGTGCATGACTACTCCAAAACGCAGACACCAAATGCTGAGCATCGGGGTCGAGTACCGCATTGAGCTTGTTTTCAAGGTCATTGGTTTCTTCAACCAAAGCGGCATCGTCATTTTCTTTGATTAAGTGTTGGAACTGGTAAATCACCTTACTGCGCTTGGCATTCAGATGTGCTAAGAAGGCCTCCCACGTATCAAAACCTAAGGTGTCCAACATGCGCCCACGGAGCTCTTCTTCTACAGGTAAAGATTGAGTTTGCTGATCGTTTAATGCCTGAATTGCATGTTCAACACGGCGTAAGAATAAATAGGCATCTTCTAGTTCAACCACAGCGGTTGGCGTCAGTAAATCTACCTCTTGTAAGTGTTTTAAACTGACCAAACATTGGCGATCTTGCAGTTCAAGTTTGGAGCCGCCATAGATCAGCTGAAAGACTTGCACAATAAATTCAACTTCACGAATACCACCTGCTCCGAGCTTAATATCATCTTCAATATTACGGCGTTGTACCTCACGCTCAATCATGGCTTTCATTTCACGCATGGCTTCAAATGCGCTGTAATCGACGTATTTACGAAACACAAATGGACGGGTCATGTCCAAAAGTTCACGCCCTTCAGGGGTGTCATTCACAATTCGGGCTTTAATCCATGCATAGCGCTCCCACTCACGCCCATGCTGACTTAAATATTTTTCTAAAGCGACATGGCTAATGGCCAAGGCTGAACCATCGCCCCATGGACGTAAACGCATATCCACACGAAACACAAAGCCGTCTGCGGTGATGTGATCGAGTAAATAAATCAGCTTTTGTCCCCACAAAATACAAAACTGCTGCACATCAATCGATTTACGTCCGCCTTCGGTTTCGCCTTGTTCATCAAAGGCAAAAATCAGGTCAATGTCACT
>CAVBYE010000280.1:0-2401 GCA_963599285.1 Bacteroidaceae bacterium | reverse complement strand
GCTCATGCCCGAGTGGTGAAATCGGTAGACACAGGGGATTTAAAATCCCCCGCCCTCAAAGCGTGCCAGTTCGAGTCTGGCCTCGGGCACCATATTAATTCGTTCGTTAATATGGTGCGTTAAAACTCTGTAGAGTATTTAACAAAAAATTGAACGAAAAGCCCGAGTGGTGAAATCGGTAGACACAGGGGATTTAAAATCCCCCGCCCTCAAAGCGTGCCAGTTCGAGTCTGGCCTCGGGCACCATTCTTCTTCTACTGAAGATGGTGTAAATAAAGAACCCAGCGAAAGCTGGTTTTTTTATGTCTAAAATTTAATACGCATAAAAAAACCCTGTCGCAACAGGGTGTTTTGTTTACCATTCACGGTTTGAAACGAGCTCTTCCATTTCTAGATCCATATAACCATATTCCTGTGCCACCATCATCATGGCCTCGGCAATATAGTCTGCTGCTGCATCATCGAGTGATGAGTCAAGATCTTCAAACTGAGGCTTCATCTCATTGATATCCATTACAGTCGCATGCGCAAAAGCGTAAATTTCAGCATCAGCTAAATTACCTTTGGCAATCTTCTGAGCAAAGCGTTCGATGTGCTGCTTCACTTCAGCAACCAGAATATCGGGATAGTATTCATCATCAAACATCGGGAGAAGTAAATCTGCAAACATACAGTACTCTAAACTAAAGCATTAAAGCACGCCTATATAACATAAATTAAGCAGATTTACCAAATTCTCCCGAGATGGATCTTAGACAGTGATCACCGCACACATCGCTTGCCACACACGAATGGCATCTACGGTTGCCTTGACGTCATGCGTACGCACCATACAAGCGCCTTGCTGAATACTGAGTAAATGCCCAGCCACTGACCCAGCGACACGTTGCTGCGCTTCTACTGCACCTGTCGCTGCACCAATAAAGCGTTTGCGCGACAGTGCCGATAGAATCGGATAACCCAGCTCATGTAGTCTGTAGAATTGATTTAAGAGTTCAAAGTTTTGCTGTGCATTTTTAGCAAAACCAAAGCCCGGATCAATCAGAATGTTGTCGGCTTTAACCCCAGCCACTAAGGCATCTTGTACACGTGCTTTTAATTCTGCGATGACATCTTCAGTGACATGATCATACTGGTCTAGGTTATTCATGGTGGTCGGCTCGCCACGCATATGCATGATAATCACAGGAATATCGAGCTCAGCCGCTGTTTGTAAAGCATGAGGACGTGTTAAGGCCCGTACATCATTCCAAATATGTGCCCCTGCTGCCACAGCCGCTCGAATCACCTCAGGCTGTGAGGTATCAATTGAAATGACCACGTTATGCTGTGCTAGCGCTTGTACCACAGGCACAACCCGGCGGATCTCTTCGGCTACACTCACTGCAGCTGCACCCGGACGTGTAGATTCGCCTCCTACATCAATCACTGTTGCCCCTTCAGCTATCATGACTAAGGCACGTGCGAGTGCGGCATCTTGCCCATTATGCTGCCCCCCATCACTAAAAGAATCTGGGGTTACATTTAATATTCCCATCACTTGCGGTTTAGAGAGATCGAGGCTGAGGCGGCCACAGTTTAACATTCGCTGTGGTAAAGGCATGAGCTGCATAATGACATCCTGTTGTTCGACAATGGCAGCAGTTTAACAACTTGTATCGGCTTTATGCAGATAAAAAAAAGAGCCCCGAAGGACTCTTTTTCAATTAATTACTGCTTGGTAACGGTGGCGGTGTAGTTGGCGCATCCACAGCAAGGACATCAATCACAGGATTGTCTGCCACATAGACTTTAGGTGGATTCGGTTCGCGGCCTTCCATAATGTCACGGATTTGCTCGCGATCAATGGTTTCCCATTCCATTAACGCTTTCACCATTGCATGTGCAATATCTTTGTTATTTTCTAAGATGTCACGTGCAACTTGGTATTGTTCATCTAAAATACGACGAATTTCACGATCCACTTCAAGTTGCGTGGTCTCTGAAATACTGCGGCTGCCAATGCTGCCCATGAAGGATTGCTGTGAATCATCTTCATACACCATCACGCCTAATTTGTCCGACATACCATACTTGGTCACCATCGCACGCGCCATTTTAGTGGCACGTTCGAAGTCGTTTGATGCACCGGTCGACATTTGGTTAATGAACACTTCTTCTGCAATACGACCACCAAACAAAATTGAAAGTTCATTCAACATTTTGTCTTTGTAATGGCTGGTTTGGTCATGTTCTGGCAATTGCCATGTCACACCCAATGCCCAACCACGTGGCATGATCGTGACTTTATGCACAGGGTCTGTACCTGGCAGCATTTCTGCCACAATGGCATGACCTGCTTCATGGTAAGCCGTAGCACGACGTTCTTCTTCACGAATCACCATCGATTTACGTTCAGGAC
>CAVBYE010000279.1:0-2408 GCA_963599285.1 Bacteroidaceae bacterium | reverse complement strand
CTATAAAATCCTAGATCATCTTGGACTCGTATCAAGAATTGGTCTAAGCCTGACCAATCTGGATCAGCAATATATCGCCATTGTCCGTTTGAGTCGATGCTGGCTTGTCCATGCTGAGCCTCAGCTAAGAGAGTGTAATTGGGCTGCTGCATGCCATCAGCATCATCAACAACCAACACGCCTGTTATTGGACCTGAGTTTTCTAGGCCTTCGCCTTGATGACCACTGACCACCCACGATGGGGTCGGTTTTTTTGAACTGAGTACATGCACATATTGCGAGCTCACAAAGCCTAAGTCATCAGTAACACGTACCAAAAACACATCTTGGCCAACCCAATCGGGATCTGCGATATAGCGCCACTGTCCGTCGCGACCAATTACGGCTTGCCCATGTTGTGGGCCTTTTAATAAGGTATAGTTAGGATTATTCATCCCATCGAGGTCATCAACTACAAGCTGACCCGATGCATAACCGAGTGCCTGATCGATATTGCCTTTGTCGCCACTGACGACCCAAGATGGTGTATTTTTCAATGCTGTAACCCTTATAATTAGTTAGTAAAAATAAACTATGATGTAATTGAATTTAAATAAAATTATAGTGCTGATTATTATCGATTATTTTTTAAATTTTCGCTATTTAAATGCATTGAATTCGTACTCTAAAGCCCATTGGCAAATCATGCTTTTGCAGCTATACAGCAGATGAGATCACGGCGCTAAATCACGAAAAATGAGATAAATTAAAAATTTCAATTCTGCTTTGTTTGCATATTTTGCGACCGCTGTATCGGCTATGCTATGACGTCATAACAATTCAAACTAGGCATAGACCGTGGAACTCAAACAAGTCAAATATTTCATTACCATTGTTGAGACCGGCAGTTTAGGCAAAGCTGCGCAAGTGCTTGGGGTTGGCACATCTGCTTTAAGTCAGCAAATGACCAAACTTGAAGATGAATTAGCCACTCGGCTGTTACAACGCAATGCCACAGGGGTGACCCCCACACCCTCAGGACTGGCCTTTTTTAAGCAAGCACAGTTGGTGCTGCGTCACGCAGAATATGCAGTTGAAGCGGCACATTCATCACGTCTGACTGGTCACGTCAGTGTCGGATTTTCACCAAGCATTGCCTCGGTATTGGGCGTGCCATTTATGCGCTTAATGTCAGAGCGCTATCCGGACATTAAAATTCACTTGGTTGAAAGTTTGTCGGGAAATTTGGCGCATCTGGTCAATGCACGGCAGTTGGATATTGCGATTGTGTTTACCCAAGATGTCAATTCCAATTGGGCAGTAGAGCCACTACTCAAAGAACCAATGTTTTTAATGGCCAACCGAGCTTTGTTAAAACAACATGGCTATGAACAATGTATTCACGATGGACAGATCGATCTCGATAAGATCAATCAATTGCCGTTGGTATTGCCAAGCCGACGACATGGTTTGCGTAAGTTTTTAGACCAAAAAGTCGATGCCCTTGATGTGGATTACGAAGTCGATGGTTTACATCTGTTAATGAATTGTGTCAGTCAACTCAATATGGCCACCATTCAGCCGGTGAGTGCTCATTTTGACTATTTAAAGTCAGATCTTTGCCTGTTAAAAATTGTTGAGCCTGCGCTCGATCGGGTTAATTACCTGATTAGTATTTCTGAAGAGGAATTGTCACCTGCAAGCCTTGCCACAAAAGTTGCCATTAAATCGTGCATTAAGGATTTGATTTATCATGGGCAGTGGCTGAGTGCAGAACGCTTAGACTATTCTCCTATTTAATTTTATTAAACACCTGTTTAAATTCTGCCTCTCACCGCCGTGTCATTTT
This sequence comes from Bacteroidaceae bacterium, assembly GCA_963599285.1. Lineage (GTDB taxonomy): Bacteria > Pseudomonadota > Gammaproteobacteria > Pseudomonadales > Moraxellaceae > Acinetobacter. The sequence continues at coordinate 580 of CAVBYE010000279.1, read as the reverse complement.
TTCCCTTACATTGAAGCAAATGTGAAAGGGAAGACATCGAATGCATGATGTAATAATCATTGGTGGTGGGAATGCTGCCTTATGTGCCGCTTTAACTGCAAGAGAGGCAGGGGCATCCGTGTTATTGGTGGAAGCTGCACCGAAACTGTGGCGTGGTGGCAATTCGCAGCACACCCGTAATTTGCGCTGTATGCACGATCAACCGCAGGATGTGTTGGTTGAGGCTTATCCTGAAGAAGAATATTGGCAAGATTTATTAAAAGTAACGGCAGGGAAAACCAATGAACATTTGGCGCGTTTAGTGATTCGCAGTACGGCAACCTGTCGTGATTGGATGCGCAAACACGGCGTGAATTTTCAGCCGCCACTGTCTGGAGCATTGCACGTGGCACGCACCAATGCCTTTTTTATGGGTGGAGGCAAAGCGCTGGTCAATGCTTATTTTCGCAGTGCCGAACAGCTTGGGGTCGAAATTCGTTATGACACCAAAATCGTCGAGCTAGATTTAGCACACGGTGTATTTAAAGCTGCGATCGCTGAAGATGGGACACGCTTTGAAGCAGCAGCCTGTGTGTTGGCT
>CAVBYE010000278.1:0-2480 GCA_963599285.1 Bacteroidaceae bacterium | reverse complement strand
CTTGCTAAAGGAGCATCGGTAGAAACCATATTATCGGTATGGTTGTCTGTATGGTGATCTATAACATTGTCTGAATGATCTTCTGCATCACGTTCCATGCCCGTAATAGCATCACGATGATTCAAAGACTCAGACAAGGTTAATAATTCTTCTAAAGCAGGTTCAAGACTCAACCCTTGTTGTAATTGCTCTCCCAAAACAACCAAAGGTCTAAAATCAAGCTGGTGTGGCTGAGTATTTTTAAAATCATCGAATAATTTAAACTGATAAACATTAAATACAGTACGCACATATTGTTGTAATGTCGGCGTGAGTTCTACATTTTTTGCGATGACACGATTCAAAGTGTCTTCAACAGTCCATGCCAATTCTCCAGATGACTTTGCCCCAACCATACGCCCTGAACCTTTCAGTGTATGGAAATTACGACGAATCGTCACAAGTACATCGTCTTGTGTAGGATGAGCCATCCATTGATCTAACAATGGCTGTAAATTTTCAAAAATTTCTTCCAATTCTTCAACGAAGATTTCTAAAATTTCAGCATCCTGATCCAAATAATGATCTTCAGGCAACGCTGTCTGTTCGACTAACTGTTTTAATATTTGTTTCATAGCTCAGGCTTCTATGCTTAGTCTCCAATTGGGGGACTAGAACCTATCCACTTATACTTCGCTGCAAATTCAGCGAAGCAAAGATGATCTTTTAAACTCTCGTGAGACCCATTGTTCAACAAGTCTCACGCCCCGAAGAGTACTCATGATTATTCAGGTAATTTAAAGTTCGTTACCGAGTCACGTAATGAGTCTGCCATATTGGCCAATTCAGATACTGAACGCGCTGTATCGAAAGTTGCACTCGTGGTTTGCGAGGTAATTTCCTGAACAATATTCATGGTATTTGCAATATGACCTGCCGAAGCTGACTGCAATTTCGAAGATTCAGAAATGTTAGCAATCAATTTTTCCAAGTTATTCGATACCAACTGAATCTCATCCAAGGCAACGCCTGCATCTTTTGCTAATGTTGCACCACGTACAACCTCAGATGTGGTTTGTTCCATTGAAATTACCGCTTCATTGGTGTCGGTTTGAATTGTTTTTACCAACGATTCAATCTGCTTAGTTGCAGAAGCAGAACGTTCTGCTAGACGCTGTACCTCATCGGCAACTACGGCGAAACCACGACCCGCTTCACCTGCCATCGATGCTTGAATTGCAGCATTTAATGCCAAGATGTTGGTTTGATCGGCAATGTCATTAATCAACGATACGATGTTACCAATCTCTTGTGATGACTCACCCAAACGTTTAATACGTTTAGAGGTTTCTTGAATCTGTTCACGAATGGTATCCATACCCTCAATAGAACGGTTTACAACATCCACACCATTAGATGCAATCGCTACCGAACGTTGTGCTACGTCTGCTGATTCTTCCGCATTGGCAGATACGTGCTCAATCGATATTGCAATTTCATTAATCGCAGATGATGCACCTGCAATCTCTTGCGCCTGATGTTCAGAAGCTTCAGCTAACTGGTGGGTAATCTGTTGAGTATTTTGGGTATAACGTGCAACTTCTTGAGAGGTATCATTAATACGCGATACCAAGTCACGTAACTGATCAATCGCAAAGTTAATCGAGTCCGCAATTGCACCTGTAAAGTCTTCAGATACCGTTGCATACGAACTCAAGTCACCGTCTGCCAAATCGGCAATCTCATCCAGTAAACGTAAAATCGCATTTTGGTTACGGTCATATTCGTCTTGTAAACGCATTACACGAACTTGATCCGATTGGCTACGCAATACCAAAAGTTTAAATACGCTATATAAGAATACAATGAGTGCAATTAATAACAACAAGCCAGGCAAAATCGTTTTTAGTGCAGAATTAACAGATAGCTTATTTAAACTTTCAAGTAATTGGTCTGACTGAGCTGAGATGTTACTCGCTGCTTGACGAACCTTACCAATCTCTTGAGATTTTGCTAATACAGAACTCGATGCAGATTTAATAATACCGTCATAATCTGCCTTAATGCTTTGTAAAGACTCACGAATTTCGTCCCCTTCAACACGTGATACACCTAACTCAGCATTACCATTCAACTGTGCATTCACATAAGTACCAAAGGTTTCAATATCCGCATTGAAATCATTGGCTAAAGCTACCGTATTTTGAGACGGATTTAAGACCTCACCAATCGAACGTAAAATACGTTCTGCAATGAATACTTGGTTTTTCGCAATAACAACCTGACCATTCGGCACATTGTTTTTGACCATTTGCCCAACCATAGAGTTATATTCAGCTTGCACTCCTGGAATGGTTTCAGTAATTGCGATATTGGTATCGTATAACTGATTAATCACTTTTTGTTGCGAAGTAATTAAACTGATATCTTTATCAACACCTGACCAAATTTTTTCTACTTTCTTCAATGCATCATTATTTGGATGAATATCTTTCACAGTT
>CAVBYE010000277.1:0-2484 GCA_963599285.1 Bacteroidaceae bacterium | reverse complement strand
ATCAATCAGTCCTCCACCAATCCGCTCAATCAAACATTGTCCTGCACTGGTATCCCACTCATAGGTCGGATGAAATCGCGGGTAAATATCAATTTGATCTTCAAGCATTAAGCAAAATTTATATGCACTGCCAGATTTCACCAACTCAAATGGCGTGTACTGTTCAAGTGCAGCCAAGTAAGCTTGATACTGTTGTTTTTGTTGCCCGCTTTGACTGATGCCCACATAAACTGGACTGGTGCTTTGAGGATAATTAAAAATAGACCACTGTTGAGTTTTTGCCTCATATTTTAACGGTAAGCCCTGATGTGGTGGACACAGGTAAATCACCTCCTCTTCAGGTACCGCCAAGAGGGCAAAAATGGTATGTTGTTTTTCGACCAAACTTAAATTAATGGTGAACTGCGGTCGCTGATGCAAAAATTCTTTGGTGCCATCTAAAGGATCAAGCAACCAAAAACGCGGCCAATTTTGACGCTGTTGCTCACCTTCTTCCGACAACAGTGGAATATCAAACAGTTCGGCTAAAGCTTGGGTCAAATATTGATTAACCTTAAAATCCGCCTGTGTCACTGGCGAATCATCGGCTTTACGCTCAATCGCAAAACTGTCGCCGGCGCAGTAATGCCGATATTCAGCTCGCAAAATTTCACAGGCTTGTGTCACAATGGGAAGAAGCTGCAAAATCAACGGATCTTGTGGCGCTGTTGTTGCTCTAAACATAGATCACCTTTGTAATTATATATGTCAAATACTTTTGAAAAACCGCTGATCATTTTTGATATGGACGGCACATTGCTTGATCTCGCCTACGACGAGTTCATTTGGAATGAATTGCTGCCGCAACGTTATGCCACTACCCATGGCTGCTCACTTGAGCAAAGCACTCAAATTCTCACTCGATTCTACCAACAACATAATCATACCCTCAATTGGTATTCATCTCGCTTTTGGACTGCTCAAGTGGGTGTGGATGTCCTGTCCATGCAAATTGAACAGCAACATCGAGTGGCCAAACGCCCAGGTTGTATTGAATTACTCGAGACCTTAAAACGTCAAGGTTATCGCTGTTGGTTGGCCACCAATGCTGACTGTGCAGGCTTACAATTTAAACTCGACGCTATGGCGCTTGCCCCCTATTTTGAACTGATTATTAGTTCTGAGACCTTAGGCTATGCCAAAGAACGGATTGAATTTTGGCAAAACTTACAACAACAATATCCTTTTGACCCTCAAAATTGCTATTTTATTGATGACACCGAAAAAGTGCTGCAAGGGGCAGAACAATTTGGCATCGCTCACTTGATTACCATTGCACAGCCCTCATCTCAACACAGTGCGCGTACTCAAGCCAATTACCCCATGCTTGAGCACCTCACGGATTTAATGGCCCTTCTTACCTCACAGGAACATCACAGCTATGCGTAAATCAATGCTTCCCGATGATGCAGTCGGCATGCGTATTGATAAATGGCTTTGGGCAGCACGTTTTTTTAAAACCCGCTCCATTGCTAAACATGCCATTGAAGGCGGTAAAGTGCACCACAATGGCGAGCGGGTCAAAGTCTCTCGTGAAGTGCGTGTAGGCATGGAACTCACCATTGCCCAAGGCATTGAAAAGAAAACCGTGGTGGTCAAAGCCTTGTCAGATGTGCGTGGGCCGGCACCGGTGGCACAACTGTTGTATGATGAAACTGAAGTCAGTATTGCCAAACGTGAGTTACTGGCCTCACAGCGCAAAATGCACAATTTGGCACGACCAGATCACCGTCCAAGTAAAAAAGATCGTCGTGATATTCAACGTTTTAAACACGAAAATGATCAACAATTTGAACAACATTGGTCGTATCATGATGACTAAATTAGTACGTCATATTTTGTCGCACTAAGCTGAATTTGACTAGAACATAAAGATAAAACCTGTCACTATTTCACCATAGACATCCACTTGGGTGATAGTGTTCGTTACAGTTTTGAGGTTGTAAGATGGATGAGAATAAAAGCAAGGCCCTGAATGCGGCTTTAAGCCAAATTGAAAAGCAATTTGGTAAAAATACAGTGATGCGTTTAGGTGAAAACACCGTTCAAGCTGTAGAAGCCATTTCTACAGGTTCACTGACCCTAGACATTGCACTTGGGATTGGCGGTTTACCTAAAGGTCGTATTATTGAGATCTATGGTCCTGAATCTTCAGGTAAAACCACAATGACTTTGCAAGCGATTGCACAATGTCAAAAAAATGGCGGAACCTGTGCCTTTATTGATGCCGAGCATGCACTCGACCCACAATACGCACGTAAGCTTGGTGTAGACATTGACAATCTCTTGGTGTCTCAACCTGACCACGGTGAACAGGCACTAGAAATTGCCGATATGCTCGTGCGTTCAGGTGCCATTGACATGATCGTAGTCGATTCTGTAGCAGCCCTGACCCCTCGCGCGGAAATTGAAGGCGAAATGGGTGACTCACACATGGGTCTACAA
>CAVBYE010000276.1:0-2485 GCA_963599285.1 Bacteroidaceae bacterium | reverse complement strand
TGCTGCACTCCCCTGTGGACGCGTTTGCCGAAACAAGGCCGTTTCGATCGGCCCGGGTGCTACACAATTCACCGTTACCCCGTAAGGCGCCAATTCAAGTGCCCATGTGCGTGTACATCCCACCAATGCATTTTTAGCAGCTGAGTATGCAGTACGCTCAGTTGAACCATAGATAGCACGACTGGCAATATTGACAATACCTCCTTGGCGAGATTTCAACTGTTCAATAAAGTGCTGAGTCACTTGCACGGCGCTACGCACATTCAGCTCCCACACTGCATGTAGGGCGGTCAAATCAATTTGCCCCAAAGGCTGCGGTAAGCTGATCCCCACATTATTGACAATTCCATCCAGTTCAACTTCTGCTGAGATATGTTGCAGCACTTGTGCGCTCTGTTCAGCATCGCTTAAATCACACGGCCATAGCTGACCCGGAAAATCTACATGCTCTGTATGACGCGCAATCCCAATCACACGATGACCTTGTGCTGCGAGTACCTCACTAATGGCACGCCCAATGCCTTGGGTCGCCCCTGTCACTAAATAGTTTTTTTGCATATTCAAAACATTTTCCTGATCGCTATAACACTGATTTTATATGATTTTAAGGCTGAGCTTATGGTTTATCATGATCAGCTTGTCATAAACAATTTTAAAAGCGTTCCCTCTATGGCACTTATCATGTTTTTTGACGCATGCGGTATGCATATAGATGCTGTAGATCATCAAACGGTTTTCGAAAAGCTATCCTGCTATTGCCTTGTTTTAGACCAAGATTTCATATGTACTGTCTATAATTCAACACGCTAAAAGTTATCCACATTTTCTGTGGATAAGTCAGGGGGTAACTTAGCACTCACCCTGTGCAAACCTAGGTCTCGCTTGGGTTTTCGAGAATTGGGAACAATTTCAATTTTACTGATTCAGGATCGGATTTTTGCACATGACATTAGCAGATTGATCATGTAGTTTAAGCTTCATATCAACCTCAAAATTGCCCTGATATGGTGAGTTTAGAACTACAACTTCAACGTGCGATTCAATGGGCTACCCAACAACATCAGCATCAAGTTGATAAAGGGGGGCAAGCTTATATTGCACATCCTTTAAGAGTGATGCAGCAGCTGACATCGCTTGAAGCGAAGATCGTGGCTGTTTTACATGATGTTTTGGAAGATACTGCAAGCACGCGTGAGGATTTGCTACATTTAGGCATTGAGCCGAGACTGATTTTAGCGATTGAGGCAATGAGCAAACGGATGGGTGAAAATCGTTTCCAAGCTGCACAACGTACGCGGCTCAATGCCTTGGCCTGTGAAGTCAAACTGGCTGATTTGCAGGACAATATGGATCTGTCTCGGCTGGTGCATATTAGTTCTAAAGATCGACGACGTCAGCAGCAATACTGTCAAATTCAGCACTTATTACAGATCGACCTCAAGATCCACCAACATTATCAGGCACTTGGTTTGCTGCCCAAGCTCAACCAGAGTCGCCAACAGCATTACCTCAGTTTGTTAAGCGCATTATTACCCGAGCATCCGCTCCTACAGCTTAGGGCGCTGAGCCATTATTTTCATTTTTGTAAGCGCCATCAATATCATCCTGACATTGAACAAGCGCTGCACGTGATTGCTTTACCCTGTGCATCTGACGCTGTGTCTTACCGAGCGCAACTGAGCACCTTTATCACTTGGCATTTCAAATCAGCAGATGCTAGGTAAGAATTTCATCCATTAGCCAATAGAGTACTGACGATAAGCATAAAAAAACCTATGTGTGCACATAGGTTTTTGGCGGATTATTTAAACTTCCAAGTATAATCAATATTGACCCGCTGCTCTTTGGCGGTTTTAAAGGTCGCTGCAGGACCAAAGTTGTTGCGGTAGTCTTCATGACGTAAACGTACAAATAGCCCTTTTAAAGCAGAACTTTGGAGTTGATAGCTCAATTCAATACCAAATTTCCGTTCTGCCAAGTTATTACTCATTTCGTAGCTCCCTTGTCGTTGGTAAAACGCACGTAAGCCGTCTAAGTCAATGCCACTGCCCTTGGTATAGCGAGTCATGAGGCTCAAGCCCGGTACAGTGTTTTGGAAACTGTAGTCATAGCGTAGCGACCACGCTTTTTCATTAGGATTTAAAAAGTCTGTGGCCCAAGCATCAATATAGGTATTGGCCTCGCCCCCACTCAAATAAGGAAAACCGGTATCTCCTGAGTTGTGAATATAACCCACCGTAAATTTATGTTGGTCCACACCCAATGACAACACTGCATTGCCATGATGGTTATCGACTGTTCCTGCTAAGCGTTGGCCTTCATCTACGGTACGAAAATATCGAAAATCACTAAAGAGTTGATAGCGCTCATCGAAATGCTGGGTATTACGTGCCCAAAAGGTATATTGGTTATATACATCATGTAAATTGGCATGATAGAGCGCAAATGTCGTTTCGGGGCGAAGATAATAATACCCCCCCACATA
>CAVBYE010000275.1:0-2507 GCA_963599285.1 Bacteroidaceae bacterium | reverse complement strand
ATGCCAAACCATAACCATTGATAGAATAGTTACCGTTTTGACCTAAATTCACTTCATTTAAATAGGCTTCTAAAATTTCGTCTTTGTCATAATGAAGTTCAAGCAACAACGCCATCATGGCTTCATTGACTTTACGTTTTAAGGTGCGTTCAGGGGTTAAATAGAAATTTTTAACCAACTGTTGTGTCAGCGTAGAACCACCTTGACGTTTACCCCCCGTAACATTACTCACCAATGCTCGTGCCGTACCACGGAATGAAATCCCATGATGATGATAAAAGTTACGATCTTCAGTGGCAATTAAAGCTTGAATCAGGGGCTTAGGAACTTTGTTTAATTTAATGAGGACACGATCTTCATTATGTTGAGGATAGATCCCACCAATTAACATCGGTTCTAAACGGGCTATGCCGGTATTGGATGGCTTGGTTGCTTTAACCTCAGTGACTTGGCTATTGGCAAAAGACACTTGTAAAATTTGTTCAGGGTCTACACTGTCACCAAAATCAAAACCACGGGTATGCACATATAAGGTTTTGTCTTGAACCACATAATGCCCAGACTTGCTGTAATTATCTGAGTTTTTATAGCCAAGAAGTTTAAGTTCTTGTTGAAAATCCGCCTGATCGATCGGCGCATTGGCGTAAATCTCTAAAGGACGAGCAAATACTTTTGCAGGAATATCCCAACGATTGCCTTCAAATTTTTCACGAATAATATTATCTAAACGAATCAGATAAATACTAAATGCAATAAAAACGGCAATCACCAATAAACAGAAAATCAGTGCAAAAATGCCAATTCCACGTTCAGACTTCATAAATTAAGAACATAACTCGAATTATTTGGTTAATCATGCGAAGCTTTTCATTAATTTGCAATCATAAAACTGTGAATTTGATGAAATAGCGATATTTCCAAATTTTCTATGCTTGAATATGTATCTGCTTAAAATCGAAGAATATCGTTCATTTAGCAAAACAATATCCAAGTCCACATCAAGTCAGCAACATTGAAACCTACATGAAATATGTATGTCTCAGAATGTTAGTGCTATTATAAGCTTAATCAAATTGGAGCCGTGGCATTCGTGCATCTATTAGCCAAGACTTTTCGTAATATTGGACTCATCGGTCGACCGGGAAAAACGTCGGTAGGTGAAACTTTAAGCCTCATCTATGATCACTTGATCAGCCTTGGCTTGCACCCCATTTTTGATAATGAAACCGCCAAACTTGTACCTTATGACAATGTACAAACTGTGACACGTGCCTTATTGGGTGAAGTTGCGGACTTGGTGATTGTGGTCGGCGGTGATGGGTCATTGTTACAAGCTGCACGCTCTTTGGTGAAGTACAATACCCCTGTACTTGGGGTAAACCGTGGACGTCTTGGTTTTCTGACTGATATTAATCCTGCTGAAGTTTTAAATAAACTTGATCAAGTATTACAAGGTGACTTTCAGCTTGACCGCCGTTTTTTGTTAGAATTAGAAGTGCGTAACAATAACCAATCGATTTATGATGCGATTGCATTAAATGATGTGGTGTTACATTCAGGTAAGTCGGTGCATATGATCGACTTTGAACTGAATATCGATGGACAATATGTCTATCGTCAACACAGTGATGGTCTTATTGTATCCACCCCAACGGGCTCGACTGCCTATGCATTGTCAGGTGGTGGACCAATTTTACATCCAAGTATGGATGCGATTGCATTGGTGCCGATGCATCCACATACATTGTCGTCACGTCCGATTGTGGTCGGTGGCAACAGTGAAATTAAGATTCAGATTCGTGAAAACCGTGTGATGCCAATGGTCAGTGCTGACGGGCAACACAGTATTTCACTCAATGTCGGGGATAGCTTACACATTCGTAAGCATCCTTTTAAACTTGCACTTCTTCATCCACCGGGTTATGACTTCTATATGGCATGTCGTACCAAACTCGGTTGGAACCAAGATTTTGACTCATTTCAACAGCAGGATTGATTATGAATATTGAACAAATGCTTTCGGTTTTAAATCCCGATATCGTTGATCGTTTAAGAACAGCCGTTGAAATTGGTAAATGGCCAAATGGTATTGCATTGACCAAAGAGCAACGTCAAATTAGCATGCAAGCTGTGATTGCATGGGAAGCTGAAAATCTACCTGAAACTGAGCGTTCAGGATATATCGATAAAGGTCATAAAGAAGAAGATGATCAGTGTGATTCACACGTACCAGAACCAGAATTCCAACCGATTAAATTTGTTTAATCGATTGATCTAAAAAAGACACCTTAAGGGTGTCTTTTTTTGCACTATATATTGTCAATTAAATTGAATGACGGGATGCCCACAGGCTTTGCGCTTTTTGCATGGCATCGGCATAAGTTTCACATACACCCATGGTGTATAAAGCTATTCCCATGGTTTCAGTCACTGCAAGTTCACCATAAGTATGTGATTGTTGCCCCAACCAAACGGCTTTAAATGTCTCTAAATCGAGTTCTTCTTCT
>CAVBYE010000274.1:0-2511 GCA_963599285.1 Bacteroidaceae bacterium | reverse complement strand
TCACTCATACGTCATTCCAAGTAACGCCATATGCAAGCTATATTGAATTACTGGAACGTTTAATTGAATTAGCACCTATTCAAGGGCCTGCAAAAGCGGCTTTATTTACCACGGGCGCAGAGGCCGTTGAAAATGCGGTGAAAATCGCCCGTGCAGCCACGGGTCGTAATGGCATCATTACCTTCTCGGGTGCATTCCATGGTCGTAGCTTTATGACTATGGCCATGACAGGTAAGGTTGCACCTTATAAACGTGATTTTGGTGCCATGCCTGCCGGTGTCTTCCATGCAAAATACCCAAATGCACTGCAAAATATTAGCGTTGATGATTCAATTGCCAGCCTTGAAGAAATCTTCACCACAGATATCGCGCCTGAATCTGTCGCTGCGATTGTGGTTGAGCCGGTACAAGGTGAAGGCGGCTTCCATGTTGCACCGCAAGAATTTTTCCGTCGTTTACGTGCGCTGTGTGATCAATACGGTATTTTACTGATTGCCGATGAGGTGCAAACCGGCTTTGCCCGTACGGGTCAAGTTTTTGCCATGGATTATCACCGTGATGTGCAAGCAGATTTAATTACTATGGCCAAGAGCTTAGGTGGTGGTTTCCCGATTTCAGCAGTGGTGGGTCGTCAAGCGATCATGGATGCACCTCATCCAGGTGGTTTGGGCGGCACCTATGCAGGTAACCCTTTAGCGGTTGCTGCAGCCCATGCGGTCATTGATGTGATTGCTGAAGAAAAGCTGTGTGAACGTGCCAATAAACTCGGAGCACAGTTGATTGAAAACCTAGAAGAGTTAAAAGAGCAGTATGGCTTTATTCAAGACATTCGTGGCCTAGGCTCTATGGTTGCAGTTGAACTTGATCATGCGGCGCAAGTGACCCAAATTCAACGCTATGCCATGGACAATGGTCTACTGATCTTATCTTGTGGCAAGCGTGGCAATGTAATTCGTTTCCTTTACCCACTCACCATTCCAGATGAACAATTTAAAGCGGCACTCCAGGTCTTAAATGCCGGTTTTGCCACAGTTAACAGTACGACTGCTGCCTAAACATTGAGCCTCAAAACAGCCCGTCGAGACGGGCTGTTTGCTTTAATTGCTATACCAATTTTTCCAAGAGCTACTGCCACGCACCTCTATGGGCACCGTTGGAATTAAAACCTGTTTCAATATGTCTGTTTGATTCATCGCCTGAGCCAAACGTGCTTTCACCGAATGGATACATTCACGGTCACCAAATTCACAGCGATCTCCATCCGTCCCTCCGCAAGGGCCATTGGCCAAACCCTTAGGACAGGTCTCAGGACAAATATATAAGGTTTCACCTAAACGACATTGACCACAGCTTTCACACCCCACAACAGCATGTTTAGTCAGATGCTCTGCTTCAATTAAAGCACGATCTGCCAATTTTGCTTTCCACAGCGGTGCTTTAAATAACAAACGACCAATGCCTTTGCCCACACGAGAGCTAAACACAGCATCGTGCATCAAATGTAATTGTTGATATTTAAGCTGCTCTTTTTTGCTGATTTGATTTTCTTTAAAACCATACTGCGGTATAAATTCCTGCCCTGTCTTCACCTGCCAGAGCACTTGCCAGAGCTGCTCACATTCGGCCAAACTTAAATGTCGATACGTTTGAATATAGTGGGCTAAGCGTTGTTGTGATGATTGATCATGACAGCTCGATAGATGCACCCCTGCAAAGCCCAAATGCTGACAGATTAAGATCTGTAAGGCTGCACGGCGATCGGCATAGTCGCTTAGGCCTTGTTGTTTTTCTTGCTCAAGCACATGGAGCATATGCGCCGTGATCACAATACCCGGCACTTTCGCTTTGCGCATAAATTTTGCCCGACCGAGGGTGAGTGGCATCACACAGGCAAACACAGGCAAGCGCGTGTGCTGCTGCTGTAAAAATTGTTGCAATGTTTTGAGCTGCTCTAAATCATATCCCAATTGGGTCACAATATAGTCGGCGCCTGCCGTCAATTTTTTCTGTAGTTTAAAATATTGTGCCTGTTTTTCCGCAGCGCGATACTTAAAAGGGTTAAATGCGACCCCAATACAAAATCCGCCCTGGGCTTTTGCGGCCATGACCGCATTGACAGACTCCAAATAACGGGTACGGTGTTGTGGGTGAGCATTATGCTGTTTTAACTTATCTCCTGTTAACAACAACAGATTGTGTAAGCCCCGTGTCTTGGCTTGCTCTAAAAACTGTTCGAAATCTCGAATATCACGTGCTTTACCTGAAAAATGTAAAATCTTTTCAACCTGTTCAGGATAATGGAGCGCACTTTGCAGCGGTGAAAGATCTTCATCACTATGCACCCGATCGGCTAAAGTCATCACACAAGGATAGTCCGCTAGGGTTGCAGGTATTGGCTGTGGCTGAAGATGGGTCAAACATTCAATTAATACCGTAAATTGCTGTTTGTGCATTAAGGCTGAAAAAGTATCCATAAGACTAAGCGAAACGACAGGATGAATAAAATCCGCC
>CAVBYE010000273.1:0-2535 GCA_963599285.1 Bacteroidaceae bacterium | reverse complement strand
ATCGCAACCCTGAAGGGATTACGCCTTAAATAACCTCTTCAATAAAACATACATAAAAAAAGCATCCACTTGGGATGCTTTTTTTATGACGAAATTAAATACTCAGTTTGAGCAGATCTAATTTCAGTAAATTAATCGTCTTTACTTAATACATGCACTGTTGCAGTACGACCTGCAACGAATGCCAATTCATTTTTCGGACGCTCATCCAATAGAATACGAACAGGAACACGTTGTGCTAAACGTACCCAGTTAAAGGTTGGATTTACATTCGCCAAAACGCCGCTGGTTGAATTACGTTCACGGTCTTCAATACCCGGTGCAATCCCTTGTACATGACCTTGAATGGTTTGTGTATCACCCATTAAACGAATTGAAACTTTGTCACCAATATTGATACGGTTCAATTTGGTTTCTTCGAAATAGCCCACGACGTAGAGTTTCTTACGATCTAGGATACCTGCTACACCTTGACCCACTTGTACATAGTTACCTACACGAAGTTCAAAGTTAGACAAAGTCCCATCTTCAGGTGCAACCACTTCCGCACGATGACGGTTTAATTCCGCCAAGTGTAATTGACTGGTTGCAGCTTTGATCAATGCTTTTTGTTGAATGATGTTGGCTTTTGCTTGTTCAACTGCGGCTTCAAGTTGATGATGCTCAGCATGTTCTTGTTCAACAGTCGAATTGGCTAAGTCTTGTTCCTGTTTCGAAATTGAACCATCATTAAATTTCGAATAACGCTCAGCTGTACGCTCAGCAAATTCAGTTTTCACATGCGATTTTGTCACATTTGCTTCAGCAGCAGCGAGTTCAGCTTGTGCAGCTTCTAAAGTTGAAGTGTATTTGGCAATTTCAGCTTTGGCATTTTCAACAGCCAATTCTTGACGGGCTAAATCGACTTTAAACAGCACCTGACCTTTTTTCACCGTTTGGTTATCGTGAACCAAAACTTCTGTCACCAAACCTGCAATATCAGATGAAATTTTCATGACATCGCCACGCACACGAGCATCTCGAGTCCAAGGTACTGAATTATAATAATTCCATAAATTGAACACAGCAAAAACTGCGATGAGTGCTGTCACCAGTAAGACCAATGGCCGAATCATTTTACGTGAATCGATAACTTTCATACGGTTACTCACTCATACTCAAAAAATAACGCATGGAATTGCTACGCATTAGAAACCACTCCAAACAAAGCCCCAATGCACGAGCAATAACAGCACGAGGTAAAGACAAAAATTAAATAAACCTAGAAACGCATCCGAACCCTGATCCATCCATTTATCAGTAAAACGAATCACAATCAGCATCAGGAGATAGGCCACCAAGCCTTGAATTAACAGTGTCGGAATATAGACACCATAAACATTAAACTCACCCATGTTACGCTACCTGAAGCGGTTGATTCACAGGTTCAGCACGAATTGAACGGCATAAACTACTACGAATATTGTTTAAAGAAATCTGTAAGCGCTGCGCAACATCGGCATCTTCATATTGACCCGATTGTGCGAGGATCAGACTCATCTGATCAATCAAATTTTGACGTAACATTTCATTTTCAAGGTGAAGTTGTTTAGAGCGGAAGTAATCATCCAGCAATTGTTGAAGATGCGCTAGATTTTGCGTCAGTATATGCTCTTGTGGCATTTTAATCAGCAATTCATTCAATCTTGTGAGATCAATCACAGCACTCACCTCAATTAAGGACAAATTTATCTCACTCTTCAATTCTTCTGACTGCACTTGTTTGGTATTTAACACACCAATCCGATCTAACATACTGCACAGTTGCGTCTTGAACTCTAAGCCAAAAGGCAAATACATGGTTTCTCGCACAGATTTATAGTGCAACGCTAAAATCCGTGTTGCGGTAATATCTGGAGACATTGAACGCACAAAGTAAATCGCCACTGCTGCAATAAATGGTCCAAAGAAATTGGCAATTGAACCATCAAATGAAGCAATTTGATTTAACTCATATTCATTTTGTAAATTCAGTTCCATGATCGTACACATCAACAATGGCAACGCCAATGAAGACAAGGGTGGATGTGGAAACAAACTCACACAGAAAATAATAAACGGTGCTAACACCAATGCCAATTGCCAAAACTCAGTAACATACGGTAAAACACCGAATGCATAAATAAAGACCACAACGGCAGTATAAAATGTCGCACGAATAAAGATTTTCAACGCAGGTACAGGGTTATCCATCGCTGCCATGATACAGACGCAGATCGAGGTTAACGATGCCACCATATAACCATATTGCCATCCGGTAATAATCCACATTGAACCTGCCGTAAAAATGGCAAGAAATGCAGAAATACCGCCACGTACCGCCACGCCATAGTCTCGATGAAGACTTGGATACGACGTACTGAGTGACACAATATGCGTTGGCAAATGCTTCTCACCTTTTTGGATGAGATACCAAATAATTTTAACCGTCTGTACATTTTGAATGAAATGGCGAATATCCATTTTCAAACTATGCAACATCACTTGCTGTTCAGG
>CAVBYE010000272.1:0-2565 GCA_963599285.1 Bacteroidaceae bacterium | reverse complement strand
AGTGCCTGCAGTCAATCCGTTGATGTCATTATTTAATTTGATTAAGAACTGGTGCGCTGCTCAGTTGAATAGAGTCTAATATAAGAAATAGAGGGCAGTTTGCCCTTTTCATTCTCTGTCTTTGAGACACAAAATCTTGTACAGCAGCTACGTTTGAATGATGAATATTCAAAAGTTGAGTGTTATTGCAGCAGCTAAAAAACACTTATCGATGCTGGCAACAGATCTTGTAAGACACACGTTGATGAGATCAATGATTTACGCTTTGAAAAAGATAAATTCGCATCACTACTGACGTGTATTTTCAGATGCGTATATCATCATCTACTGATTTATTTATAGAAATTTCAAGAATATTCAAACAATTGAAATAAAATTACTACAATATTCATATCATTAGATGCAAAATTACTCTCATATTATCTAAAAAAATCAGCATTATAGAAGCACTGAGAATGGATGAATAAACGCATGAAAAAATTGATTCAAGTTGGATGTGTGCTTGCTGCTGCAACATGGTGTGTGACAAGTGCCTATGCGAATAATGCTAAGGTGAGTGCTGTTGAACAGGTAGATTTAAATAAGTATTTGGGTGAATGGCATGAAGTCGCACGTAAGCCGCTGAAATTCCAAAAAGATTGTGCTTACAACGTTATGGCTCAATATAGCTTAAACGATAAAGGCAATGTGAAGGTGGTCAATAGTTGTTATAAGGCCAATGGAGAGCGTAAAGTTTCTGAAGCCGAAGCCTTTGTAAAAAATGCACCTGCCAATTCTAAGCTTGAAGTGAGCTTTTTACCAAAGTCAATTCGTTGGTTACCCGTTGGTCGCGGTGATTATTGGGTGCTGAAACTTGATCCTGAGTATCAAATGGCACTTGTCGGTGAGCCGAGTAAAAAGTATCTCTGGGTCTTGTCTCGTAACCCTCAACCAGATCCAGCCAAGGTTAAAGAATATCTTAACTACGCACAGTCTTTAGGCTACGATTTAAAAGATCTGATTTATACACCTTACAAAGCGCAATAAACCCCATTTGGCAGCCACAGAGCAAGCTTAGACAGTGGTCTATTTTGCCCTAAATCTGCTGAAATGGCTTTCGCTCATACAAATATGGGCGAAAGCTGAAGTTTTTAAGAATTAAGACCGGATGGTTGTAAAGGGGAGTGTTTACCTTTCATCCATAAAGCAAGGGCAGAAATCAGGATAGGCAGAGAAAGTACCAAGAAGATTTGTCCCATCTCTAATGAAAATGCAAAAATATACGCACCGAAGAAAGCACCAAAAATTGCACCAAAACGTCCTAATCCATGCATCCATGATACACCTACACCGCGACATTCTGCCGGATAGAACAGTGCTGCAAGGGAAGGAAGTGAAGATTGCGCACCGACGAGGCCACCTCCTGCGAGGAACAGCGCTGCACCAAGCAGATAAATGTTATTGCTTGCATACGCGGCCAGCATAAACAGCAACGCAGAAATAAAGTAGCTATAGACCAAAGTGCGGTTGGCATTGAAGCGATCCATAAACCAGCCAATAATGATCGTGCCCGCCACACCACCAAATGGGAAGATGGCAGCAATTAGACTAAATTGTTCAGGACTGTAATTGGCTTCTTTGAGTAAAGTTGGCATCCAGCTCGTTAACACATAAAACACCAGTAAGCTCATGAAACAGCACAGCCACATCATCAAAGAAGGCACAAAGAAGGTTTTTGCCACCATATTCACAGGTTTTTGGGTATGGGCATGTGTCTGAGTATTTGAACTAAATTGCGTATCTGCTGCAGGCATCTGCCCCTGAATACGCCCCACAAGATGGCGAATTTTCTCAATCTGTTTGTTTTTAAGCAAAATATGCAAAGAGTCTTGCAAATAGAAAATGGCAAAAATTCCCACTAAAATTGGGATAATACCACCGACATAGAGCACACTTTGCCAGCCGTAATTTGACAATAACCCTGCAGCACATACTCCACCGAGGGTCATTCCCAAGGGTAAGGCACAAAATAACAGGTTCACCATCCAGGCACGGCGATGTTGTGGCATGTACTCAGACACTAAGGTTGCTGCATTAGGCATAGCAGCCCCGAGACCAAGACCGGTGATAAAACGATAGAGCATCATTTCATTGGCATTATTGGCAAACGCCGTGCCAATGGTGAGACTGCCAAATAAAAACACCGAGCCAATGATGACCCATTTGCGTCCAAATTTATCGGCTAAAATACCCGATAACACCGCACCAATGCACATGCCGACTAAGGCCATACTCATAACAGGGCGGAGGTCATTTTTGCTAATCCCCCAATCATCGATCAGTGCGGGGGCAATATAGCCAATGACAGCTGTATCAATCCCATCGGATAAGATGACCAAAAAGCAAAGAATAAAAATGATCCATTGTTGTTTAGACAGTTTTTTGGTGTTGACTGCCTCTTGTAGATGAAGTGTTGTCATAGCGAACAGCTTAAGCAAAAAAAGAAGGGTAGAACTCGAGATGAAGCAAGGCGTTAAGAGGCCACAGTCTGCTGATTAAAGATGTATTCAACATGGTGAAGCATCG
>CAVBYE010000271.1:0-2579 GCA_963599285.1 Bacteroidaceae bacterium | reverse complement strand
ATATTGGTAGGAGCCAAGCGTATCCGTAAAGGCTGAAATCTGAATTTTTGAATCATTAGAATCTTGCTTAATTGCATCTACAATCGCATTCAGCTTATCTGCATTTTTAATACCTGCTCGATCTGAACGGTCAAAATAAAACAAAATACTGGCATTTTTTTCAGGTACCACAATGACCGTCTGTTCATTTTCAGTTTGGTTTTTTTCACCGAGTACAACTAAGCCTTGGCATTCCTCACCTTTCCAAAAATAATCTTGTGCTAATTTCTTATGATCAAAATCAATACGAAGTTGGCAACGTTTATATTGTTGTGTATTTGGCTGACGAATATCTAAAACGTAATTCCACGTTTTATTAACAAACACACCTTCAGAAAAATGCGGATTTCCTAAAATAAAACGAATCTGATCTTTGGTCAGTCCTTTATCTAAACGAGCAATCTGATCATATTCATAACGATGGACCTGTTTCAGATAGCTATCCTTCACTTCAGGAAACTTTATTTCTGTTTGATTATTTTCATTTAAATGATTTTCTGTTGATATTTCAGCAGCATAAGTCATTGAACCTGTTAGACCCACCAATACACTGAATAACATCGTTTTTATACATTTATTCATTTCTTATCTCTCATATGATTAAAAAAAGGAAGCTCAAACGAGCTTCCTTTAATTCTGATTAATCAATTACACCACTGATACCAATACGAACACTTGGATCACCTTCAGATGCGGCTGCAATACCCCCTGTCAATGACCAACGACCATTGTCAGCTGTTTTACGCAAAGTCACACCGACTGCATTTTCACCACCGTGATATGCAGCACCTGCAGAGTAGGTCAATTTACCTGGAACATATGGTGCCGCTTCAAAAGCGATTGCTGCAGCAATACCTGCATTTGCACGTTTTTCCACATCATTAATACGTTGATTGGTTTGTGTGAATGCTTGCTCCAAGTTATTACTTACATTATCAATTTTACTATTTAATGCTTGATCGGCTTGGTTCAAGGCATCAACAGCAGCCCCGACGTTGTTTAAAGTTTTATCGCCAACGGTATATGACGGAGCTGTCGTGAAGCTGCCCGTAATATTGTCAATTGCAGCACCACCACCAAGGTACTCAACCACTTTTTGATTGGTTTCTACTTTATTGGCATGTAGTTGTGAGCCATTAATTGCATCATTTGATGTTGCATTAATCGCACCATCAGCAACACCTGTGACAACACGATCACCCGAAGTGCCTGATACATTCACTTTAGATCCACCGGTATCTTTAGCGACTGTCACATCTGCATCTTTACCTGCTTGTTGAACAAGACCGACCGTACCATTATTAATGTCATTTTTAATATTGCTAATGTCGTTGGTATTTTGCGTAATTTGACCCTGTAAATTATCACGAACATCTGCCAATTGTCCGCCGTTGACTGCATCTTTAGAACCACTCGACACATTACCATTGGCAACATTCGTTAGTGTTGTACCTTTATCTCCACCACCTAAAGTCACACTGTCTTTATTGACACTGCCATCAGCATTTTTGTCATACTGAACACCATTATTGTTTACTTGATCAATATTGTTGTTAATGTTCGTGATTGCACTATCCAACTGACCTTTATTGACTGCATCTTTGGCAGCTACACCATCCGCTACATTCGAGATTACCTTATTACCTGCATTAATACCTGCTGTGGTAATACTTGGACCACCAACGATCACTAAACCATTGCTATCAATTTTAGTCGAACCTGTTGTCACACTATCAACATTCAAGTCTTTATTCAGTGCAATCTCAACTTTGCCTTGACTCACAGTAGTCGTGATATTGCTATCACCGATGATCGCCAATTCGCTGCCCAATGGATTCGTCGAAATACCTGTACCCGCATCTTTAAATGTCAATGGAGTGGTTACTGCGGTATTCAAGCTACTGATCGCATCGCCAACGTTATTCACGTTTTTAACGCTAGAATCATCATTTGGATTTGTTTGTACAGTATAGTTTGGTGCGCTCACAATGCCTGTATTCGAGTCATATGTTGAGCCGCCACCTAAGTTATTTGCAACACTGTTGCCTAAGGCATCGGTATTTTTACCCGCTTTTGTTTGTACTGCATCCAATTGATCTTTGTTCACAGCATCTTTGCCATCAACTGCGTCCGCGACGTTGTTGATGGTGTTGCCACCAACGTCAACTTTGTTTGATACCACTGTGACTGTATTACCATCCGATCCTGTCACTGTCATACCATTGGCTGTATAGCTACTGCTATCGCCAGCTGCATTTTTAACAGTTGTACCTGCGGTAGTTACTTCTGTGACATTACCTAAACCATCATCAATTTTCACACCAGTGTTATCTAATTTGGTGTTACCTGCTGTCACGCTGTCAAAAGTAACATCTTGTTTAGTCGCAACTTCATAGTTAATTGAACCATCCGTATTCGTACTTGATGTTACTGTGATGTTGTCACCTTCAGTAACTGTCGTTTTCGCTTTAGTTGCTGCTGTATTCACAGTAGAAATCGCTTCATCAAGCGTGTTCTTCCCTGTACCACCAATATTATTG
>CAVBYE010000270.1:0-2579 GCA_963599285.1 Bacteroidaceae bacterium | reverse complement strand
GGTTGGGGGCGTATTGACGCGATGCAAGATGAACAAGGTCGGTTCTGGTTGCTTGAAGTCAATACTGTACCTGGCATGACCAGTCATTCTCTAGTCCCAAAAGCTGCACAAGCGGTGGGTTATAGTTTTGATGCGTTATGTGTAGCGATTTTGGAACAAACTTTAGCAAAAGAAACGCATTAATTTATGGCACAGCTTCCAGCGTCAATGCGCCGTAAACGAGCGGCAATTACATCAATTCATGAAAAACCACCCACGCGCAAAGAAAAAATGCTTGTCGCAGGTGGATGGTTTTTATTGATTTTTGCATTTCTTGTGCTGTTGTCAGGTGTTTATGCGGCATATCGTGTAATGACCGATGCAAAGGTGGCAACTTTGGAAGTTGTAGGTGTCAGTTCTGCTGTTGAAAAACAGCAGTTAATGAAACACTTAGACCCAGTAGTGAAAGATAATTATTTCACTTCTGATTTGGAACAAATTCGAGATAAAACACTCGAAGTGTCTTGGGTTGACCGTGTTGTGGTTTCACGTGCATGGCCAAATGGTATTCGCGTACGCGTTATGCCACGTCACCCGATTGCACGATGGGGGACAGGTCGACTCTTGAGTGATGAGGGAGATGTGTATTCTGAAGCAGTTGCAAAGAATCACTTATCTTTACCATTACTACACGGACCTTTAGATCAATCTAAGGTCATGATGCGACGTTATAATGAAATTAATCAGCTTTTTCATCCTGCACATTTGCGGTTGAAGGAATTGTATTTAACCGATCGTCGGACATGGTTTATGCAGTTTGATTCGGGTTTACGTATTATCGTGGATCAAGATCAAACCATGAGTAAACTGCAACGCCTTAGTCATTTAGCACAAACTGACTTAAAAACAGTGTGGCCGAAAATATCTGCAGTCGATCTCCGTTATCGTAATGGATTGGCATTGCAGTGGAAAAAATCAGCACCACCAAGAATAGTCAATGGTCAGTTTGTTGTAACAGTAAGTGACACAAGCGTTGCAGACGGAGCGGCCACACAGCCATAATATTGCGCTGATAAAGAGGCATTAAGCCAACTAACAATGAAGAAAATGGTATTGAAAGATGAATGAAGCTGTTCCCTCAGTTGTTGCGATAGACATTGGGACACATAAAGTTTCAGTTCTAATTGGTAAAGTACATGCCCCTGACAATATTCAGGTCATTGGTATGGCGAGCGCACGCAATAAAGGCATGAACAAAGGTAAAATTGTCAGCCTAGATAAAGTGATTAGTGCCATTAAAAATGCCGTGCAAGAAGCGGAAGATATGGCTGAGTGTCGTGTTCATTCTGCATGGGTATCGATTCCAAGTACTGAATTACAAAGCTTTTATGCGACAGGTCGTACTCCGATTGCCAATGCTGAACGTACGATTACCACGACAGAAGTGGTACGCGCTTTAGAACTCGCAAAAGCAAGTCATATGACGTCTGATCATTATTTGGCAAGTGCAGTTCCTTTGGGTTTTGAATTGGATGATTCACCTGAATGGGTGCACAATCCAGTGAATATGTCTGCCAATAGTATGACGGCACATTATCAGTTGATGATGCTTCCTATCAGCACGATGCAGAATTTGGATCGTGCCATGAAAGGCGCTAACATTTTTGTTGAAAAAATGGTGGTGTCTTGTTTGGCGACGGCTGAAGGCACTTTGCTCAAAGATGAAAAAGAGTATGGTGTTTGCCTACTGGATATTGGTGCGGGTACCACCAATATTGCGGTTTATATTGAAGGTCATTTGGTGCTTGCACATACCATCCAACGCGGTGGTGAAAATGTCACACGAGATATTGCTGCAGTTCTTCAAACGACAACTGAAGAAGCTGAACGCTTAAAATTGCTTTATGGGTGTGTAGACATACATCAAGTCAAACCTGAACATATGATCGAGTTTGAAACCACCGATGGGCCACAATCGATCAGTCGAATTGAGCTGTCTGAAATTATCATTGCCCGTTATGAAGAAATTTTGGGTATGGTACGTGATGAACTTGAACAACGTGGTGCATTACAAAGTTTGTATCACGGTGTGGTATTAAGTGGTGATGTCTGTCAAATTGAAGGTATGGTGACTTTATCTCGTCGTATACTTGGGGTTTCGGCACATTTAGGTAATCCACCTTTACAAGTCTATGCAGATGATCAACACTTACCTGCATTACGTCGCTCAATGTATGCAACTGCCACAGGACTGCTTTTATTCAGTCAAAGCGAGTTGCAGGATTCTGTTGAAGAACCTGAAGAAACAGGTAAGCGACCAATGTTTGATCGAGTGATCAGTGGTTGGAATGCATTAAATAACAAATTAAAAGGCATTTTTTAGGTTTAATTTTTTTGGGAATCTTGTTAGCAACTTGTAAGTGCGTAGTCATGTGCTTGACAAGACTTGCAATGCCAAGCATCCTAAAAACAATTTTTTATTATTGTAGATCAAGGCAGTATACGGGCTTAAGTGACTGCCATATTTATTAGGAAATTTTAAGGTCATGGCTTCATTTGAATTTTTAGAAGATGAACAAACCGATAACAACGGTCAAGCC
>CAVBYE010000269.1:0-2581 GCA_963599285.1 Bacteroidaceae bacterium | reverse complement strand
TCCTTTTTCAAGCTTATTGATTCGGGCGGCAATGGCAGGCGAGGAGATGAAGCAGGCTGCTGAAAGCTCCTTTAATGAAACCCGGGCGTTCTTTTGCAGCATGTTGATGATTTTCTGATCGATAGTATCCATAAGTTAGTATCCCTTCGTGTGATCAATTACATTGAGAGCGTCAAAATTTTTGTGTAAAAAGGGGAACCCTACCCAAATGATATTTAGAACATTGAAATCAGTGTGTAGCACGATCATCCGATATTTGGCGTACTAATAATTAAAGAGGATATTTTTTCAGGGCTAGCACTGCGCCAATTTTAATGACAATTTTAGGCAGAAGTCCCGTGACTTTAGTCATGGGATGAATGCCCCTACTCAACGTCCTTAATGGGCGTTTTCTTTTTGCTCAGCATTGTATTTTTGATCGTTGATATATTTCTCAACGACTTCCTTGCTCATGTTGCCAAGCGTACTCATGTAGTAACTTGAAGACCAGAGATGACCGCCCCAGTATTGCGACTGACGAATCTCAGGGTGTCGTTGCAAGAAAATAAAAGCACTTCGCCCTTTGAGGGCTTTGATTGCACTGGCCGGGGCTTTGCTAGGAGCAAAACTAATCAGCACATGGACATGATCGAGCATGATTTCTATTTTTTCGATTGTAATCTGATTATCGTTAGCAACCTGTTGTAAGATTTCCTTCATTTCATTAGCTAAATTTTCGTCACTAAAAGTAGCATAACGATACTTGGTTACCCAAATGAGGTGGTAATGGAAATTGTAAACGTATCGTCTAGTATAAATAGCATCTTTGATGCGGGCCTTTTTATCAGTCATTGTCAACTCTCCTAATTGTGATGTTTTTATGAATTTATAGTTGAAATCAAACTAGTCATTGGCTAGTGGTATAATTAGATTATACCAAATGGTGGGAGGTGAAACAAATGACGGAAAAGAAACGCAAAAAGCGTGGTAAGGGCAAGATGAAAACAATGAGCCAGTTGGCTCATCATTTCGGTGTTATCATGCGGGCTTATCCCAGTGACCAGCAAAAAGACATTATCAAGGTTAATAGCGACGCTAGTCGCTTCATGTACAACGAGATGGTCGCTACCGACAATGAATTATGGCAGTTAAAGCAAGTTAAGTTGCCAATTGATACGGTTCTAATTCGTATTGATCAGTTAAAGCAACGGCGTACCACCAAAGGTATGGCGAACTACTATTGGTTCTTAAATGATTCACGAATTGACAGCTTAGCGAAAGCAAATGCTATTCAGAACTACCACAAGGCTTGGAAAACCTTTCACCAGGTCCATCGTGCTGGCGTGCCAAACTTCCATCGGAAGAGCTACGAATGGCGTTATCAAACCACTTGTCAGTATCCAAAACTAACGGAAGCTTGGCTAACCAATGGAACTGTTAAGTTTGTCGATCGTCACCACGTCAAAATCCCTAAGTTAGGGGTGATTCGTGTTAAAGGTTCTTATCAACGATTGCTTGATCGTAAGGCTCAAACTCGGATTGGCACGGTAACGATTCACAAAGACACAGCTGATCGCTTCTTTATCTCAATGCAGCTAGCTTCTGATACGCCATTCGTTGAAACTAAGGCCGCCAAAGGCGGTCATCTCGGTATTGATCTCAACACCGATAACTTTTTGACGACCAGCAACGGTGACGTAGTCGCTAATCCGCGTTACTACCGCATAATTAAAGGCAAGCTGGCCAAAGCCCAACGCAAGCTCAGTCGGCGGCAACGTCGAGCCAAGAAAGAGCATCGTGCTTTGCGGGATAGCAAGAATTACCAGAAGCAACGCTTATTAGTCGCCAAACTACACCAAAAAGTCCGCAATCAACGGCGTAACTTCTTACAGAATTTGTCAACGAAACTCATCAAGAACCACGATATGATCGTTGCCGAAGAACTAAGAAGCGCTAACCTACTGAAAAACCATGCTTTAGCAATGAGCATTAGCGACGTAGGCTGGCGTAGTTTCTTAGGAATGTTAGATTATAAGGCCGACCTGTATGGTCGGACCTTTGTCAAAGTTAATCCTAAGAATACTACCCAGACGTGTCATGAGTGTGGCTTTGTCATGGGAACTGAAGACACCCAAAAACTGACCTTAAAAGATCGACAATGGACGTGTCCTAAGTGTGGAGCATTCCATATTCGTGATCATAATGCCGCACAAAACATTCTGACTAAAGGTCTGGAAAAACAAATGGTCTAGTTCGGCTAGACCCGTTCCTCTGGCAACCTGGGAACGTTAAAGGCGTTGGTAATTAGACGACCGCTACTCAGCCGAAAGGCTGGGCAAGTTGTCCGTATCTACGTAAATTGTGGTCTGAGTTATCCTTATATGGTCCTGCTATATAAGGGTGCTTGGCTCACAAGCCACGGGTTTTTAGGGCTTTCGAGCCCGGAACCCGTGGTTGGTTGACTAATACCTTTTTGTGTTTGTAGCGCAATTTTACTAAGGAGCTGTCAAGCACCTAATAATAAACGGAGTTACCAAAAATCTGCATATTTTTGGTAACTCCGTTTTTTCCTTACTAAGGGTTCTTTTTAGGAAACTAACAC
>CAVBYE010000268.1:0-2616 GCA_963599285.1 Bacteroidaceae bacterium | reverse complement strand
TGGCGAAGCAGTGCCTGCCTATAGTGACGCCGAACGCGTCGTGCAAAAAGCAGATATTTTTGTGGTGATTGGGACGAGCTTGCAAGTCTACCCTGTGGCAGGTTTGGTACATCATATTTCAAGCACTGCTCAAGCGTATTATATTGACCCGAAAGCCAATCAACAGCATTTACCCAAGCAGTATCAAAAAATTGCCTTGCCTGCCACGCAAGGTTTACAACACTTACAGCAGTTGCTGCAGCCTAAAATTATTTAAGCTGCACGTTATCTAGGCTTGCATCAAACTGACGGATTAAGTCTTTCACCACAGGTTCATGTTCTAACAATTCCACCGCACGCTGTTGGGCATGGGCTTTACGCTGTGCTTGTAGGTGATAGGGTGTCGTTGAGTCTAAGTCTTGATATTGAACACTAAAGCGCGTGTTTGGCCATGTTGCTTTTAAGGCTTGCTCTAAATGACTTTGCAGCGAGGTCAGTAACTGTTCATATTGCGGTGCAATCACGAAAACAGATGCTGCATCAATTTGACCTTGCATCAGACCATGTTGAGCAAGCTCTTGTAAGGCTGGACTTAAATCTGACTGTCTAAACCAATATTCCCATTTTTCCAGTGTCCATTCGCCATTTAAGTCTTGAACAGGCACTTGCAAAATCTCTTGCGGCATCTGCGTGCTATGCGTTGCAGTTGATGGTGCTGCAACAACAGGCTCCATCTGCGGTGCTGCGAATAAATCATCCGTAATAGAATCTTGAGATTCTAACGGCTCAGCAACGTCTTGAGCTTCAATGACAGCTTGTGCAATGTCTTGATGTGCTGCTGGTGTATCTAAAAAGAAAATCTCATCTGGCAATGGATGTTCAGTCACACCCGTTTCACCTAAATCAAAATCAAGCAATTGATCATTGGCTGCAAACACCACTTGATCTTGATTGATTGGGTGAGCTTCAACATTTTGCTGCACTGCTACAGGTTCCGCAGGTTCCGCAGGTTCCGCAGGTTCCGCAGAAAGTGTCGCCTGAACCGGCGAAATGTGTGCATCGTGCACAGCATTTTGTGTGGTGACTTGCGCATTCACAAGCACTTCATGTGGCTGTAAAGGACGGAACGCCAATAAGCGCAGCACACACATTTCAAAGCCTTGCTCTTGGGTCACCGCCAATTGCAAATCAGCACGGCCTTTACAAGCAATTTGATAATACAGTTGTAAATCTGGCGCGCTGATTAGCTTAGAAAGTTGGGTAATTTTTTGATTGATTTCGTTGCTATATTTCAGGCTTAAATCAGGTAGATATTGTAACAATGCCAATTCGTGCAAGGTTGAAATCACTTGATCTAAAACCAAAGACACATCTAACGCTTGTTGTCTAAATTGCAACAACAATTGACTCACGCGCGCAGGTTGATTTTGGTGAATCGCAAGCAACAAATCATAAATGATGGTGCGGTCAATCAGACCGAGCATGTCTTTGACGTCTTGATGATGGACTGCACCTTGGCCATACGCAATGGCTTGGTCGGTTAACGACAGTGCATCACGCAAAGAGCCTTGCGCCGATTCAGCAATCTGCCAAATTGCGTCTTCATCAGACTGAATGCTTTCTTGATTTAAAATATCGCTCAAATGTTGGCTAATTTCATCCACTGCCAAAGGACGTAAAGTAAATTGTAAACAGCGCGAAATCACCGTAATGGGTAATTTTTGTGGATCGGTGGTCGCAAACAAGAATTTAACGTGTTCAGGTGGTTCTTCTAAGGTTTTGAGCAAGGCATTAAACGAGTGCGTTGAGAGCATGTGCACTTCGTCAATCAGGTACACCTTAAAGCGACCTTGGGTAGGTGCATAAGGCACGTTGTCTAAGAGCTCACGCGTGTCTTCAACTTTGGTGCGTGATGCCGCATCAATCTCAATCAGGTCAATAAAACGACCTTCATTGACCGCCACACAGGTTGGACATACTTCACATGGGGTTGACGTAACCCCTGTTTCGCAGTTTAAGCATTTCGCTAAAATACGGGCAATTGTGGTTTTACCTACACCGCGGGTCCCTGTAAACAAATATGCATGGTGTAAACGACCACGATCTAAAGCGCTGGTTAATGCGCGTGACACATGGTTTTGTCCAACCAATTCGTTAAAATTACGTGGACGATATTTACGTGCAAGTACCTGATACATGTATGCTCCTTAGTGTAGGCTTTAGCATACTGTTTTTTTGGCACGGAGGAAACTCACGCCCAAATGAGCGGCATAAAAATCCCCCGTTTTTAGACAAAAAAGACAGGGTTTGAGTTAAGCCTGCGTGTTTTTCGCTAAAACAAAGTCACTTTGCATCTGATAAGGTTTCGCAGTGACATCTTGACGGATTTCAAGCTGCTTTTTCGCCACATTGACAAACATTAAGTTACGGGTAGTGGCATTCACCAACTCAAGTTCGTGTTGCTCAGAATCACGGAATTTCAATACACCACTTAGTTTTTCCACTTCATTATGACCGCTGAGGCTTTCACGTACTAAGGTGTAGGTCATGTCTTCATGTAACTCTAAAGCCACCGCCATCCCCGGACACTCATCACAGCGTGACAAACAACCCATACATGGGGTCGTACCTTGATAC
>CAVBYE010000267.1:0-2626 GCA_963599285.1 Bacteroidaceae bacterium | reverse complement strand
TATTTAACGCTTAAAATACGCTATAAACACTGTTGAATTTTAAACAGACTATTTACTTTAACTTATAATCACCAAATAAATAATCATTTAAAAACATATGTTTAAATTAATAAAAAACCAAATTTCTTTCCTCCTTTTTCAAACTCATGCTGAACTGAAGCGACTAAATTTAAGGGAAATTGAACCTCAATTTCATTATTCACTTTTTTTATATAATTTTATTATAAATATTCATTTCAAACATAATAAATTCTACTTTAGCTTATGCAACAGCACAAAATATCTCCAACTTCATATTTAGGATGACCCATGATCCAGCTCAAACATCTGAATAAAGTCTTCACCCAGAAGGACAGCACGTTTCAAGCTGTGTCTGACGTTAGCTTGAATATCCATCAAGGTGACGTGTTTGGGATTATTGGCTTTAGTGGTGCAGGTAAATCCACTTTACTGCGCATGATTAATTTACTTGAACGCCCAGATAGCGGTGAAGTGATCATTGCAGGCGAAGCTTTACTGAATTTACCTAAAAAACAATTACTCGCAACACGTAAGTCGATTGGCATGATTTTTCAGCATTTTAACTTACTGACCAATCGCACCGCCTTAGAAAATATTGAACTGCCTTTGGAATTTTCGGGCGTTTCCAAAGCTGAACGTCGTAAACGCGCTTTAGCCAGCTTAGAGATTGTCGATTTACTTGATAAGAAAGATGCCTATCCAAG
This sequence comes from Bacteroidaceae bacterium, assembly GCA_963599285.1. Classification (GTDB taxonomy): domain Bacteria; phylum Pseudomonadota; class Gammaproteobacteria; order Pseudomonadales; family Moraxellaceae; genus Acinetobacter. The sequence continues at coordinate 1,901 of CAVBYE010000267.1, read as the reverse complement.
TCAATTAAGTGGCGGTCAAAAGCAACGTATTGCGATTGCCCGTGCCATTGTGACAGAGCCAAAAATTCTCTTGTGTGACGAACCAACATCCGCTGTTGATCCACAGACCAAAGAGTCAATTTTGCATTACTTAAGCAAAATCAATCAGACCCTAGGCATTACCATCGTGATTGTGACCCATGAAATGCAGTTGGTGCATAAGATTTGTAACCGTGTTGCGGTAATGGAGCAAGGTCAGGTGATTGAAGAATTTGACTTATCTAAACCAATCCAACAACCGGTTAAATCCATCATCTCGAAATTATTACTCAATGACTTAACGAGTCAACTGAAAGAGGCGGTCTAATCATGTACGAAAAAATTATTGGCATTTGGCCAGAAATTCAAAATGCGCTGGGTGAAACCTTCTACATGCTGTCGATCACCTTAATTCTTGGGGTCATTTTTGGCGGGATTGTCGGCACAGTCTTATATCTGACTCGTGAAGGTTCGATTGCACATAACAAGCTTTTAAATGCTTTACTCAATGCTGTGGTGAACTTTATTCGTTCATTCCCGTTCTTAATTTTAGCCATTTCAATTGTGCCTTTAACCCGTTTAATCGTTGGTACATCAATTGGGACAACAGCGGCTATTGTGCCCATGACCATTAGCTGTATTCCCTACTTCGCTCGTTTCGTTGAAGCTGCATTGCTTGAAGTGAATCGTGGTGTGATTGAAGCGGCTGAAGCAATGGGAGCGACCAAGTTTCAGATCGTGCATAAAGTGTTGTTTTCTGAAGCACGCGCCGCTATTGCCAACTCAATTACCATCGTAGCGGTCAGTTACTTCTCTTATTCAACCATTGTCGGGATTGTCGGTGGTGGCGGTATTGGTGACTTTGCCATTCGTTATGGTTTCCACCGTTTTGAGACCGATATTCTGATCTTTACTGTATTCATCATTATTCTCATTGTTCAAGTGATTCAATTTACAGGAAATTATCTTGTAAAACGCCTCGATAAACGTATTTAAAGGAAGATCAACATGCAACGCTTTTACCTGACGACATGTGCAGCAACACTACTTGGCCTTCTTTTCAGCGGTTGTGGTGCACAGCAAGAAGATGCAAAGACCAAACAACAGGTCGAACAAAATGTGGTGACATTGATCACCCGTGATAATCCGCCTTTGCCTCAAATTGCTGAGTTTGTCAGGGATAAAGTGAAGCAGGACAATATCGAATTGCGTATTGAATACGCCAATGATGGCTTGGTGCCAAATAAATCCGTGTCTGATCAAGATATGGATCTGAACTATTTCCAGCATCGTACCTATATGCAATCGGCTAAGGAAATCAACAATTGGGACTTACATGATATTGCGAGCACCTTTAACAGTATTTTTGGCGCCTATTCATCACGCTTTAAACAATTAACAGATTTACCTGATGGGGCTAAGGTGGTGATTCCCTCTGACCCATCCAATGGCGGACGTGCTCTAAACCTATTGGCGACGATTGGCTTCATTGAACTTAAACCCAACACCGGTGCCAAAACCAGCGTTAAAGATATTACCGCCAACCCTAAGGGCTTAAAAATTGTTGAAGTCGAGCATGCCCTCGTTCCGATCAGTTATAAAGAGGCTGATTTAGTGATTATGGATGGTGCCTACACCGCACATGCCAATTTAGTGCCTAAACGTGATGCCTTGTATTTAGAAGAAAATAATCATAGCTACGATGCTGTGTTGGTCGCAAACTCTCACTCAAAACAACGTGCTGCAGTCAATGCCGTGCAGCAAGCCTTCACTGCGGCAGACACGCGTGACTTTGCCCTCAAAAATTATGCTGGCACAGTGACTTGGGAACCTAAAGAGGCGGCTCAACAATGAATATAAAATTTACAACTGCTTGCGTGCCC
>CAVBYE010000266.1:0-2643 GCA_963599285.1 Bacteroidaceae bacterium | reverse complement strand
GCACCAGTTCTTAATCAAATTAAATAATGACATCAACGGATTGACTGCAGGCACTTGACTGTCTGGGTAAATTTCGCGAAGTGCGGCTGGTGTCAAGCCTTCATGTATTAAAAAAAGTGGCGTTGTTTCTAAATCGTGTTGATGTTGTTGCATAATCGAGTCCCTGCGATTTTCCTTGGATTTATTGATCCATGTCTATGTTTTAAATGATCTACCAAGCACAATAAATGCACTTAATTGAGTTTAAATTGCACTTTTCCATTGGCATTTGATGACATTGTAAAGGACTTAAGTACGTTATGTTCTGCTGTTAGACCTATGTCTAAAATGTTGCTCTGAATATCAAAAAAATTGAATATAAATCAGACATTTTGCTTTAAATGCAAACATAATCCTATATAAATGCAGCACTTTAAATAAAAAGACCAGCATCATGCTGGTCTCTTTTAAAGCATTCTAGATCAGTGCTGATGTTGGTTCTTAGGCATGTCAAATGCAGGCAAGGTTGGCGTACTGTCAAAGAAATTCCAAGGTTTGAGCATGGTATATACCCACTCTGTCGGCATAATCGGCCATTCTTCTGCGCGTGCCACATGAGTTGTTCCTGTGGTCATCCAAACCACTAAATCTTGATTTTCAATATTGTCATTATTGGCAACAAACTGTCCAAGACCTGTATCTTGCTTGGAGCGATTGGTATATTTACCTTCAGGGAAGAGCTCATCCTTATCACGCTTGGTTACCCAAATTTGTTTGTCCATAAAGTTTAGACGCTTGAACAACCATTCATCAGGGGCAAAATTCGCACCCTTGGCAATTGGATGAGTCCCTCCGGCAAACGGAATGATTTGGTAAGATACCGGATTACCCATACGATTTTCTTGATTCGTGTTTGACAAGAGACGAATGGTCGACGGATCAAACTTTTGCATTGCTTGCTGCTCAGTCTTGACTGTACGTTCAACTACTTCCATGGTACTACTACGTGGACCACCCCGTGTATTCTTTGCCACAACCGGATCCATTTCGACAAAGCTATTTTTGTCGCCATCGACGTCCATATCTAAACGGAAGTTATAGATATGTTGGTGTGTGGTGCCCACAATATTATGATCAATTAAGGTGCCATAACGTGTATCTTCTTTGGCACTCGGATCATGCATCGTTCGGGCCTTCACCCCTTTGACTGCTTCAATCCCTGTTGCACCTGCATTGATGCCAATAATCCCATTGGTGTTAAAGACCCAATCAAAGATGTAATCGTAGTTACCGACTGTACTGATCCAACGTACCACCAACTCACGGCGTTCAGCGCTGATATTGGCTTGGTTCATTTCTTGATGCTTATATTCAGGGCCTGCATAACGTTCAAAAATGGCGATCGCATTTGGAATCACACGCGGCTCGCCCGTATAATCTGCAAGTACGGCATCAAGTAAAACTGCATTGTTCGGTGCATCAATCCCCGCCTCAATTGATGAGGTTAATGTCCCCATACCATACTCACCTGAATCAAGGTAAGACTTAAAATACCAACCTAAATCAGGATCACCATAAGGGACGACCATGCCACCTAAGTTACCTTCGTACATGACCTTGCGTTTTTCACCTTGATCTTTATAGGTCACCGTAGAAAGTTTTACACCAACACGTGAATCTAAGTTCACATGAAAACACCATGGGCCCCAATGTACTGTTTGGCCACTAATGGAAAAATTCTTACCTTCAGGTTCAACCATATTAAGGGGTTTATGTTGATTTTTAGCATCCTGGTTTAAAATTGGACGCTTGGTCATCGGTACAGGAATGATTGAACCTTCCTCAATTTTAATGATCTTTTTCTGCTCTAAATCCACCACGGCCACAAGGTTTTCAATAGGATGCGCCCAATAGTTGCCATCACCAACATCTAAATAAGACACCACTTTTAATACATTTAATTCTTGGCTTAGCCCATCTTTACCACCAAAGTAACCCACCGTTAGGGGTGTAGTAATCACTTTCTTCGGGTCTTTCACACCGCGTTTAGCAAGCGCTTTAATATAATTTTTGTCTTTGGTGACAATCTCTTGAACGGCCACCATGTCATCATACAGCACCATGCCATGGGTATTTTCAAGTACATTCCACCCAATCACCCGATTGGTCTTTAAGTCCACTGCGCCTTCAATCACTGATTTGCCTTTGAGTAAGGTAAATTCAGCAACACGTGCTTCGTTAAATGCTTGATGTTTTAAAAATGCATCCCATACTTTCTGTTTATCTGGATCTCTTAACTTAATTTCAGAAAAACGCATATTTTTGTAAGCATACTGCGATGCTTGAATTGCTTCAAAGGTTTGACTAATTTCTTTTGCAGTAAGACCGTTCAACGGATGAGGTACTGCTTCAACTTTAAAGGTCTGATCCAAACCCGATTGGAATACTTCTGCAGCAAACTCTTTGCTCACAGTCACTTTGCCATCTTTTTCAATGAGCGGAACACTCACCTTTAAAGGTTTACCATTGACCAGTACCGTATCTGAATTGGCTTTCGCACGTACGGTCAGCGAACCTTTGCTAATCGTATAGCTATTGGTGAAGTCATCTTTTTGCACTGTAGCACCAAAGTCACTCATATTTTGATACAACGGAACCATTTGT
>CAVBYE010000265.1:0-2644 GCA_963599285.1 Bacteroidaceae bacterium | reverse complement strand
CACTTGGTGAATTCAGAGGTATTTAAAGCTGAATTTAAAAAACAGCCTGTGATTTGTTTAAGTGTTTCTACCACGAAAACGTATTACCGTACTGCAAATGTACATCCTGTTTTGGGTGTGGAATACACCAATGACGATCATTCACGTACCGATGATTACTTTGCCAAAATGGGTCTAAGTGTTCGTTACTTTAAGCCTGAAAATGGGAATGCACCTTTAGCATTCTACTGTGCAGGTGATTTACTTCGTGACTACACAGACTTTGAATTGATCAGTGCGATCAGCACCATGGAAAGTTTCCAACGTATTTATCGTCCTGAAATTTATAACACCAACTCACCTGCAGGCGTGGAATATCAACCAAGCTTGAGTTATGGCGATTATTCATTAACACGAATTGTCTATGACCGTGTTGAACGTGGTGAATTGGCGGTGAAACAAGGCAAATGGACAGAAGAACACTTTATCAAACCGTATAAAGATATTTTAGATCAATGGGCTGCTCACTTTGTTGTTAAAAATGCTGCCTAACGAATAATTGAATAGAGAGTCGATACGCTTGCATAGCTGATTTAGAACCATAAAAGCATATGCAAGCGCTTAATTTTAGAAGAATTTAGAGATAGAAGATTTCACATGGCGATTATACAACCAAAATTATTACTCCCGACATCAACGGCTGGCAGCTTACCAAAACCGTCTTGGTTAGCTGAACCTGAAAAGCTTTGGTCACCTTGGAAACTAGAGGGTGAGCAATTACTTGAAGCAAAACGTGATGCATTGAAATTATCATTACATGAACAGCGTCAGGCTGGCATTGATATTGTGAGTGATGGTGAGCAAACCCGTCAGCACTTTGTGACGACATTTATTGAACATCTTGAAGGGGTGGATTTCGAAAAACGCGAAACAGTGCGAATTCGTAATCGTTACGATGCGAGTGTGCCTTCTGTTGTGGGTGAGGTATCACGTAAAAAGCCTGTTTTTGTAGAAGATGCTAAGTTTCTACGTAGCCAGACCAATCAACCAATTAAATGGGCTTTACCTGGCCCAATGACCATGATTGATACTTTATATGATGGTCATTATAAAAGTCGTGAAAAATTGGCATGGGAATTTGCTAAAATCTTGAATCAAGAAGCACTTGAACTCGAAGCAGCAGGTGTGGATATTATCCAGTTTGACGAACCTGCGTTTAATGTATTCTTCGACGAAGTGAATGATTGGGGTGTTGCGACTTTAGAACGTGCGCTAGAAGGTTTAAAATGTGAGACAGCAGTTCATATTTGCTATGGTTATGGCATCAAAGCAAATACGGATTGGAAAAAAACCTTAGGTTCTGAATGGCGTCAATACGAAGAAGCATTCCCGAAACTGCAACAGTCGAAGATTGATATTGTGTCTTTAGAATGTCAAAACTCTCACGTACCGATGGACTTAATTGAGTTAATTCGTGGTAAGAAAGTGATGGTGGGTGCGATTGATGTTGCAACTAATCAGATTGAAACAGCGGAAGAAGTAGCAAATACACTGCGTAAAGCATTACAATTTGTCGATGCGGATAAGCTTTATCCTTCAACTAACTGTGGTATGGCGCCATTATCTCGTCAAGTTGCACAAGGCAAACTCAATGCATTGAGTGCTGGTGCAGCCATTGTTCGTCAAGAACTTTCTGCTTAATTTGAATGAGCAAGGTCTGTATTGCTGATTCAATTCAGACCTCATCTCACTCATCAAGAACTCAGCTTTCATTGAGGAACAACAACATGATTCAAGCAACTGACTATCGAAATGCAATGTCTTTATTGACCACAGCAGTCAATGTCATTACGACAGCAGGTGTATCTGGTATGCATGGCTTCACTGCATCTGCGGTATGTAGCGTGACTGATACACCGCCGACTTTGTTGGTTTGCATGAATCAAAGTTCTCGTTCACATAGCCATTTTGTTGAAAATAAAATGCTCTCTGTAAATGTACTGGGTGCACAACATGAACAGATTTCAAATGCATTTGCATCGAGCAAACTCAATTCTGAAGAGCGATTCAAATTGGGTGCATGGAGCACATTGGAAACAGGTTCACCTATCTTAGAAGATGCTTTGGTCAGTTTTGACTGTGAAATCGAGCAAATTCAAGCGGTGGGAACGCACAGTATTTTTATGTGCCGTGTTGTGGCAATTAAGCAAAGTCAGCCAAGTGAAAGTTTAGTGTATTTTAATCGTGGCTATCATACTGTGGGGCAGTTGGAACTGGCTTAACACCAAGATGAAGCCATGATTGAATTGAGCCAATATCATTTATAAAGAACGCATATCGTGGAATTCATCATTTTCTTGGCCATCGGTGCGCTTGCAGGTTTTGCTGCAGGGCTCTTTGGTGTGGGCGGTGGCACAATCATCGTTCCACTTTTATTTATTGTATTTACACAAATGGACTATAGCCCAGATGTCATTATGCATTTGGCTTTGGGTACATCTTTAGCCACGATTGTGGTGACCTCGATCAGTTCTCTGATGAGTCACCATAAAAAAGGTGCGGTGATGTGGCCTGTGTTTAAGAACCTTGCACCTCCGATGGCAATAGGGTGTTTTGCAGGTGCAGGAATTGCAGGTTGGATGTCAGGGATGCATTTGCAATTGAT
>CAVBYE010000264.1:0-2648 GCA_963599285.1 Bacteroidaceae bacterium | reverse complement strand
TCTTAGAAAAAATCGCTCTTTAAGCCTAACCGAAGAAGGCGTTCAGTTTTATAAAGATGCTAAACATATTTTAGAGCTAGCCAATCAAGCCAAACAAAATGTCAAAATCATTACCAATACCAAGCAAAATAAACTCAATATCGGCTTCTTGCCTGTCGCAGAAATTAAAATTTTTCCTTATGTGATGCCACTGATTCGTGCTGAGCTTTCCAATCTTGATATTCAATTTCACAGTTTGAGTTGTTTGGAACAGATTCAAGCGCTGAAAGAACAAAAAATTGATGTGGCATTCACGCGGCAATACATCAATGATGATCAAATTTCGTCAATTGAATTATTTATTGAGCCTTTGATTTTACTTGTCCCGAGCCAATCAGAATATGCCAGTTATGAAGTGATTCAAAAACAAGATTTGGGACAACAGAAATTTATTATTAGTGAGGAAATGGCTTCGCCAACCTTATTTAATAAAACCCAACAAATGTTTAAAGACCTCAATATCCCTTTAGAGATTGCACAATACTCCACCAATATTTTAATGAATGTGAATTTGGTGGGAATGCAAGTGGGTTGGACCATCGTGCCACGTTATGTGGAGAATTTTTTAGGCCCGAATGTAGTAATTAAAAATACCCAATTCCCTTTACCGAATATTGGACTTTATTTAAATTATCGCCGTCATGATCAAAGTGAAAATGTAAATTTGGTTAAATCAATCTTGAATCAGCATTTCCATTTAAATATTTTCTAATTTAATTTGAGCTTCTTTGGATTTTTTTAAGTTTATTTTTAATTGTTATATTGAATGTTGTTGTGTTGAATATGATTGATAAAAAAACCTGCATCGAGTGCAGGTTTTTTTAGATTTAGTGTTTAGTCTTAAACACCGAGTTTCTCAAAAATCGCTTGGCTGATTTGTTCACTCACTTGAGGAATGGCCAAAGCAGCAACAAATTTATCTGGACGTAAGAACACCATCGAGTCATTGGTTTTGCCTAACCATGCACGAATCGCATGTTCAGCATCACCCAAAATCAGCACACCATCTTCAGCTTTGGTTGTTGCCAACTGTTCTGGTGGTACAACTTTGATGAATTTAACACCCAATGCTTTCCATTTTGCTAAAGTTGCTGGCATCATACCCCAAGTTGGGTTTACACCCCAAGCGATAACAGCAAAATCAGTTCCGATAAATTGGTCAAGTAATTGTGTTTGACCTGCACTGTCTTGCATTTTCGGCTGAATAAACATTTTGCCTACTGGTGACTTTTTGTCTACTTTTCCAACCAATACACCTGATTTATATTGTGGCATTGGTTTGAAACGCATTTCCAACAAGTATTGTTTAATTGGCTTAATGTAATTCAAGACATAAGAAATTGCATCACGTGCAGTACCTTGCCATTTTTTAGGTGGCGCAAGGACATGGCCTGCTGTTACCGACAAATCAATCATCGCTTTAGCATGGTCATGACGTTCTTCTTGATAAGTATCTAAAACTTTATCCGACACTTTACCTTGAACAACCATCGCCAATTTCCAAGTCAAGTTTAATGCATCACGCATACCACTGTTATAACCTTGACCTTGCCATACTGGCATAATGTGCGCAGCATCTCCTGCCAAGATAATACGACCTTCACGGAAGCGACCTGCAATACGCGCATTGTGCGTATAAACACGGTTACGAATCACATCAATATTTTCTGAGTTTGGCAATACTTTCGACAACAGTTTCGCCATATTGTCTGGTTTGCTTAATTCTTCTTGAGTTTCACCTGGCATCACCATGAATTCGAAACGGCGAATACCGTGTGGTAATGCTGCTGATACATAAGGACGTACAGGATCACAACATAAATAGATATGCGGTGTCGCCAATGGGTCATTGGCAATATCCACCACGATCCATTGGTTTGGCGCTGTTTTGCCTTCAAATGGAATATTCAAAGTACGACGCACAACACTATTACCACCATCACATGCAACTAAGTATTTTGCAGTGATGATTTCAGTTTGTTCATCTTTATTGGTAATTTCGACTTCAACCTGATCCGCAGTTTGATTAAAAATTTTCAACTGGCGAGAGAATAAAACGTTTACATTATCAAAACGCTTTAAACCTTCAAGTAATACGGCATCGACATAAGGCTGTACGAAGGCATTACGTCGTGGCCAACCAAATTCGCGTGTCTTGGGTTGAATATCTGCAAAACAACGGCCTGATGGCGTTAAAAAACGCATCGCATGGTCAGGTGTTGTATGTGGGAGGACTTTATCAACCAAGCCTACAGACTGCATTGTACGTAATGATTCATCATCGATCCCAATGGCACGTGGGTAATCGATCAATTGATCCAGTTGTTCAATGACTGTTACTTTAAGACCTGCTTGCCCCAATCCATTGGCAATTGTTAAACCGACTGGGCCTGCACCCAATACAATGACATCAGTGGTAAATTTCTTTGCTGTAGCCATGCGATAAACTCCTCATTTGAGTCTATTAAGCAAGATTTTTTTCATAGCTAAAAGTTATGCAAAAGTCTTAATGTAATCCTATAATTTTGTAATCCATACCGTAAATAGGGGTTTTTGGGTGATATTCACACCTTATCTATAGGTCTTCTCTATAGTTGAATCTGTATTTC
>CAVBYE010000263.1:0-2666 GCA_963599285.1 Bacteroidaceae bacterium | reverse complement strand
ACCGCTGATGGATTGGCATTATAGAGCAATTTCTTCCCCACGCAAGCCCTATTTCAATTTATTTTTAAATTTATGTTACGGATGTTTATTTATTCAGCAAATTCAGCTGATTTCGCGATTTTTTAGCGGCCATGCTACAGTAGGCAGGTTTTTTATCGCCTTATTTGTCTTTCGAGCCTGCTATGCCCAGTAAAAAATACAGACACGTATTTTTATTTTTATTACTCTATCTGGTTCATTCCGGCAGTTTGGCTGTGTCCCCTCAAGGCTTTGATCAACTCACTCTGTCTATTATGAGTTATAGCAGCTGGCCAAATGTGCAAAGACCCGTGCTTTGTGTAGTCAATAATCCTGAAATGGCGATGATGTTTGAAAAACGGGTTCAACAATCCTCCTATCCTTATCAAATTCTTGCAGTCAGTTCGGCTAATTTTTCTAATAACACCTGTCACGCTGCGTATTTTTCTGATTTATCTGTCATGCAACAATCTCATTTGATTCAAAACTATCCATCTCGGCGCTTACTTTCATTTAGTCAAAATAATATGGCCTGTGAGATCGGAGCTATTTTCTGTTTATATGAGCACCTCAATCGTCCTAGCTTTAAAGTTAATTTAGATGCGCTTGCGCAAGCACAGGTTCGAGTCGATCCACGTGTTTTGTTGTTAGCACGTAATGCAGGATAAAGCTGTGATGTTTTCAAATGTTGCCCATCAATCTTTACGCACCATTTTCCGTAAATCACAGCTGGTTATTTTCAGTATTGCTTTTTTAATGTCGACACTAACCTTCGTGTTAATTTCCGCATTCACCATGCAAACCTATGCCAAGCAAAATTTACGTATTTTAAGCACCTCTTTAAGTGAGCAACTTCAACCGGCGTTGGTGTTTCAGGACAAACTCACGCTTGATGAAATTTTAACGAAATCAACCCAACAGCATTCAGTGCGGTCTGTACGGGTTTATGATGCCGAGCGACATCAGATTGCATATAGTGAAAAAGACCATAACTATTATTCTCAACTGCAATGTATTTTGGATGCTTGGTTCTTTAAAGACCCTATTGAGTTAGATGTTCAACATAATCAGCAGCTGGTGGGTCATCTGGTTCTGTACGGCAGTTCTGAGAAAATCTTACAGTTCATTATTACGATTTTATTTTGTTTAGCGATTGTTTTGGTGGTGATGACCACTGCAATTTGGTGTTCAACCAATTTTACCTACCGCTACATTATGAAATCTATTCGACCACTGATGCAAACCGCCCAACATGTGAGTGATCATAAGGCCTATAACTTACGCTTTCCTCAAAATAATATTCGTGAGTTCCAAGAACTCAATGATGTCTTTAATCAGTTATTAAAAGAAATCCAATGTTGGCACAACGATTTACAGCATCAAAACCATGTATTGTCGTTTGAAGCGCGACATGACTACTTAACCGGCCTACCTAACCGTAACTATTTTTATCAAAAGTTACACCATCTCTTTGATCATACCCAGCACAGTCAGCATGCGGTCATGTTCTTCATTGATAACAATCACTTTAAAAGCATTAATGACACTTATGGCCATTTAGCAGGTGATGCAGTATTAATGGAAATGGCGACACGGCTCAAACAAAAATTACGTCCTGATGATTTTATTGCTCGTTTGGGCGGCGATGAATTTGCTATTATTGTGGAATCTGTCACACAAATCGAGCAAATTCAGTCTATGGCTGAGCGTTTACTCGAGACGAGCCACACCCCTTTATACTTTAAAGGACAGAGCATTTGCTTTAGCTTTAGTTTAGGCATCGCTTTTTCCCAGTTTGCACACGGTCCTGAAGAATTTATTTCACAAGCCGATCAAGCCATGTATACAGCCAAAGGGTTAGCACAACAATGGTTTATTTATAAACCCTAATTTTAGGTTATAGCAATGTTTCCCGCTGCGATTAGAATTTCAATTACCTGTATTCTGGCGTTTGCCTTATCAGGCTGTCTTAGCCTCGGTTCACTCAACTATAAACAAGTACGCATGCTTAAAAAAGAAGGGTTTGTGCTTACCGACGAGGGTTGGTCTCTAGGTCTCCCTGAGCAACTGCTGTTTGATTTTGATCAAGCCAGCATCAAGCCTCAACAATTGCCTGAATTAAAACGTTTAGCGCAAAAGCTGCAACACTATGATTTAAATACTTTAAAAATTATTGGACATTCAGATAATGTGGGTGATGCAGCCTATAATTTAAAATTATCTAGACAACGTGCCCAAAGTGTCAGTCAAGTCTTTTTGCAGCAAAACTTTCAAAAACAACAGCTGGTCGTGATTGGACGCGGAGAAAAACAACCTCTATATGATAATCGCTCAGCAGCCAACCGAGCCCTCAATCGACGGGTATCGATAATTATTGTGCCTTAAACGACAAAACCTCCAATATGGAGGTTTTTTTTGATACTAAATTTTAGGCATAAAAAAACCGCTTAATGCGGTATCTCTATTTGGAAATATGGTCGGAGCAGTAGGATTCGAACCTACGACCCCCTGGTCCCAAACCAGGTGCACTACCAGGCTGTGCTATGCTCCGATTTTCAACTTTTTAAAGTTGGGGTGAATGACGGGATTCGAACCCGCGACAACTGGAATCACAATCCAGGGCTCTACCAACTGAGCTACATCCACCA
>CAVBYE010000262.1:0-2674 GCA_963599285.1 Bacteroidaceae bacterium | reverse complement strand
ATATCACGCACAACCTCACCGGCAGAAGCATAAATCTTATTGATCATTTTGCTGTCCTTGTGTTTGTTATTATTTCCTATGTTCTTGGGTTAACATGCCACTGTGGCGTCTTTTGCACAATTGAAAAATTTAAAAGCCGTGTTAATCAAAAATTAACACGGCTTATTGGCGTAAAGCTTAAATATTCACATCAGACGTCGCGTCTTTTATAGACGTTATTTTTTGAATTTTACGCTACATTTTCCGTTAAGCAGGTCATAAAATCTCGGGCAAATTGACTCAGCGCATTGAAGTCAATCGCACAAATTTTAAAGCTACGTTCAGCCCAATCTTCATCAATTTGTCGATATGCCAACGTTGGATGAATATGCTGTAAGCGCTGAAAAGCAGCGTAGGGGATAATACTAATCCCAGCGCCTGTGGCGACCATTTGACAAATTGAATCGTAACTTGAAACTTGAACCCGTACAGTCAATCGTTGTCCGATATCCTGAGCGATTTTGTTTAAAAAGAGTTGAATCGCACTGCCTTCACGTAAAGTGACCACGGGATAGCCCGTAGCAATAGAAAATTTAACCCGATCGTGAACTAAAATGGGGTGGTTTTTTGGGGCAATTAGAATCAGTTTTGAACTAATGAGATCTTGTGTTTTTAAGTTTTTGGTATCAATGTTACCTGAGATAATCCCTAAATCTGCTCGGCGTTCGGATACACGTTCTACGATATCTTCACTCAGCATTTCCTGTAAATTCACATCGACCTGTGGATGAGTGACAAGATATTCCGATAAGGCATGAGGGATATATTCAGTAATGGCCGTGGTATTTGCCACGATGGATAGAGTGCCTTGAATATGCTGATTAAATTGTGCTAGATCACCACGTAAACACTCTAATTCTTGTGCAATGCTCCGTGCATATTTAAGATAAATGAGCCCAATTTCCGTCAGTTCTACACCTTGAGTTGAGCGCCGTAAGACCTTAAGGCCAAGTTGCTGCTCAAGTTGTTTAATTCTATGACTTGCAGCAGGGGTTGAAATAAAACTGCGTTCTGCTGCGCGGGTTAAATTTTGAGTCTCGGCAATATTTAAAATCAGTCTAAAGTCGTTAAGGTCAAAATTCATCTGCTGTCCGTGCGAATATTCATTATTTTGCTTATTTTAAGTGGTTGGCAAAATAACATGCACAGTAGGTTAGGCGTCAAGACTTGTTTCTAAAAATCGCCATACACTTTAGAGAATGTGTTGTTGGCTGAAATTTTGAATCTCCGTGTCACTGAATCCGAGTTGCTGAAGAATCTCATGATTATGTTGACCGAGTGTAGGCACAGATCGCATGACAAAGTCTTCATCTTGTGTGAGTCCAACGGGTTTTAGGGTTGGTATTGGACACAGAGGGCCATCGATCGCTGTCCAACGTTGACGCGCTGTTAATTGCGGGTGCTGCCAAACCTCATGCATGTTATTGATTTGCGCATTGGCAATGTGTGCTTGCTCTAGTCGCTGTTGAATTTGCGTGAAAGATAGTGTGCTAAATGCTTGGCAAATCAGTGCGTAAAGCTGCGCGCGATGAGTGACACGTCGTGTATTGTCACAATAACGTGGATGGTGAATTAAATCCTCATTTTCTAAGACCTGCTGACAAAAGGAAGCCCATTCACGGGCATTTTGTACGGCAAGAATAATGTGCTGACCATCACCTGTCGGGAAAGGACCATATGGATAAATACTCGCATGTTCGGCACCTGTACGTTCAGGAGGATGTTGGTTTGAGATGCTATAATAAAGCGGATAACCCATCCACTCGGTCATACTTTCGAGCATAGATACATCAATTCTCTTGCCTTTACCCGTTTTACCGCGCTCAATCAGGGCACTTAAAATATTGCTATAGGCATACATCCCCGCTGCGATATCTGCGATAGAGCAACCCGCTTTAGCAACGTGGTCTTTTGCACCGCTGATAGAGAGGAATCCAGATTCAGCTTGAATTAGTAAGTCATAAGCCTTTTTACTGTGATACGGGCCTGCACGCTCAGGGTCATCGCCATAGCCCGAGATATCACAAACAATTAACTGAGGATTAAGCTGATGGAGCTGCTCAAATGATAATCCGAGACGCCGTGTAGTACCCGGCGCTAGATTTTGAACAAAGACATCTGCTGTTTTGAGTAAATTAAGCAGAATGTCTTGCCCTTTAGGATGTTTGATATTAAGGCTCAAGCTTTGTTTAGAGCGGTTCGTCCAAACAAAATGTGAGGATAAACCTTGGGTACGTGTATCATAATGGCGTGCAAAATCCCCACCATCAGGACGCTCTATTTTAATCACTCGAGCACCAAGATCGGCTAATTGACGTGTGCAAAAAGGCGCAGCGATCGCTTGCTCCAAGCTAATGACGGTAATGTCTGAAAGTGCTAGCAATGGATTTACTCCTCAAAAAATACCCGAGCTTGCATACACACTTGCCCGTGGCTTTTTTCAATACGTAAGTCTGCGTGACCTTTAAGAACGTCACCACACACATGCACATCATCAAAGTCAAATACGGGTTGAATCGCCCGAAATTCAAACTTCTTGATGGTGCTGTCACAATGTTGTTTGAAGTGATGTATCAGTAAGGTCGCTAAAAATGGCCCATGTACCACTAAACCAGGGTAGCCTTCAATTTCAGTG
>CAVBYE010000261.1:0-2674 GCA_963599285.1 Bacteroidaceae bacterium | reverse complement strand
CTCCTGAGCAAGCATTAAAGTACTGCTTTCAAATGAAGCTCACGTGAGGGTTAGGGAGAGGATTAAAACTAGCGAATCACCCCCAATTTATTAAAAAACTCGGGTGTTAAAAATGTGGTCACTAATTTACCCATCTCCACATGCTTCAGCACCCCATTCAACTGACGTTTGACTTCAGGGGTCTTTAAAATTTCATTGCCTGTCATCGTGCCCAATTCTTGAAAACTGTCTCCCACCCCCTCTAAGCCATCCGCCTGAATCACCGCTTTGGTTTGGCTACTACACTGCTCGACCAAAATGCGTTGCAACACCTGCGCTAAGCTTTGATCCAACTGCTCTTTTTGCGTGGCACTAATCGCACTCATGGCATTTAAATCAGGGTGCTGGGCAAGCGCAGCAAACGTCCATTGCAACACCGTGGTTTTATCGCTCGCTGTGGTGGATTTCACTAAACATTGGCTTAAAGCATCTATTGTGGTGCTTGCGTGTGTAGCACTCATGGCTCCTAAACTTAAAGTGCTGGCAAGGGCGATGTGGCCAAGTAATTTTTTCATTCTGTATTCCCTTTATTTGCTTGTATTCGTACACAAGAGCTCATTTAGCATTGTAGTCAATAGAAAAAGCCCACCTGAAGTGGGCGATCATTTAGTCATCCAAAATCGATTCAAAGGCTTTTAAACGTTTGTAAATGGATAACAATTCAATAATGGTAGGCCACGACTCAATCAGGTATTGGAACGATTCACGCACTTTGCCAAACACATTGGAAATCTGCATCATTAAACCTAAAGTGATTGCCCCTGCGGCAATACTTGGGAACAACACAAATAAACCATATAGGTTATCAAGCTGCATATACCAAATCCGCACCATATTAAAATAAGCATAGTGGAAATAAATACGGAAGTAATTGAAGCGGACTTTGCTAAATAAGTCGCTTAAGGTGGCAGGCTGTGCACGTGCGCCATCATCTTCACCATAGACCAACTCTTTACGGTAAGCCGCTTCAACTTTTTGGTTATTAAACTCAAGTCCCGGTAATTTGTAGCCCACCAACATCAGCACCACCGTACCCAAGACTGCCCATGTAATCGCGGCCCACATCAATGCATGTGGAATTTCACCCACAATCGGCAAGGCTTTGACATGGCCTGAAAGTTGAAACAGGACCGGTAAAAATGCCATTAAGGTCATTAAGGCTTGAATAAAGCTCACCCCAAGGCTTTCGGTGGTTTTGGCAAAGCGCATGGTATCTTCTTGAATACGCTGTGATGCGCCTTCAATATGACGCAGCTTGTGCCAAAATGCGGTGTAATAGTCATTCATGGCAGTACGCCAACGGAAAATATAATGACTGACAAAGAATAAGTTAAACACCGCAATGGTGACATACACCATCGCCACATACAGGAAAGTTAAGGTCTCAGCATAGAGCTGTTTGACGTCGCCACCGCCATTGCTGAGCATATTTTGAATGAGGTCATAAAAGGGGTTGTACCATGCGTTGACCACCACATTGACCTGCACCGAAAACCAAATATTAAACAAAATAAAGGCCGAACCCCAAATTGACCAACGCTGCCATGGATGATTGGCTTTGACTTTCCAAAACAGCGCAAACAGTGCCGTAGCCACAAAGAACCACAAATAAAACCACAAGAAGGCCGGTGACCAAAAACGACTCACGCCAATGGGGGCTTCCGCCGTGGCATAATCGGCAGGTAAACCCAAATAGATTCCCCATGTGTTGCCGCCTGAATACCACACGGCCACGTTCACGATAAACCACAGCAAAAGTGACCCAAAAAACCATTTTGGGTTGGGAAAAAAGGATTTAAACACTGATGTTCCTAGAGTTTTTAGCAAGAATGTCGGCATAATAAAACGATTTGAAGCACAGTATTGTATTTTTTATGCTGCATTGCTGTGCCTTCATTGACGTCCTGAGTGCACAGCTCTAGCAGATTGTGCCTATAGGGCAATCAGGTAATTCAAATAAGGATAAAACGACAATGAAAATTTTAATGTTGGTGGGTGACTATGTGGAAGACTATGAAACCATGGTGCCGTTTCAGTTTCTACTGGCTTTAGGCTATCAGGTAGACACCGTCTGCCCTGACAAAGTGGCGGGTGATACAGTCGCAACCGCCATTCACGATTTTGAGGGTGAACAAACCTATAGCGAAAAACGCGGCCACAATTTTGCCATTAATGCAGACTTTGCAGAGGTAAATCCTGCTGACTATATCGGTTTGGTGATTCCGGGCGGACGTGCACCCGAATATTTACGCTTAAATGCTCGTGTACTTGAAATCGTACAAGCTTTTGATCAGGCCAAAAAACCGATTGCTGCGGTCTGCCATGGGCCACAAATTTTAGCCGCAGCAGGCATCCTTCAAGGCAAAAGCTGTTCGGCCTATCCAGCCTGTCGTGCTGAAGTGATTTTGGCAGGTGGTCATTTTGCTGAGATTGAGGTGACCGATGCCATTACCGATGGGCATTTGGTGACTGCCCCGGCATGGCCTGCACATCCGGCATGGTTGGCGCAATTTGTAAAACTGTTGGGGGCAAAAATTCAGATTTAACCGTAAATCAAGGCTAAAAAAAGGCGCTCTACGCGCCTTTTTGAACCTTTGGTTATGCAGGAATACGTAACACTTGGCCTGGGAAAATA
>CAVBYE010000260.1:0-2690 GCA_963599285.1 Bacteroidaceae bacterium | reverse complement strand
ATCCTGTATCGGGTTGCATGACGGCCATTTCACCCAGCATGCGCATGACTAAGAACACCATCACGCTGGTAATTAAATACGAAATGACCACAGCTGGACCGGCTTTGGCAATCGCTGCCGAAGAACCAACAAAAAGGCCTGCCCCAATCACCCCGCCTAAACTAATCATCATAATATGACGATTGGTTAATCCCTCTTTCAGCTTGGGTGTGAGGTCTTGTGGATGCTCCATCCGCTCTTCCTTCATCTTTAAACATCGGCTCAATACAAGGAAACGCTGATTCCCCTGCACCAACACCTAGCCATAGGCTAAATGGTGGCTGATTTTAGCACCCCGTGATTTAATCAAGCCAATTAAATACATGCATAACTACAGTCTTTTTCACATAAAATCAGCAAATTCGGCTAAATCTTCAGCAAATTTGAAGTGATATAATCTTTTATGGTTATTTTCCATCAGTGCTTACATTAAATTGTCACGTTCAACAGCAATCGCCTCAGGTACAGGCTCACCCAATGCAGTTAACATTTCCCGTTCAATCAGACGCACAATGGCATTTAAAGCCAAGTCATTTTGTTGTAAGCCAAACGGTTCTTCTAACTCATTACTCAGTGCATCAAGGCCTAAGAATAAATAAGCAATCACAGCGACTAAACATAGTGCCCAGATGCCTAAACTCTGACTTAGGCTAAATGGCAAAATTAAGCAAAAACAGTACACGGCTCTATGCAGCAATACGGAATAAGCAAAAGGGAGCGGTGTGCTGGCAATTCGATCACACCCCGCTTGAATATTGCCAAGTTCCACCACATGCGTGGTCAAACCTTGATACACAATATCTGAGATTTTTTCTTCATGCAGCAAACGCACCAGATCCTTTTGCATCCTTTGTAGCACATATTGTGAAGCATTCAGGTGCTGGTGCAGTGAAGAGAACTCTGTTGCACTAAAATCAACATGTGCTTGGTAATGAGAAAAATCTTGTGATTGTTGACGCAAACGATCACGTAATAAATGTGCAAATAGCATAACACGGTACATAAAAATTTTTTGGTCACCCAGACTCAGTACCTGACTGTCACGACTAATATGGCGTGAGTTCGCGATTAATGCACCCCAAAGCTTACGCCCTTCCCACCAGCGTTCGTAGCTTGCACTATTTCGAAAGCTTAAAAAAATTGACAGGATGACCCCAAAAATACTCAGTCCAATCATGGGCACTTCAGCAAACTGTAAAACCCCATGTCGGGTGCCGTAAATCACCCCTGCAGACATCAGCACGACGATTAACAAGGGCCATAAAACTTTAGGTAGAATTGTCCCTGACCATGCAAACAATAAGCTCAGACTGCTACTTTTATCTCGAATAATCATAAAGGTCGCTTGTGATGTAAATGACCTGTACTGTAAAACGTTTCGCTTTGTCTGCAAAGCCAGTCTGTATAAAGCAACACAATGAAATAAATTTTATTTTTTAGTTTTAATTTACAATATACCCATACCCTTAGATATATCCCCGAGGATATATCTAAGTTTTTGTATAAAAATCAAATTATTTTATAGCCTTCCTTCACAACAAAGCGATTAAAACTTCAGTTGTGTGCCTAGTTTAACAGTACGCGGTTGACCTAAAAATAGGTAATCATCGCCCATATAGTCGCCCACATCACGCCAATATTTTTTATTCCCAATATTGTCTACATGTAGACTGATTTGAGCAGGATAACGCTGCCAATGAAAATCATAGACTGCAGATAGATCCATCACGGTATAACTTGGCACTTTGACTGTGGCTGTTTTGTCTGCAAATTTGCTTGCACTGTAGCGTGCATCTGCAAATAAATTTAATCCTTGAACTTGAGGTGGCTGATAGCTCAACTGCAGCAGCGCACTAAACTTCGGCACATTTTGCATCTGTTGATTTTTGAATTCAGGTACATTTTGTACCTGCGCTTTGAGCCACGTAGCTTGGGCAGATAAGTTGCCATGCGCAGACCATGGACCCGTTACTCCCACTTCAAGCCCTTGGCTACGCTGTTCACCTTGTTGTAGATATTCAAATCCTATGTCATGGACTTGGGCATATTGATAGTCTTGTTCGAGTTGAAAAATCGCAGTGGTTACGGTCCAGTCTTGCCATTGCTGTTTATAACCAAGTTCATATTGCTTTGAATCACGCGGTGCTAAGCGCTCAAAGGCATTATCAGCAAACCAAGGTGCCGTTGCCCCATCACTGATGCCCTCACGATAGGATGCATAAAGCTGTGCTTGCTGCCAAGGTTGGTACATCAAGGCCAATTGCGGTAGCAGTTGATGCTTTTGGGTATCACGCTGTTGGGTGCCATCAGCAGCATACGCTTGCTCGTCCAGACGTAGCCATTTTGCGCCAAGTACTGCCGACCATTGTGGATGCCAACGTAAATGATCTAATAAAGTCAAAGACTGCTGCTGACTTTTGAGTGCTGTATAACGTGGCCCAAGTTCTGCCTGACTGGCTGCAAATGTTGGTGGCTGGGTATACGCATTCCCCACGCCGACCCATTCATTGATCGCCACATGTTGCTGTTGACGCTTCTGGGTATGTTCTAGTCCCAATTGCACGTCGTGTTGCCAACGCTGTCCCGACCATTGCCCATATACATTGGTTTTGAACTGCACAGTACGCCGTGTATCGTCAGGGCTACTAAAA
>CAVBYE010000259.1:0-2699 GCA_963599285.1 Bacteroidaceae bacterium | reverse complement strand
TGACCTTGTTCATCAATCATCAAGCCTGCGTATAAGAAACCTGTATAGACATGACCGTCTTTTTTCATACCTTCAACGGTAGGACGCATCACTTCATTCATGGTTTTTTCAAAGACGTCTGCAGTCACCACAGGCGCAGGGGAGTACGCACCCATACCGCCTGTGTTTGGACCTTGGTCGCCTTCAAAAATACGCTTATGGTCTTGCGAGGTTGCCATTGGTAAAATGTTGTCGCCATCAATCATACAAATGAATGATGCTTCTTCACCTGCAAGGAATTCTTCGATCACCACGCGAGAGCCGGCATCACCAAATTTGTTGCCTGCAAGCATGTCATCAATCGCATCAAAGGCTTCCTCGTTGGTCATCGCAACGATCACGCCTTTACCCGCAGCAAGACCGTCGGCCTTGATCACGATTGGCGCACCATTTTTCTCAACAAAAGCTTTAGCAGCATCAACTTCTGTGAAGACATCATAGAACGCCGTTGGAATGTTGTGGCGTTTTAAGAAGTGCTTCGCAAACGCTTTAGAGCCTTCAAGCTGTGCTGCAAATTGGGTTGGACCCCAAATTTTAACGCCTGCTTCACGGCAAGCATCAACGACACCATTTACAAGCGGTGCTTCAGGACCAACCACAATTAAATCAACCGCATTGTTTTGTGCAAAGTCGATAATCGCTGCGTTGTCTAAAATGTTCAGTGCCACATTTTGACATTTTGCTTCTGTTGCAGAGCCGGCATTACCAGGCGCCACAAAAACTTGAGCGACTTTCTCATCCTGCGCGATTTTCCATGCCAAGGCATGTTCACGACCGCCATTACCCAAAACTAAAATATTCATCGCTTCATACTCCATGAATCGAACATGAAATAAAGTCCCCGACCCATCACAGGCAGAGGACTTTATCTCGATTATAAATCGAATGTGTTGAGCATTAAGATCTGCTTAGACCACATCAGCCATTCACCATCTTAGTGACGGAAGTGACGCATGCCAGTGAAGACCATTGCAATGCCAGCTTCGTCAGCTGCTGCAATTGTTTCTTCATCACGCATAGAACCACCCGGTTGGATAATGCATTTGATACCTGCTTTTGCAGCGTTATCAATACCATCACGGAATGGGAAGAATGCGTCAGATGCCATGACTGCACCTTCAACCACGAGTCCTGCATGCTCTGCTTTAATTGCAGCAATACGCGCTGAGTTTACGCGGCTCATTTGACCTGCGCCCACACCAATGGTTTGACGGTTTTTCGCATATACAATGGCGTTAGACTTCACGTATTTCGCCACTTTCCAAGCGAAGATCATGTCATCAATCTCTTGCTCAGTTGGGGCACGTTTAGTCACAACTTTAAGGTCAGATGCTTTGATCATGCCTAAGTCTTGATCTTGAACAAGTAAACCACCGTTTACACGTTTGTAGTCAAGCTGTGCAGCACGTTCATCAATCGCTGGAAGTTCGCCACATACCAGTACGCGTACGTTTTTCTTCGCGCCTGTTACTTCAAGTACGCCTTCAGCAACGCTTGGTGCAATAATCACTTCAACGAATTGACGATCTACAATCGCTTGCGCAGTTGCAACGTCTAATTCACGGTTGAAGGCAATGATGCCACCAAATGCAGATTCAGGATCTGTTGCATAAGCAAGGTCATAAGCCGCTTGAATGCCATCTAAAGACACCGCAACACCACAAGGGTTTGCATGTTTTACAATCACACAAGCAGGTTTGGCGAATGATTTTACGCATTCAAGCGCAGCGTCTGTGTCTGCAATGTTGTTATAAGATAATTCTTTACCTTGTAACTGTTTTGCAGTTGATACAGATGCTTCAGTTGCAGCAGGGTCAACATAGAACGCAGCAGATTGGTGTGGGTTTTCACCGTAACGTAAATCTTGTGCTTTGTTCAATTGTGTATTGAATGTACGTGCAAATTTGTCAGCTTCGCCTTCTTCCTTACCTACGCGAGCGCCTAAGTAAGAAGCAATCATGCCATCATATTGTGCAGTGTGTTCAAATGCTTTTACCGCAAGGTCAAAACGTGTTGCATGAGATAAAGCACCCTCAGCTTTAAGCTCAGCCACCACAGTTGCATAGTCAGATGCATTCACCACGATACCCACAGAAGCGTGGTTTTTCGCAGCAGCACGCACCATTGTTGGGCCACCAATGTCAATGTTCTCAATGGCGTCAGCTAAAGAACAGTTTGGTTTAGCAACAGTTGCCGCAAACGGATAGAGGTTTACAACCACTAAATCAATTGCGTCGATGTTGTGTTCAGCCATCACAGCTTCGTCTAGACCACGACGAGCTAAGATACCACCGTGAATTTTAGGATGAAGCGTTTTTACGCGTCCGTCCATCATCTCTGGGAAACCTGTGTGCTCTGAAACTTCAACTACAGCAACATTATTGTCTTTCAACAATTTGTATGTTCCACCTGTAGATAAAATTTCTACCCCTAGAGCAGCAAGTTCTTGTGCAAATTCAACAATACCAGTTTTATCTGATACAGAGATTAAAGCGCGTTTCATAGTCATGATCTTCGTCACAGTTTTCAAGGAACAAGTTAAAACAAAAAAGGCAAAAATATTTGGTCAAAAAAAATGCCTGCGTTAAACGCAAGCATCTTATCATTTATTCACTCATTAAACCGTGAGCTTTCAACTTTTTACGTAAAGTACCACGGTT
>CAVBYE010000258.1:0-2700 GCA_963599285.1 Bacteroidaceae bacterium | reverse complement strand
GCACTGTCTCGCTATTATAGTCCACAGCATCCAACGCCTGAGCGTGGACTATTATTGGGCTTTGCCAGTGTACCCGAGCAGGAAATGTTAGCCGCTTTTTATATTTTAAGGCAGTGCTTGGCAGATCATCTACAGAATGCTGTTGCCTAAGCCTATACTTTTTAAAACAAAAAAATTGGTACCTATAAAAGCTGTAAAAATGGTACTCGTTTGAGCCATAAAAACAAGACACATTGAATCTTCGCCTTCAAGCCGAAGTGGAGTGTAGATCGACAACGAGATTTGGGAGATCAACCCAAACATAAACATATCTCAAGGTTAGATAACCTTCAGGTCGAAGATAAAGAAGGATAATAACAATGCAAGTAGACAATCAAAATGGGCTGAGTCAAGCATTAAAAACCCGACATCTCACCATGATGTCCATTGCTGGCGTCATTGGCGCGGCTTTATTTGTCGGCTCTGGTGGCATCATTGCCAAAGCAGGGCCTGCAGCCATACTGGCTTATTTGGCAGGTGGGGCTTTAGTGGTGTTCATCATGCGTATGCTAGGAGAAATGGCAGCCACCTCGCCAAGTACCGGTTCATTTTCAACCTATGCTGAACGTGCGATTGGGCGTTGGGCAGGTTTTACCATTGGCTGGCTATATTGGTGGTTTTGGGTCTTATTGATGGCGTGGGAAGCCTATGTTGCAGGTTTAATCTTGCATGCATGGTTCCCTGCACTTAGCGTCAATATGTTTACCTTAATCATGACGGTATTGCTGTGTAGTATTAACTTTATGCAGGTCAAAAAATATGGTGAAATTGAGTTTTGGTTTGCCTTAATTAAAGTTGTGGCAATTTCTGCTTTCATTATTGTTGGTGTGGCCGCAGTGATGAATATTTGGCAAGGCGGGATCGCGACCAGTGGCTTCAGTAATTTAACCGCTCATGGCGGCTTTATGCCCAATGGTCTGGGCCCGGTGCTGATTGCCTTGCTCGGTGTCATGTTCTCATTTTTAGGTGCAGAAATTGTCACCATTGCTGCATCTGAATCCAAAAATCCAGTTGAGCAGACCCGCCGTGCGATTAAGTCAGTGGTTTGGCGTATCTGTTTGTTCTATGTCGGCTCGATCTTCTTGATTGTGTGTCTGGTGCCTTGGAACGATCCACTGCTTGGACAGGCAGGTTATGGAAGTTATCGCCGTACGTTAGAACTTTTGGGTATTCCGGGGGTACAGTGGGTGATGAATTTTGTGGTGCTGACCTCTGTAAGTAGCTGTTTTGTGTCTGGTCACTACACGGCGTCCCGTATGCTGTATTCGCTCGCACAACGTGGTGATGCACCACGCGTGTTTCAGCATACACGTGGCAATGGTACCCCGATCTTTGCTGTATGTGCGTCATGTGCGATTGCACTGGGTTTGGCTGGACTTAATTTCTTTGAGAGCTTAAGACCGAAAGATATTTTGGATGTCTTAATGAATACCACGGGCATGATTGCATTATTGGTGTACTTAGTCATTGCCATTGCACAGCTGCGCTTACGCCGTCAAATGCAGCAGCAGGGCCTAGAGCCTCAGCTGAAAATGTGGCTGTTTCCGGGGCTGACCTATGTGGTCATTGTCTTCATTAGTGCATGCTTAATTGCAATGGCCTTTGTGGCGGAATACCAAATTTTGGTGGTCTCAACAGGAGTTGCAGCATTAGTTTTGATGGCCATCGGCCTGTGGTTGCAGTTTCAGCAAAAACGTAAAAATGCCCTACTGCCTGCACAATTAAAACCTGTACGCCGTGGCTAAGCGCTTTAAGCGACGCTAAAAATGAAAAATAGATATGTTTTTAACTGTATTTAAGTTATAACAAAAGCTTGAAAAACAAACGTATACTGCAATTTTAGTCCGAGTAATCGCTAAAATTGCATTAAGATAAACCTTGAAAACAACTAAACAATAGGATGAAAATTTAACCATGTATCCGAATACGCAACTTTATATCAATGGTCAGTGGCAAGATGCACAAGCAGGTGAAACATTAACTGTCATTAATCCCGCAACAGAACAAGAAATTGGTCGTGTCGCTAAAGCCAAAACAGCAGATTTGGATCTGGCTTTAGCGGCGGCTGAACAAGGTTTTCAAGTGTGGAAAAACACAGCACCAGCAGAACGCGCGAAGATCATGAAAAAAGCGGCGGTTTTGTTACGTGAACGCGCCGACCAAGTGGCTGAAATTATGACTTTGGAACAAGGCAAGCCACTTAAGCAGGCTAAAATTGAAACTTTAGCTGCTGCAGATGTGATTGATTGGTTTGCTGGCGAAACAGTGCGTAGTTATGGTCAATTGATTC
Organism: Bacteroidaceae bacterium; assembly: GCA_963599285.1. Classification (GTDB taxonomy): domain Bacteria; phylum Pseudomonadota; class Gammaproteobacteria; order Pseudomonadales; family Moraxellaceae; genus Acinetobacter. The sequence goes on along the minus strand of CAVBYE010000258.1, from coordinate 371 downwards.
CAGCACGTCAAAATGATGTACATTCGTATACCGTAAAAACCCCAGTGGGTGTGGTGGCGGCATTTACGCCGTGGAATTTCCCGATTAACCAAATTGTACGTAAAATGTCAGCAGCGCTTGCTGCAGGTTGCTCGATCATTGTCAAAGGGCCAGAAGAAACCCCAGCATCGCCAGCACAGTTGATCCAAGCATTCCATGATGCGGGTGTACCCCATGGTGTGGTGAGCTTGGTGTATGGCGAGCCTGCCGAAATCTCGGCTTATTTGATCCCACATCCGACTGTGGCAAAAATTTCATTCACAGGTTCGACCCCAGTAGGTAAGCAGCTTGCAGCACTTGCAGGTCAGCATATGAAAAAAGCGACCATGGAA
>CAVBYE010000257.1:0-2716 GCA_963599285.1 Bacteroidaceae bacterium | reverse complement strand
TGCCTGCACTTGGCCGATTCTTTTAAATACCATCGCGGGCGTCCAAAACGTTGATCCATTACTGATCAAGTCGGCGCGTACTATGGGGTTAGCACCATATCAACTGTTTCGTAAAGTGATTCTGCCCGCAGCGGTTCCAACCATCTTTGTGGGAATTCGTTTAGCAGGTGCCATTTCGATTTTAGCTTTAGTGGCTGTTGAAATGTTTGGAGCCAAAGCAGGTTTAGGTTATTTGATTATGTACTCACAATACAGTTTTGAAATTCCAGAGATGTTTGTTGGGATCTTGGTGATGACGGTATTGGGTTTAGGCTTTAACTATGGCTTATTGGCGATTGAAAAGCGCTATACAGCATGGAAAAAAAGTCCAGTCGAGTAAGTGATCAAGAGATGAAAAAAGCCGACCTTAGCTCGGCTTTTTTAGTGCAATATGCACATATATCAGCATCAAAAAAGCCCCATAGTTGGGGCATTTTTAATCTTTTTAGTTGAAATTTATAGTAAACCATATTTGAGTAAGCGAGTACGGACCACATTTCGCGTCACCCCTAATAAGCGCGCAGTGTGAACTTGATTATACTGACAGTGTTGATAGGCAGAACGAATAAATTGGGCTTCAAGCAAATCATGGATATTGGTGTCAATTTGATGTGCAGCCTGAAACAGCTGTTTAAAAGTATGTTGCAACAGTTCTTCCGCTTGATTGGTGCTTTGAATGTCACTGAGTGCAGTATTTAAGCTGGGCACAGCCACAGCAGGCGTTTGCGAGAGACTGGAAAAATGAATATTTTCGGGTTCAATCCAACCATTTTTACTGACCAATACTGCATGATGAATGGTATTTTCTAATTCGCGGATGTTACCCGCCCAACGATGCTGCAATAATTTCTTTGCCGCTAAATCACTAATTTTTAATGGCGTGGCATGTGGGTCGGTCTGGTAACGTTCAATGAAAAATTTAGCCAAAGGCAAAATATCTTGACGGCGCTCCGCCAATTTTGGAATTTTTAGCAGTGCAACGTATAAACGATAGAATAAATCCTCACGAAAACGTCCTTCACGTACTGCCTGTTCGAGATCCACATGGGTCGCAGCAATAATGCGCACATTAATGGGAATCGGTTTGAGCGAACCAACGCGAATAATTTCTCGTTCTTGTAAAATTCGCAGCAGTTTGACCTGCATGCTTAAGGACAAATCGCCAATTTCATCGAGAAATAAGGTGCCATTATGCGCCGCTTCAAACCAACCAACGCGGCTTTGAATGGCACCCGTAAAGGCGCCTTTTTCATGCCCAAATAGCTCACTTTCGGCCAAACTTTCGGTTAATGCACCACAGTTAACGGCAATGAAAGGTCCATTCGCTCGGTGACTTAAGGCATGAATTTGGCGTGCCACCAATTCTTTGCCTGTACCTGTTTCCCCAATAATCAAGGCGTTGGCATCACTTGGTGCAATTTGTTCAATACGTGACAGCAACGCTTGTGACAGCGGATCAATAAAGACATTGGCGCGGGCCCGCACATGCTGTTTGGTGGGGCTTAAAGGATGAGTAAAAATTGACATGTTATTATCTATAATTGCTGAATTGACAGTATGATCAAGCAAATAACAACAGAATTAAAATAATATATCTAGATGAGATTATCAGGCTAAACGATAACACAAAAATATGAGCACTTATGAAAAAAATATATAAACATCATGTAGATAAATAAATATTAAATCAAGATAACTTGAAGTAAAAAAAGCGCTTATAGTGAGGCTATTACACCAACAACAGAGAAAACAAAATGACGATCACTTCTGTAAATGTACGCAATCAATTCAAAGGCATTGTGCATGAAATCATCACAGGGCCAGTGGTTTCAGAAATTAATGTGCAAACCAAAGCGGGTATTTTTACCTCTATTATTAGCACTCGCTCGGTCGAAGATTTAGACCTGCAAATTGGATCGGAAGTGGTGGTATTGATTAAATCCACAGAAGTGTCTTTGGCCAAACTGGCTGCCACTGTTTAACGCAGGAGTAAAGCATGAGTAATGCGCACGGCGCCGTGTCGATTCAACAGCTCCATAAAAGCTATCCACGTCAGCAAAATACCGACCTTAAGGTATTAGAACAGATTAATTTGGATATTCGAGCAGGTGAATTTATCAGTATTGTGGGCAGTAGTGGATGTGGTAAATCAACGCTATTGCGCTTGCTGGTTGGACTCGAAGCAGATTATCAAGGCCAAATTCACGTCGATGGCCAAGCCATTCAAGGCACAAGCTTAAAGCGGGGGATTGTATTTCAAGACCACCGTTTATTCCCTTGGCTGAATGTGCAAGAAAATATTCGCGTGGCATTGCATAATAGTCATCTCACCCGAGCACAGGAAGATGAGCTGATTGCAGAACACTTAGATTTGGTGCGTTTAAGCCAATTTAAACATGCTTTCCCTTCACAGCTGTCAGGCGGTATGAATCAGCGTGTGGCGATTGCCAGAAGTCTTGTGAACCGACCTGAAATTTTATTGCTAGATGAGCCTTTTGGTGCCCTTGATGCACTGACTCGACATCAACTGCAAGACGAAGTACAACGGATTTGGCAAACTGAAAAAATCACCATGATTATGGTGACGCATGATGTTGAAGAGGCGGTGTATTTGGCAGATCGCGTTGTGGTGATGCAGCCGCACCCAGGTCGGATTAAACGCATTGTGGAGGTGCCG
>CAVBYE010000256.1:0-2739 GCA_963599285.1 Bacteroidaceae bacterium | reverse complement strand
GGGGAAGCGCTCAGCGCACATGGCGTGCGATGTGCTGGGGAAATCCCAGTGTTCTGCGCTGCTACCCCGGTTTCCCGCAAAGATGTCGCAATCTTTGCCAGTGTGTTGATTTTCTAAAAGTGCTGTATTTCGCCGATAGTTTCATTTTTGGTGGCATATTCTAGTGAAATCAAAAAAGACCTTGTGAAAACGTTGCAGGAAAGCGGTTTTTTGATGGCAGAGAACGCACATAAAGGAAAAGCTATTGCAATTGCGGCTATTGCGGCCGTTGTGGTAGTTGCGGCAATTGTTGCGGTTGTAGTAGTGAATAACTCGGGAAAACCAAACCAAGGGCTTACCGGTACTTATGATTTGTACGAAATTCAGGGCGACAACGGTTCCAGTCACGATGAAATTGCCAATTTAGAGAAGTCGGGCTTCACGCTTTTTATTAATTTGGACGAAGATCATACGTTTCACCTGATAATGGTAGGCATGGACAACGATGGCACCTGGGAGTGCACCGACGGCAAAAACATTACGTTTACCCCCAATCAGGAATCACTGGGCATGACTAACGCCACCATTGAAGATGGAAAAATAACCATGGACTTGCTGGGTGACCCCACCGTTTTCGCTAAAGGAAAAGACAAAAAAGTAGAAGATTATCTGTAAAAGCTTTCACTCATTGCCACTAAATTCTATTTTTCGTTATATACAGCGAAGATCTTAAATTCCCATTAAAAAAGGCAGGAGGTTTGAATGCAAATCGAAACCATTAAATCTCTTCTTGATGCCAATAAAGTTAAATGGACAACGCATTGCTTAGAGCGTATGCAGGAAAAGGGTATTACTATTGCAGATGTAAGAAATTGCATTAGTAATGGCGAAATTATCGAGGACTATCCGAACGATTTTCCGTATCCGAGTTGTTTGATTTTTGGACATGCTGTTGACAACAAAATAATTCATGCAGTTGTAGGAGCCGATGAAGGCAATTTATATGTTATAACTGTTTATGTTCCAAACCTTATTAAGTTCGAAGCGGATCTAAAAACAAGGAGGCGATAATCATGTGCATGTTCTGTAAATGTGATTCGGTAAAGCAAAGCACCACAACGCACGTTGTTAATTTTGAAGACTGCATTATTATCGTGAAAAATGTTCCGTGCGAAGAGTGTGAGCAGTGCGGGGAAAAGTATTATACAAATGAAGTTGCACAGAAGCTTGAGCAAATTGTGGCTGCAGCAAAACAGCTTGCGCAGGAGATTTCTGTTATGGATTACACCAAAGCAGCGTAGTTTGTTGAATTAAAAGCTTATCTCTAAAATTAGCTTGTAATATTGTCAAGTTAGAGGGCTGCACCTTTTGGTACAGCCCTTTTTAAGGGGGCGGTATGGCTTTTGTTGAATTTGAAAACGTTTCCAAGATATACGAACTAGGCGAAGTTAAAGTTGCTGCCCTTGATAACATGAGCTTCACCATAAATGAAGGCGAATTCGTGGTAATCGTGGGGCCATCGGGCGCTGGTAAAACCACGCTTTTGAACATGTTGGGCGGCATGGATAGCGTAAGCAGCGGCAAAATTATGGTAGATGGCAGGTGCATTAGCACCTACAACGAGCGCCAGCTTACCGATTATCGCCGTTTTGACGTGGGCTTTGTGTTTCAGTTCTACAACTTGGTTCAAAACTTAACGGCGTTAGAAAACGTTGAGCTTGCCAACCAAATTTGTAAAGACCCGCTGGATGCAAAAGAAACGCTTGCTCGCGTGGGGCTTGAACGTCGCATGGACAATTTCCCCGCGCAGCTTTCTGGCGGGGAACAACAGCGCGTGGCTATTGCGCGTGCGCTTGCGAAAAACCCCAAGCTTCTTTTGGCCGATGAACCAACCGGCGCCCTTGATTACCAAACGGGTAAGGCTATTTTGGCTCTTTTGCAGCACACCTGTACGGAATTCGGCAAAACCGTGGTGCTTATCACGCACAATTCTGCATTCACCAAACTTGCAAACCGCGTTATTACCGTAAAAGAGGGCAAGGCTTCTGAAATATATACCAATAATTCGCCCGCTTCTGCAGAAACTATAGAGTGGTAGAACGCCTGTGAAAAGCGCGTTTCTGAAAGATTGTTTCCGTTGCATTCGGAATTCCCTGGGCCGCTTTTTAGCGCTTATGGGAATAGTGGCGCTTGGTGTGGGTTTTTATGCGGGGCTTCGTATGACGGCGCCCGACATGGAGCTTGCGGCAGACCGCTATTGCGACGGAACCAATCTCTACGACATTCGCGTGCTTTCTACCTTGGGTTTTTCAGAAGATGATGTTGCGGCACTTGCGGGGCTTGATGGAGTAGAAGCAATAATGCCGGCGTATCAAACCGACGTTTTGGCACAAGCAAACGGGGAACAAACTGCTATTCGTGTTCATTCGCTTTGTGAAAGTGCGGCCAGTTCCTATTCAGAAAACGCTTATTCCGTAACAAGTGAAGATGTTAATTACTTAAACCGCCTTATTTTGGTAAGTGGTACGTGGCCAACAAGCGCAAACGAATGCGTGGTATCTGCCGATAGCCCCAACGTTGTTTTGAGTGTGGGAGATACCATTTATGTAACGGAAGCAAGTACCAACATAGAAGACGTGCTTACCTGCACGGAGTATACCGTAGTGGGCACGGTGCACGCTTCAAATTATTTGACCTCAACTTCTATGGGGCAAACATCGCTTGGCGCTGGCACTATCCGGCAATGCATGTATGTTTTGG
>CAVBYE010000255.1:0-2739 GCA_963599285.1 Bacteroidaceae bacterium | reverse complement strand
GCTCTACACCACTCACTTGTGCCAAAGGCCATAGACCAAAGACTGCCATGAGGCCAATAGCAATGAATGCTAAAATGGCAATCACCTTAATCAAGGCAAACCAAAACTCGAATTCACCAAAACTTTTGACATTCAGTAAGTTTGCTGCGGTGAGTAGTGCCATGATCCCGACTGCAAATCCCCAAGCAGGAATAGCGGGCCAATATGCATGTAAAATTTCAGCGCCGGCAATCGCTTCAACAGGAATAATCAGTACCCAAAACCACCAGTATAACCATCCAATACTAAAACCTGCCCATGGTCCTATGGCTTTACTGGCATAAGTCGAAAATGACCCAGAATCAGGATTCATCACCGCCATCTCACCAAGCATACGCATCACGAGAAATACCAGAAGACCCGTCAAAATATAAGAAATTAAAATTGCAGGCCCTGCTGTGGCGATTGCCGATGATGATCCAATAAATAATCCAGCACCGATCATGCCCCCAATAGTCATCATGGTCACTTGTCGGCTAGACAAGTGACCTGAAAGTTGATTTGACGAATGTGAAAATTGACTCATGAACATCCCTTTGCGGGCATCTTTCAGTCTTGATCTTCAATGTATTAATTTTTTTAAGAAATTCGGGGGTATTAAAACAAGTATGGTTTGAAGTGATCTGTAGGCTGAAAAATGCCTTTTAACATTTAAAATTGAGGTCTAGAAGTATGTTTTTGGGTGTTTAAAACCACAAGCGAAAAAAGGGAATAGTCACACAACTTATTTTCATAAATATTTATGCCATCAAATCTATAATTTATTTTTTATCTGCCTAATATTATAAAAACACACCAATATTTAAAACATTAAATAAATTTTAAATAAAAAATACTGAGGCAATAATGGGTCAATTATCTTATATATCATCGACTGATAATCCATGGATGAATTATTTAAAACAACTGGATCAAGTGAGCCCTTATTTAGCACATAATGCTGACCAACTTGAAATTTTAAAGCGACCTAAACGAGCATTAATCGTCAACATTCCAGTTGAAATGGATGATGGACGTATTGAGCACTTTGAAGGTTATCGTGTGCAGCATAGCCTGACCCGTGGACCGGGCAAAGGTGGTGTACGTTTTCACCCAGATGTGAATTTAAGCGAAGTGATGGCGTTGTCTGCCTGGATGACCATCAAATGTGCTGCATTAAATCTACCTTTCGGCGGTGCCAAAGGTGGTGTTCGTGTTAACCCTTCGAAGCTGTCACGACGCGAATTAGAACGCTTAACGCGTCGTTATACATCCGAAATTAATAGTGTCATTGGTCCAGAAAAAGATATCCCTGCGCCTGATGTGGGAACTAACCCGCAAATTATGGCGTGGATGATGGATACCTACTCCATGAATGCAGGGACTACAGTTACAGGAGTCGTGACAGGAAAACCTATACACTTAGGCGGCTCATTAGGTCGTGCCAAGGCAACAGGTCGTGGCGTTTATATCACCGGTCTAGAAGCAGCACAGCGCCTTGGTCTGAATATTGATCAGGCTAAAGTGGCAGTACAAGGCTTTGGCAATGTAGGTAGTGAAGCCGCATTACTGTTTATGCAAGCAGGCGCAAGCATCATCTCTATTCAAGATCATAGTGCAACTTTGTATCAACCAGAGGGTATCGATATTGCGGCATTGATGGCCTATCAACAATTGCATGGTGCTATTCGGGGATATTCAGTGGCTGATGAAATTTGCAGTGAAGCATTTTGGACAATTACAACTGATATTTTAATTCCAGCTGCCTTAGAAGGTGTCATCACACCGGCTATTGCTCAATGCTTAGAGACTCGTTTGATTTTAGAGGGCTCAAATGGACCTACAGTTCCCGAAGCAGATCTTATTCTCGCCAAGCGAAATATTACCCTTGTACCAGATGTCATTTGTAATGCAGGTGGTGAACCGTGAGTTATTTTGAATGGGTACAAGATATTGCGCATTTCTTTTGGACTGAGACTGAAATCAATCAAAGACTCGATCATATCATGCAACATGCCATGACTACTGTATGGGAGACCGCTAAGAGCAAACAATGTTCTCTGCGTACAGCGGCTTATGTTTTGGCATGTGACCGCATTTTGAATGCACGTCTTGACCGTGGCACTTATCCAGGCTAAGGGTGAAGCGCATGAATATTGTATCTTATCTCGGTCTTGCAACTGTTTCACTTCCTTTGATCCTCCTGTCAGAAGTACATGCAAAGAAAATCACTGATGACTTTGAAATCTCAGGCTGGCTTCGAGGAAACATTCAGGATAAAAGTTATAGCGATGATCATCATCAATTAAAATTTAATGCAGCGAAGTTGGCCCTGAAATATCAAAGTGAACCCATAGCGGCATATTTTGAGTATCGATGTTATCAGTTCGAGGAGATATGTGACTTTTCTGCACTGGTCGATGCAAATTTAACTTACCATTTTAACCATAATGCACAGCACAAGATGACCTTTGGGGTTCAAGCTGTTCCTTTTGGCCCTGCACAGAATTGGTCAAGTAACTGGTATGGCGGTCTTCTCGTAAATACTGGCCTAGAAGATGTGCATAATCTCGGTATTAACTATCAATACCCATTGACACAAAACACCCAAATGGAAGTCGCCTACTTTCTCAAAGATGCAGGAAATTATCATGGGAAAAGCAAAGATGCTGCCCGTTACAGTGCCAATTTTGTTGATACGGGATCAGAAAGTGACTTAAG
>CAVBYE010000254.1:0-2739 GCA_963599285.1 Bacteroidaceae bacterium | reverse complement strand
GTTGAATAGTAAGCACCAATGGTACCGATAGTCAGCAAATTGTGGTACTGACGATAAGCAAATTATGGTACCGCCCTAGAATCTGTGACGTGCGCCTAATACGGGGCGCCATTCACAGAAAGGGGCAGGTCTATGTCCAAGAACAAGCAAATCCTTCTCGCTCTTTTGAGAGGAGGATTCAGCCAAGAAACAATTGCAGCTACACTACATGTTAGCAAGCGCAATGTTTCTGTAGCAGCCAAAGTCATTGCTGAATATGGGCTTAAATTCTCTGATGTTATGTCCATGGATGCAACTGCTATTGATGACATCTTCTTTCCGAAAGAAAAGGCTGGTCGGAAAAAAGAAGACTCCTATTTACAACCAAATATTGAAGCTCTTGTTGAGCGAAAGAAGAAAAACCGCAAGCTACCAGTTAAGTTAATGTGGGCAGAGTATTGCGATATGGCAATCTCTGCAGGTAAGGCTGCCTATTCTTATCAAACCTTTTGCGATATGTTTGCCCAGGTAGCACAAACTACGGGAGCTGCAAGGCATTTTACACACGTTGCCGGAGAAAAAGCCTACATAGATTGGGCAGGTGATGTTGTAAAGTTAACAGATCGCATTACCGGAGCGGTCACAAAAGTGTATGTGCTAGTGGTAGTACTACCGCATTCTGCGTTTTTCTGGGCAAAAGGGTTTACCGACACAAAACAAGCGTCGTGGCTTGAAGGACAAATGGAGGCATTCGAGGCGTTTGGCGGAACACCCCGAATGCTCATTCCTGACAATTGTGCCACGGCTACAGATAGAGGTTCTGTCTACGTTACCCTTATCAACAAAGATTACAGCCGGTTTGCTGAACACTATGGTGCAGCTGTAGTACCTGCACGAATAAGAGCTCCGCGTGACAAAAACCTAGCAGAATCCACGGTAAACCTTGTCGAGGAATGGGTGATCGCACCCTCCAATGAACTTACATTCTACACCTTAGAAGAATTTAACGAATACTGCACTGAACGTGTTGATTGGCTTAATGACAGACCATTTTCGGATAAAGAAGGCTCAAGACGTGAAGTGTTTTTAAATGAAGAAGCAAGCGAACTTTTACCCCTTCCAACACAACGTTTTGAACTTTGCGAGTGGCGCCGATGCAAGGTTGCGCCTAATTATCACGTTCGGATTGATTACATGCACTACTCGGTGCCTTGCGCTCTTATTAGCAAAACTGTTGACGTGCGAATATCGGCTCGTCAGGTAAGCATCTATAACGGAGGTGAACTTGTTGCAGAACACGCACGTCTTTTTGGCAGGAAAAACCAGTATTCCACAATTGTTGAACACATGCCTGATGCCCACAGAGAAATGCAATCACCCTGGTCACCCGATAGATTTACTTCATGGGCGGCAAAGATAGGTCCACAAACTGAACTTGCTATACAGAAAGTTTTAGCTTCAAAACCTGTGGTTGAACAGGCTTTTGTTCCTTGCCGCAATATATTAGGGCTTGCAAAGCAATATGGCGCGGCCTTTCTTGAGCGTGCTTGCGCAAGATCCAATGAGCTTGCTGTCACTCCTAGCTACACCGCTCTTAAAAACACGATAGCGGCACTAAAAGATGCTGAGCGCCACGATAGAGCTTTAAGCTCTGTTGCCACACCAACAAAACACTTTGAAGTTATCGATAACGCTAAAAGTGCTGGTCGTCTTCGTGGTGCTAATGCATACAAGCGAATAAAGGACGGTGACAAGCAATGCTAACCGAAGAAGATTTCGCCAAATTCAAAGAATTTAGAGTAACTGCTATGGGCAACAAACTCAGAGAAATAATTGATGACCCCGCTTACGATTTAAAAACCTTTGAAGAAAAGGTTAAAGAAATGATTGACGCACAGGTAATGGCAAAAACAACAAACAAGATTCAAAAACTAAATAAATCCGCTGGTTTTAAGCTGCCTAACGCTTGCGTGGAAGAAATTGTTTATCTGCCAGAACGTACCTTGAGCAAGGATCGCATTATGCGCTTGGCAACGTGTAAGTGGGTAGAAGACAACGAAGTTGTTGCCATAATCTCTAAAACCGGCTGCGGGAAAAGCTATATAGCCCAAGCTCTTGGAAACGCGGCATGTCGCAACCTTTACTCTGTGCGGTATCGAAGGCTGGCGGATATATTTGCTGATCTGAACCAGGCACGGATTGCTTGTGATGGCAGCTATTACGAAAAGATAGATGAATACAAACGCGTGAAGGTTTTGATAATGGATGATTTTCTAACCACTCCCATAACAACAGAGAATGCCATTGATCTATTCGAGATACTTGAAGCACGTGAACAAACAGGCGCAACACTTATTGCTTCTCAGTTAGAGCCTAATGAGTGGTATTTACGTATTGAAGGCGAACTGATGGCTGACTCAATTTTAGGCCGAACTGGTTCAACGGCGCGTTACTTAGATATTGACGGTCCCAACATGCGTGAGTACTTTGCAAAGAAACGATTAAGAGAAGAAGAATTCGGTACCAAATAAAACTTATTCGCGGTACCGTCATTTCCTGATTGTCGGTACCGCGATAGCTTACTATTCAATTTTTCGTCTGAACACAAGCGAACATGCAATTACTAAATCAACGAGTGTATTATTCGTTTGACTTTAGGCTTGATACCATATCTATGCAGTCGCATAAATCAAATAAATTATTTGAAAGTTGCTTAGAAGTGCTTATAATTACTTAGAACTACTTAGAACTACTTAGAAC
>CAVBYE010000253.1:0-2740 GCA_963599285.1 Bacteroidaceae bacterium | reverse complement strand
GTATGACCAAAACATCGGTGGACCACCTGCCACAATACATAAGGCAAACAGGGTATAGACCCCCACCACAGGCGACAGGTAAGTAAAGCCTAAGGAAAAGTTTTCCCATAAACTCATGGTACGTTTAAAGTCTGAGCTATAGCCAAGTGCACGCAGTTGTTCGGCATCGGCGTCTAGTGCATCATGATTTTGCTTATCAGAGGGTTGCTGCATCAGATCATCCTCAAATTATGGTTGTTTAAGGATCTCAAAGTTCAATTGAGATCCCGTGATTGTTGTTATGCTTCGGCAGCAACCACATTCATTTCTTGTTCGTAATTTGGGTCAAATTGCGATAACCATTCCACCATTGGCGCGTGGTAACGGGTAAAGCCTTTATAGTCAATGATGTCTTGATTTAAGGTTTTCATCACGCGGTGCATGCGTTTTGCCCATGCAGGGTTGGTGGCAATGTCATTTAAACTGAGTAAGTAAGTACGCACTGGGAAAACAATCGCGTTACTGCGTGGTAAACGGTGCAAGGGTTGTAGCTCAATCCGTAAATAGACTTTTTCACCGGCATTTTCAGCAGTCACTGTAGTACGATCCGGTGCCCAATCAGGTAGGCTTTCTGCAGACACGTCTAAACGTGGATTGACCGTCAGCGACCAATTTAAACGACGCACCGGATGACCATTACGTAAACGTAATAAGAATTTTAAGGCACGATCGAGCATCCCGGTTTCTTTTAACAGCGGGACTGGGCCATGAAACTCATGCCATGCCATGCCTAAGTTAAAACGTAATGAATAATCGGCACGTTGTGTGGCAATTCCGGCACCCCAATAGAGAGTGTCGTCACGTTCTTCTTGCAGCACCCAATCGCCTTGTGCTTGACGAGTCACATATTCCATTGGCTCATACGGTAGCGTTGATGGATCACCAAAGGTAAAGGTATCGTCAATATTTAGCAGTTTATTGGTCCAATGCCATTGATCACCGTTACGTTCTAGCGTGAAGTATTCAGGATAATCTTTGGCATAGGATTCCATGATCAATTCAAGCAAATCCCACTGCGCTTCCATCATGTGCGGTGCAGCCACGTAGTGCATGCCCGGATCTTTTTCTAAGGTAATCGCACGGTCACGGCATTCGCTAATATAATGTTCATCAATATCAAACACGGCTTTTAAGGCGTGTTCACCAAAGGGTACATGTGGTTCTAAGTTCATTGAATACATGTAATGGTCGTCTGGGAATGGCCACGGTGCACGGGCAATACATTCAGGACTGTTGGCGTAAGTGTAGTCGTCACGATAAGTTTCGTCAGGGCGGAATTGGATAGGCATGTTGTTATTCTCTTGTTAGCAGTCAATGACGAGGTTTGAGCATTTTGCGCGTGACACACACGGCATAATTTTTTGATTAAGTTGTTTTTCTTCATCCGATAACCAGTCATCGGTATGTAGGATTTCACCATCGAGTTCCAATACACGGGTTTCGCACATCCCACACGCACCGCCACGGCACAGGTAAGGAATGTCATGACCGGCAGCTTCAGCGGCTTCTAATAAACTTTGGTCAGGAGAGACCTGAATACGTGCACCACTACGTGCAAGGGTCACTTCAAAGGCTTCACCGGTACTGCCTTGTTCTAAGAAGCGTTCGTAGTGAATATGACTGTCTGTCCAACCCAATGCATGGGCACTGTTGATGGTATCTTCGATCATGTGGTCGGGGCCACATACGTAGACATCACTACCAAGTGGACGGTTCGCCAAGACATTGGCAATATTTAAACGTTGACCTTGGTCGGCTGCATAAATATGGATATTTTCGCTGCCATATTGTTGCTGTAATTCTTGGGCAATGCGGGCATGTTCGAGGCCACGTACCGCAAAATGCACCTCAAAAGGCGTACCACGCACGCGTAGTTCTGCCAATTGCGACGCCACTGGGGTAATCCCAATCCCGCCGGCAATCAGAATATGTAAACGCGCATGTTTACTTAATGGGAATAAATTGACTGGACGTAAAATTTCCAGTTCATCGCCTTCTTGTACGCGCTGATGTAAATAATTTGAACCGCCACGACCTTCATCGACACGGCGTACCGCAATTTGGTAACGACTGGTATCGTAAGGTGAACTCATCAGTGAGTAAGCATTACGGAAACTGCCGGTCTCATGAGGTAAGACCAAGACCACATTACTGCCACCTGAAAATGGCGGTAGGTGAGAGCCTTCGCTTGGCGTAAAAGTAAAGCGTTTAATTTCTGGGCTTAAGGTTTCAACGCGACTGACGCGGACTTTTAAAGTGCCATTTGCTTGTCTCATGTATCAAGCTCCTCTGCTTGTGGGAATTCACCAGGCACTTCGGCATCGGCTTTAACGGCTTGGAAGGCCGCTAAACGGCGAGAATAATGGTCGCGCACCACCAATGTGGTATCGCAATGCGGGCAATTGAATACGCGTTGCGTCACATTTTCACTGTAGCCATCGCAATGCACACACCACACACGGCGCACGAATGAACCACAATGTTCACGTAATACTTCGTCTTTATTAAGATTAATCAATGTTGCAGCTTGCATGGCAATGCCAATAAAGCTTTCTGAACCTGCTAAGTACAAACGCGTCCCCATTTTGGCGTCGGCTAAAATATGATGCAGGTCATTGACCAAGTCTTGGTTGGTTGGATACAGCTGTAAATCAATGTTTAAGGCTTGCAATTGGTCTTGGAAATATTGACCAGAAAAACT
>CAVBYE010000252.1:0-2770 GCA_963599285.1 Bacteroidaceae bacterium | reverse complement strand
TACAACATTGGGCTACCGCCTAAGTCGTTTGTGAAGAAGTGGAAGCCGAAGTAACGGTCAAGGGTAAGCATTGCAAGTGTTGCAGTTAACACAGGGAACGATGCGATGATTAACACAGCTGTACATAAAGATGTCCATGTGAAAATCGGCATGTCCATAAGACCCATACCCGGTGCACGCATTTTGATAATGGTTACGAAGAAGTTAACACCTGTTAACAACGTACCAAGACCAGAAACCTGAAGTGCCCAGATGTAGTAGTCCATACCTACGCCAGGCGAGTATTCAATGCCAGACAGTGGAGGGTAAGCCATCCAACCTGTTGCAGCGAATTCACCCAGTGCAAGAGACACCATCATTAAACCTGCAGCGCCGGCGAATAACCAGAAGCTCAGTGAGTTTAATAATGGGAATGCAACGTCACGTGCACCAATTTGAAGTGGTACAGAGATGTTCATTAAACCAACAACAAGACCCATTGCCACGAAGAAGATCATGATGACACCGTGTGCGGTGAAGATCTGGTCGTAGTGTTCAGGGTGCAAGTAACCTTCACCGCCACCTTTTGCAAGGAACAGTTGAAGACGCATCATGATCGCATCGGCGAAACCACGTAGTAACATGATGATCGATACGAACAGGTACATAATACCAATTTTTTTATGGTCTACAGAGGTGAACCATTCGTTCCACAAGTAGCCCCATTTTTTGAAATAAGTAATACCAGCGAAGACCGCGATACCACCTAAAATCATCATTGCAACCGTTACCTGTACGATAGGATCGTACGGGATTGCATCTACATTTAACTTACCTAAGAAGCTCATGTCTTATTCCCCTACAACTGAAGAAGCAGGTTGTTCAACATCTGCATGAGTTGCCGCAGCAGCTGAGTGATCAGCACCGTGATAGTTACTCATGTATTTGTTAATTACAGATTCGAACAATTTAGGCTCAACTGAAGAGTAATAAGTCACAGGATGAGGCTGAGCCTTATATGGACCTTCTTTTTGAGCTGTTGCAGCGAGTTCTTTCTCTAAGTCAGTTTTTGCGTTACGAACCATAGCGTCGATTTGTTTCTGAGAACGGTTACCGTCACGTAAAGAAGCAAATTCAGCTTGGTCAAGTGCAGACTTTTGGATCGCTTCAGGATTGATTGAAGTACCATTGCCTGCTTGAACAGCAGAAACCCATTCAGCAAATTGAGCATCAGTCACAGCGTGCGCTTTGAAGTGCATTTGTGAGAAGCCATAGCCTGAATAGTTTGAAGAGAAACCGTTAAATACGCCAGTTTCGTCCGCTAACATGTTCAAATGCGTCTGCATGCCCGCCATTGCATAAATCTGACCAGATAATGCAGGGATGAAGAACGAGTTCATTGTGAAGTTAGACGTTAAACGAAGGCTTAACGGTGTTTGCTCTGGGAAGCGTAATTCGTTCACAGTTGCAATTTGTTGTTCAGGATAGATAAAGATCCATTTGAACTGTTCTGCAATTACTTGAACGGTTACTGGTGCTTTGTCTGACTCAACAGGGCGGTATGGGTCATATTTGTGTGAACCCCACCATGTTAGCCAAGCTAAAATACCAATAATAATTACAGGGATACCCCATACTACAATTTCAATTGCAGTAGAGTGAGCCCATGTAGGTGCATAGTCTGCATCTTTATTCGACGCGCGATATTTCCAACCAAACCATAATGCCATGATAATTGATGGAATAACCACCAATAGCATTAAGTAGATCGCAGTCATCATCAGGTTACTTTGACCTTGAGCAACTGGACCTTTAGAGTTTAGAAGTACTAAATCACCACCGCACCCAGTTAAGAGTGCAGTCATCGCGGATAAAGACAATACAGCTAAAATTGTTTGTCTCATTTTACAACCTCGGTGAAGAGTCCCATTCCCTAATAAAATTATGGGATAGCGATTAAAGTGTCGCAGGATTGAAAAGTGTCTGATTAATAGAAATTCTTTCCAATCGTGTGACACCGCTACGTTGTAGGGCATTATGCCTGATATCGCCAAACTAAGCTATATGTAAACTTGCTTTAAATGCCTGTTATAAAAACTGATTTTTTTACTTGGTTTTGAATCCTTGTTTTTGTAATTATTTTTAATATCAAGGTTATGTGGGACAAAAAAGGGCATTAAGCCCTTTTTGAATTTGGCAAGATTATTTTTTTATCACTTGGGTTTTTGCTAATTTATCGTGCAACGTTTGACGTTTTTTGCCCAATCCAAAAGCCCAATCGATTAAAGAAAATAGGGGGAAGAAATAAATTGTTGGAACAATAAACACCATACTGCGCAGTGTGAAGGAATGCATCAAACGCACAGGTTGATGCGTTTCAGCCTCTACAATCTTAATTTTGGTCAGTTTTTTACCAATACTTTGCCCTGATTTGGCCAATAAAATCCCTTGCGTCACCAACATAACAAGTAAATAAAGCCCTGCGCTGATCCACGCAATTTGCGGAATCATGGCTGTGAGCTCAGCTTGTAATTGATTGAGCAATTGCATGTCTTGAGAGCCACTCATCGCAAGCGTCATGATTTTTTCATTCAGCTGTGCAAACTTAGCCTGCTCATCGCCACTGAAAAATGCGGTTAAAATAAACACCGCTGGAATCCACAGCAAAACGTCGACAATTTTGGCAAAGAGACGTGCAGGAATACTTGCAAGTTCAACCACACGCGACGGCTGCGTCGCTGTTGGCGTGGTCTGTGTCTGCGTAGTGGTAAACGGCGTATTGACAGGAGCT
>CAVBYE010000251.1:0-2791 GCA_963599285.1 Bacteroidaceae bacterium | reverse complement strand
ACGTGACCATATCATCACATGACTCACCTGAACGCGATCCCCATACACCACATGCCATACATGCTGTGTATAACGCCCGCGTCCTGTTCAATAGTATTCATAGTGCAGCTCCCTATACCACTCACACATACAGCATAAATTAAGCTATGTTTATCTTTTTATTGGCTAAATAATAATCAACAAAATGTATATTGATTGAATTTTATATTATTTATTCTGGCGATTTAAATTTGTTATTTTGTCTCAAACTTAAGCAACATATAGGCTAGACACGATGTCTAAACGACAAATAAAACTCGGTGCATTTATTCCAACCACATCACAACATGTCGCAGGATGGCGCTTACCCTCTTCGCGTCCACAGGACATGATGAATATCGATTATGCAATCGAGTTGGCTCAAACTGCTGAACGTGGCTTATTTGACGCTTACTTCCTCGCAGATGGTCTGTCGACATCATGGAGCCATGGTGCATCAAAACACGCAAAAACCATCAAATACAATGACAAAATGGCTGGGTTTGAACCTTTAACTTTATTTGCTGCACTTTCAGCGGTTACCCAACATATTGGTTTTATTGCTACAGCATCAACCACCTATGAAGAGCCATATTTATTGGCGAGAAAATATGCTTCGCTTGATCATATCAGCAAAGGCCGCGCGGCATGGAATGTCGTCACAACATGTTCGCAAACCACAGCACGCAACTTTGGGATGCAGATGCATCCAGATCCTGCAACACGCTATGCACGTGCCGATGAATTCATTGAAGTCGCTCAAAAGCTTTGGGATTCGTGGGAAGATGATACTTTCGTTTGTGATAAAGCAAGCGGCCAGTTCTTAGATCCTGAAAAAAATCATGAACCCCTGCATAGCGGTCAATTCTTTAATGTTCAAGGCGCATTAAATGTACCGCGCTCTCCGCAAGGTTACCCTGTGATTGTACAAGCGGGTCAATCCGAGGAAGGACGTGAACTTGCAGCCAAATATGCGGAAGTTGTTTTTACCGCACAACAGCAGCTTGAAAGTGCACAAGCCTTTTACCGCGATGTGAAAAAGCGTTTGAAAAAATATGATCGCGAGGCGGATGATCTTAAAATTATGCCGGGTGTTTCAATTTTTGTTGCTCAAACTGAACAAGAAGCGCAAGCAAAATACGATTTCCTCAACAGCCTCATTCATCCAGATGTCGGTCTTGGTTTGATCTCTGGCCTCGCAGGAAACATCGATCTCACTCAATTTGATTTAGATGCCCCTTTCCCACAATTAGACACTGAAATTCTGAATAGTCGTCAACAGTTGATGATCGACATTGCACACCAACACAATTTTACCCTGCGTCAATTCTATGAGTTTGTTGCCTCTGCACGTGGTCATTGGACATTAATCGGAACACCTGAACAAGTTGTCGATCAACTCCAACTGTGGTTTGAGAATGAAGCCGCTGACGGCTTTAATGTGTTGCCACCAAGTACGCCTGCAGGATTAAATGACTTTGTCGAATTTATTGTTCCTGAGTTACAGCGCCGTGGATTATTCCGTACAGCATACGAGGGTAAAACCTTACGTGAAAATCTTGGACTCAAACGACCAGAAAATCAGTATTTAAAACATAGACACCTTGCTTCAGAAGCGTCTTAAGTTTTCCAATTTTTTATTATTTCTATAAATTGAATGGACTTTTATGTACCTCATTAAAAAATCGCTTCTCTTGACCCTATCAGTGATCGGGTTAACATTCATGGGTTGCCAAAAAGAAAACACGCCTCAAAACCTCACAACACCTCAAGCAAAGACTCAACACACTGAGCTAAAAACCTTATCGATTGGTTATCAAAAAGCATCGGTGAATGCCGTCATTGCTAAAGAAAATAAGTTATTTGAAAAGGCCTTCCCCAATACACAAATTAAATGGTATGAGTTCCCGGGTGGCCCACAAATTTTAGAGGCTCTCGCGGTGGGTTCCGTGGATATTGGTACAACAGGCGACACCCCGCCTGTGTATGCACAAGCTGGGGGCAAACCACTCAATTATATTGCTTATGAAACAGCGAAACCGTCTTCATCGGCGATTTTAATACCGCAGACCTCAACGATTCAAAATTTAAGTGATTTAAAGGGTAAACGCGTCGCTGTACACCGTGGCTCGAGTTCGCACTATCTCTTGGTGCGTGCTTTGCAGGCAGCCAATTTGCGCTGGTCAGATATTGAACCGGTTTGGTTAAGTCCTGCTGATGCGCGTGCAGCGTT
The DNA here is from genome assembly GCA_963599285.1 of Bacteroidaceae bacterium. Taxonomy (GTDB): domain Bacteria; phylum Pseudomonadota; class Gammaproteobacteria; order Pseudomonadales; family Moraxellaceae; genus Acinetobacter. The sequence continues at coordinate 540 of CAVBYE010000251.1, read as the reverse complement.
TCAAAAAGGTGCCATCGATGCGTGGGCGATTTGGGATCCTTACTATGCCGCGGCTGAATTGGAAGATCATGCAAAAGTGCTGACCACAGGGGTGAATTTAAGTCCCAACTACACCTTTTATTTAGGCTCAAATGACCTCATTCAGAATCATGCCCATGAGATCAATCGCATTTTGGCCCAATTTAGTGAGGCGGATAAATGGGTCTGGTCACACCAACAGGAAACCATCCAACTCATTGCCCAAAGTACGGGGCTTTCTGAACCAGTCAGCCAAAGATTTGTGCAACGTCGTCCGAATCCATCTCATGCACAAGCCTTAACCCCGCAGGTCATTCAAGATCAGCAACAATTGGCAGATGCATTTTCTGATGCTGCGCTCATCCCACAGGCGATTGAGATTCAAAAATCCGTTTGGTCTCCACATTAATCTATTGCATTGGTATTTGAATCTTAGGCTGAATTATCTTCAGCCTAAGGTGCATGCTTCACAGCTTAGTGTAAGTTGGGTCAAATCTTGAATTAAGGTGCTGAGATAATGTG
>CAVBYE010000250.1:0-2794 GCA_963599285.1 Bacteroidaceae bacterium | reverse complement strand
GTATTTCATCAACCAATGGCGTGCCAAAGCAGTTTCATTATTGGTCGCACATGCAGACGCAAGCATTAAAAACACTTCTGCATGATCATGACAGGTCAATGGTTTTAAAATTTGCTTGGTAATCAAGGCAAAACGATCTTCTTTGGTAATGTCAAAATAGATCATATACGCTTTGGCTAAATGCAAAGATAAGTCGATATAAGTACGCATGGGCATTTCTTCATATTCAATACGTGCTTGCTCAAGCAGTACAATCCCTTCTTGAAGAAAATGAATTTGTTCTTGGCGATGACGACTCAATTTTACTAACTGCAAGCGTAAATCACCGCGTTCTAAAGCCAACGCAGGCGTGTTTTCTTGCAAAAATAATTGATCAGTTTCACCAATACGTTCAATGATTTGTTTTGTGTTGTCTCGCATCGGTAGAATCCTCATCTAGTCATGTCCTCTATATGAGGATGCTTTCAAAAATTTAAAGGACTACCAAATAGAATCCTGACTTCTGAGCCATGCGGTGATCGATAAACGTTGTTGTTTGGATTTTAAAACCTCATGAAGCAAGTCACTTTGAAACAATGCAATACGATTCGGTTGAGGGGAGATAATATGCCATTCACCATGTTTATCTTGTAAGCGTAATTCGCCACCCCAATCTGCATGCCATTGCTCATGTAGATAATAAACCGAAGAAATCATACGGCCATTTTTACCTTGTGGGTTATCTCGGTGGAGCGCATAAAATTCGCCAGCGTTATAACAGGCAAAATGTGCTTCAACTTCTCGAATACCCAAATAAAATGCACGATTAAGCTGTTCTGAGAGTGCTTCAAGGGCTTGAATATGTTGTTGGGCAAAATGGAGTTTTTCATCAATCCATAAAATATGATCACTTCGAATATTGCTGACTACGCCATTTTGGATTGCGGCATCACGGAACTCATTTAAATGAGCACTACATTCTTGCACTAAGGAATGCATGTATTCAGTCGTGTAAGCATGATCAATAATGCTAAAACCATGTTGTTCTAAATCGTCAATAATTTGATCAATATTCCAAGCGGGTGGGGTACACACATTGTCCACAAAATTCACTAAAAAACGTTAAAAAGAATGACTGAGTATCTTAGTGCATTCGATGGACAGTGAAGATTTTTTTTTTCGTGCTAAAATGTCGATTGAACTTAGGAATTAAACTGAACATGAATTACCGTCACCATTTCCATGCAGGCAACTTTGCCGATGTCATGAAACATGTGTTATTGCTGCAACTATTGACCCGTCTTAATTTAAAAGATAAACCTTATCGCTATGTTGATACGCATGGTGGTGCGGGTAAATACGACTTGTCGACATCTGCAGCTCAGAAATCAGGTGAGTTTTTAAATGGTATTCATCGTTTAGTTAAACTTGATGATTCAATTACTCGTAATGCACCTGCAGGCGTTCAACAATATTTAAAAATTGTCAATGAAATGCGTGAAGGTTCGGGTAAAGGTGCATATCCAGGTTCACCATGGTTTGCCTTGGAAGGCATGCGTGACATGGATAAAGCAACGATTTTTGAAATGCAGCGTGATGTATTTCAACAGTTGTATATGAATATTCGTGATCGTCGTGCAGGTTTACATGAGCGTGATGCTTACGAAGGTCTTTTAGGTGTGATTCCACCGAAAGAAAAACGTGGTTTGGTGATGATCGATCCACCTTATGAAATCGAACGTAAAGATTTCCCGCAATTGGTTGAATTACTTTTTGCTGCTTATAAAAAATGGCCGACAGGTTGTTTTGCAGTTTGGTATCCAATTAAAGACCGTGCCATGATCGATCGTTTTGAAAAGAAAATGGTGAAAACAGGGATCCGTCGCCAATTGGTGTGTGAAATCTGTGTATGGCCAGACGATACCCCAGTGGGTCTAAATGGTTGTGGTCTATTGGTGATCAATCCACCTTGGAAATTCTCTGAAGATGCAGATGAGGCACTTCAGTGGTTATTCCCGCATTTACGCATGAGCGAAAATGGTGGTCATGCTGCTGTTCGTTGGTTGGTGGGTGAATAATCCCTAACGTGGTTATTTAAATATTTAATTTAAGATAAAGGTTACAGTTAGGACAGACGAGAATGACAAATATAAGCAAACCTGAAAGTGAATCTTCCAAGCGTGATCTAGCCAGTTTTGATGGCATTACTTTTGAAGTGGAAGAAGAGGAGCATACCCAGGAAGGGCAGAAGGTGAAACGTCGTGGGATCTATCTGTGGCCGAACCTGATTACAACCGCAGCGTTGTTATCGGGCTTCTATTCTATTATTGCTAGTATGAATGGTGAGTATACTCAAGCCATCTATGCCATTTTCTTAGCAGCGCTATTAGATGGTTTAGATGGACGAGTTGCACGTGCAATTGGTGCGCAAAGTGCTTTTGGTGAACAATACGATTCTTTATCTGACTTGTTGGCCTTTGGTGTTGCGCCAGCCATTTTAATGTATAGCTGGAGCTTACATGATTTGGGTCGCATAGGCTTGGCATGTTGCTTTGTCTATACCGCTTGTGCAGCCTTTCGATTGGCTCGTTTTAACGTTCAAATTGGCGTTGTCGATAAACGTTACTTTATTGGTGTTGCAAGTCCTCTTGCAGCCATTATGATTATTTCAATGGTTTGGGTTGGACGAGACTTCCCAGAAATATTTGATTTACGTGAAACAGGCATTCAAATTGCCAATGCTGTATTAATCGTTGTTGTAGGTTTATTGATGATTTCAAATATCAAATACTACTCATTTAAAACAGTTGATCGT
>CAVBYE010000249.1:0-2816 GCA_963599285.1 Bacteroidaceae bacterium | reverse complement strand
GAGCTAGGAATTACCTTAATCTACAGCTTAAGTGCAGTGTTACTGTGGGCAATTTTTGGTTTACCCAATTTTAAAAAAATGTCCAAAACCTATTTGGTGGTGGGCAGTGGCTTATTTGTCACCTATGAAATTTGCTACTCCTTTGCGATTGGCTATGCCCAAACTGCACAACAAGCCATTGAGATCAGCGTGGTCAATTATTTATGGCCCAGCCTCACCATGCTGGCTTTGGTTGCGTTCAAACAATTAAAGTTTCACTGGATGCTCTTGGTGGGCATGAGCATTTCAGTATTTGGTCTAGTCTATATTCAACTGGGTGGGCAAAGTTTTAGTGTCACGCAGTTGTTTGCCAATGCTGTCACTAATCCACTCAGTTATGGCTTGGCCTTTAGCGGGGCGCTGCTGTGGTCAATTTATTGTGCCTTTACCCGCAGTCACGGTAGTCAAGAAAACCCGATCACCTTCTTTTTCTGCTTGGTGAGTATCGTACTGTGGGCAAAATTGTGGCTACTGCGCCCAGTCTTGCCTGAGCTCGAGTGGTCAGCGCTCAATTTGCTCTATTTGATCTTGGCCACCTTATGTTTGGGCCTTGGTTATGGGGCGTGGAATGTCGGGATGTTACGCGGTAATGTGGCCACCTTGGTCGCAAGTTCTTATTTTAGCCCAGTTCTGGCTGCATTTATTGCGATGCTCATTCTTGGGCAACGCTTAAGTAGCACCTTCTGGCAAGGGGCATGTTTAGTCACACTCGGCTCAATCGTCTGTTGGCTCACCAGTAATTGGTCTTGGTTGGCACCTAAACTGCGCACCAAAGCCGCCATCGAGTCAAAAAAAGCCCCTCATTAAGGGGGCTTTTTTGATTCTGTTTAACGAATGACATCAACTTTGTACAGACGCTTTAAATTGAGCAGGGCTTGAAAAGGTTCGTGGGCTTGGCTCAATTGATTAATTTGATCATAAAATTGCTGCGCAGCCTGCGCCTGACATTCAATCAACCAACCTTTAAGGCAGTGGGTAGTGTCGTCTTGCATAAAAATTTCGCAGCGGGTTGGACTGAGCAAACGCATTTGAGTAATTTTGAATAAGTGTTGCATTTGATGGACCTCCACAATTGGGACCCTTAACTACAAGCAAATCTTATACCACATCAAAAATACACATTATTGGGTAAATGTTCGCCATGCACAATACGTTTACCTAAAGCCACGGCCTTTAAACTGGCTGGATTGTGTGAAGCAAGGGTACGAATGTTGCGCCAATGGCGGTCTAAATCTAAACCACGGCGCGTAGCAGAGGCCCCCACCACATCAAAAATTTGGCTCGCAGCCTTTAACGCCAAAGGTTCAATAGCAATTTTGGCTTGGGTGGCCGCTTGTGCAGCAGCATGGCTCAGCTCAAAATCACTGACGCCGTCCACCGTACTGGCAAAAGCCAAATCTTGCTTGGCTGCAGCATGTAACACAGCGGCTTCTGCCACAAATGCAGCAGCAGAAATTTCACCAATTTTTTCTAAAAAGATCGGGTCTAGATTGGCCTGCTCGGTGGTGGCGAAGCTAAAACTGCGGCCGCGTTTTTTCAGTGCACGCGCTGCATCAGCTTCGACTGCTTTTAAAATGCCTGCAATAATGGCGTGTAAATACAATTGCGTAAACGGTTTAAAGCTGACTTGGGCTTGGGCCACTGGAATAATTTCATTGGCATACACCGTGACATTGTCAAAACGGGTAGTGCCACTTGCCGTATAACGTTGGCCAATACCGTCCCAATCATCAATGACCGTAATCCCCTCACGTGTTTTCGGGATCACCACATTATAGGCACGGCTTTGTTCTGAACCCACCCGCACTGAAATATAGTCGGCATATAATGTGCCGGTGGTAAAGAATTTCTCGCCATTAAGATGCCAACCCGCTTGATCTTGGGTAATGCGGGTTTGGTATTCACCACTGCCCACCGTAATTTGATTTAATTCGGTAAAGGCATTGCCAATGATGGCGCCCGCTGCAACTTTGGTCAGCCACACCGCCTGAAAATCAGGGTCACGACTGCGTAATACATCTTCAACAAACTGAAAGTGTGAACGTAAAATTTGCGTGATATCCGAGTCAATGGCGCTGATCTGAATCAAGGCTTCAAAGAGCTGTTCAATCGATAGACCATAACCGCCTAAATGTTCTGGAATACGCAGTGCACCAATCTTATGCGCTTTTAAAATTGCGATACTTTCAAATGGTGCAGCTCCACCTAAAGCCTGACGACGCTCAGCATCTTGACCTAATTGCTGTAATAGCTGTTGCCACGCAGCACTTTGAATAAAAGGGGTCTCATTATTGGCTTTAAATATCGTATTCATTTGTTTTTCCTTCATATTTTATTTTAAATACTGTTGCTGGTTTAAGGCTTAAGGTGCCCATGTCACATAATCACTAAAGTGCTCTAAAATATATTGACGCGCAGCATCTGACTCGAACACCTCTTTGACACGTTGTACTTCAGGTCGTTGAACTGATTCAGCGTTGCCCACCAACACCGCGGTATAGTAAGGATCAGGGGTTTCTGTGACTAAAGCATCCTTTTTAGGTACCACCCCGGCATGGGCGGTATAAGCACCGGTAATAAGCGTTAAGTCAGAATCACGATATATAGAGGGAATCATGGGTTGCTCAACTTCAGTGATTTTAAGCTGTTTGGGATTGGCAATAATATCCGCTCGACTGGCTTTAGCCTCATGATTGGGTTTCAACTGGATCAGACCGGCCTGCTGTAATAACAATAAGGCACGACCATTGTTGCCTGTATCTGAAGGAATCACCACC
>CAVBYE010000248.1:0-2820 GCA_963599285.1 Bacteroidaceae bacterium | reverse complement strand
TCCTACACGTGTATGTGAATTAGCCAAAATAATGGCTGGCAATGTTATACGCCAAGAACGACATTAAATACGCCAAACCAAATAAATAAACGGTCATAAAGCTAACAGTTTTCCATGAACCTGTTTCACGACGGACGGTTGCCAAAGTCGCTAAACAATGCGGTGCATAGATAAACCAAACCAACAGTGAAATCCCTGTTGCCAATGACCAACCCAGCTCACCATTGCTACTGATAATAGATGCGAGACCATTGGCCATTGCATCATCATCAACTGCGGACAAGGCATATACCGTACCGAGTGCTGCAACCACCACTTCACGTGCGGCCATTGCAGGAATTAAGGCAATACAAATCTGCCAGTTAAAGCCCAATGGTGCAAAAATAGGTTGCATCACATGCCCAATCATGCCGGCAAGTGAATAATCAATGGCAGGTAAAGTGGCATCTGCTGGCGGTTGAGGGAAGGTACATAAGAACCACAACAAAATCGATAAGGCGAAGATGATGCCACCCACACGTTTCATAAAGATCTTGGCACGGTCAAGCAAACCAATCCAAATGTTCTTTAAATCTGGGAAACGGTAGCTTGGCAATTCCATCAACAACATATGCTGATGTTTATCTTTATTGAAAAATTTCAATATATAAGCCACGATCAAGGCGCTCAGAATGCCCGCCATATACAAAGCAAATAACACCAAACCTTGTAAGTTTAAAAAGCCCCAAACGGTTTGCTCAGGTACAAATGCGGCAATTAATAAGGCATATACAGGAAGGCGAGCCGAACAAGTCATCAATGGTGCAACCAAAATCGTGGTTAAACGATCTTTCGGGTCACTGATGCTACGTGTCGCCATAATCCCGGGAATGGCACAAGCAAAACTAGACAATAAAGGAATGAATGCACGACCTGAAAGCCCTGCTTTAAACATCAATTTATCAAGTAAGAATGCTGCACGTGGCAAATATCCTGATTCTTCAAGCACTAAAATAAAGAAGAACAGAATCAAAATCTGTGGCAGGAACACCACTACACCACCTGCACCCGCAATCACACCATCCACAATCAAACTATTCAATAAGGGATGTTGGATGTATTGACCGACAAACTCGCCCAACCAACCGAATGCAGCCTCGATCCCATCCATAAATGGTGCAGCCCATGTAAACACGGCTTGGAAAATAACGAACATCATCACTGCAAGACTAACTAAGCCTAAGATCGGATGTAAGAAAATTTTATCGAGAAAATCAGAACGCTTATCTTCATGATCAACTGAATGCACAACATCATTTAAAATGGTGGTGATTTTGTGGTGATTATCACCGGTTAAACCACTCAATTCAGTATGTGGAACAGCATATTTGGCTTGATCAAGCGCACTCATCAAGTTGGCAATACCTGCATCACGGACAGCAACGGTTTCCACGACAGGAATACCCAAACGCTGTGACAACTTTTGCGTATTGATTTGCATACCACGACGACGTGCTTCATCCATCATGTTGAGTACAAGCAGAATTGGACGACCCAATTCAATCATTTCAAGCACAAGACCCAAATGCAGTTTTAAGTTCGTAGCATCGACCACACACAAGAATGCATCTTGCTGACCTTCTTCTGCAATTTTACCTTGCACCACATCACGGGTAATGGCTTCATCAGGACTGGTGGCATTTAAGCTATATGTTCCCGGTAAATCCAGTACGCGTACAGGCTTGCCTGAAGGCAACACAAATTGACCAACCTTACGCTCAACGGTTACGCCCGCATAGTTGGCAACTTTCTGACGTGTTCCCGTTAAATGATTGAATAATGATGTTTTACCACAGTTTGGGTTACCTACAAGGGCAATACGTAATGCATCACTCATGCAGATGCCCCCTCTTGAACGATATCAATTTTTTCAGCTTCAACTTTACGCAGTGCGAATCGAGTGAATCCCAATTGAATCAAAATCGGATCTCCACCAAAAATACCTTTGGTAACGACCTCAACTTTCGCACCCGGTATAAACCCTAAGGTCTCGAGTCGACTTGCAACCATATCATTTTGATTCACATCGCCATCCTCAGAACGGCGAACGGTACGAATAACCGCTGATTGTTTAACTTTTAAATCAGATAAACGCACTGCATCCAATCCTAAAATATTTTGTACAGTATACAAACAAATGAGAATAATTACCAAATAAGGTTCGCTTGCAATTTAATCACGGTATTTAATCATCGACAGATAAAATAAATTAAACTACAGTGAATGCCTTGTATTCATTCATCGCTTAACTGTTAAAAGTTAACAACATATGCTCAATAAAAAACCTCGAATACCCGCTTCAGTCATCATTCCTGAGACACTTTATTTTTTACATGGCTTTAAGGACTATTTGGTGGCTCAAACCGTGAGTCCTCATACCCGTAACGCCTATTTATCTGATTTGATTCAATGTAGTGAAGCATTAACAAAATCAATGCAAGACTGGAATCATGACGATATTTCTGATGTGCTGATTTATTTAACCAAAGCAGGTAAAAGCCCACGCTCGATTGCACGAAGTTTGTCGGCATTACGTTCTTTTTATAAATTTTTACGTGAACAAAAACTCAGAACCGACAATCCTGTTGCAGCGCATAAAACACCAAAACTTGGACGTGCCTTACCCAAAGATTTATCTGAACAAGATGTCGAAGCACTACTTTATGCTGCTGATACCTCTACAGCTTTAGGACTCCGAGATCGAGCGATGCTTGAAGTGCTGTACGCCTGTGGCTTGCGGGTCAGTGAATTGATTAATTTACGTGTCGATTTGATTAATCT
>CAVBYE010000247.1:0-2834 GCA_963599285.1 Bacteroidaceae bacterium | reverse complement strand
GTTTCTCTTAACGTTGCAAATAAAAAGCGACTCGCGCGCATGGAAACTGTCCTAAGCAAAGATGAGTAATTAAGGGCGAAATTATACATTAAAAAAAGCGCCGACATGTTGAATGTCGACGCTTTTCAGTAGATTTATGCTTAAGACAGGCGTTTGGCTTGACGCTGCATAAAGTGCTTAAAATCGTCTAGGTAAGTAAAGATCACAGGCACCACAATTAAGGTCAGCAAGGTGGAGGTAATCAGCCCCCCAATCACTGCATGCGCCATTGGGGCACTTTGTTCACCACCTTCGCCTAGACCTAAGGCTAAAGGCACCATCCCCATCACCATGGCCGTGGTGGTCATCAGAATCGGGCGCAAACGGGTTTTGCCAGCTTCAACAATGGCCTGATAGCGATCCATCCCTGCATCCATGGCCTTTTTAATAAAGTCGATGAGCAAAATGGCATTCTTGGTCACTAAACCCATCAGCATGATAATCCCAATGATCGAGAACAGGTTCATGGTGGAGTTGAGTAGATACAAGGCTAAGAATACCCCGACTAAGGACAGTGGCAAGGACGCCATAATCGCTGCAGGGTGAATAAAGCTGTTAAATTGTGAACCGAGCACAATGTAAATAAACACAATCGACAGGGCAACAGCAGTAATCGCATAGCCTGCAGATTCCGCCATATTGGCATTGGAACCTTGGACCACAAAGCTATACCCCGGTGGCAGATCGAATTGTGCTTGAATAGCATCAATATCCGCACCAATGTCACCGGTTGGGCGGCCTGAGGTATTGGCTTCGATTAACACTTCACGCTCTAAATAGCGGCGGTTAATTTGGGCAGCACCCATGGTTTGTTCTAAACGTGCCACACTGGCTAAAGGCACTAAAATCGGTTGACCATTGGCATCTACTTTTTGTGAACCAATATACAAGGCTTGCAGATCTTCAGGTAAACGACGGCCATCTTCATGCATGCGTAGATTGACATCATAGGTTTCGCCGCGCTCATCTTCCCAAGTGGTGATATTTTCTCCCGCCAATAAAGGACGCAATACATTGGCAATTTGATGCACTGACAGCCCTAAATCGCTGGCTAAAATTCGGTTGATATGCACACTTAAGGTCGGTTTAGGATCTTTCAGTGAAGTTTCTAAATCGACAATGCCATCTACTTTGGCAATTTCAGCCATAAAGCGATTAGAAATAGTTTGCAGTTGATCAAGCTCTGGGCCTTTAATCGAAATCATGACCGGCTTTTGACCGCCCGAGACGGTTTCATCTGCCGAGGCCACGGACGTGACCGTAATGCCCGCCACTTGACTTAAACGCTCACGGAACTCATTGCTTAATTGGGTTAAAGTTTCACTGCGTTCCTGACGCGGCGTCACCTGAACACGTAGACTTAAATGGTTTTTACCACGATCCGAGACGCTATTAATTACGCTATAAGTCGACAATACATGTGGATGTTGTCGAATAATGGCATCAATCTGTTTAAGTTTGGCTTGTGAGTACTCAAGCGAGGCATCCACCGGAGTTTCGGCTTTAATACGAATGGCGCCTTTATCGGGTACAGGAACAAACTCTGTGCCGATCATTTTAGACAAAGCCAATGCACCCAATAATGAGGCCACTGCAATGGCCAAGGTAAGCACACGAAACTTCAGTGCCCATTTCAGCAATTTTTCATAATAAATACTTAAACGATCCAGTTTGCCCGACACCCAATCAAAGAAACGCTGCACACGGCTACGCTGCTGGGTAGATTGCGGCTTTTCTGCCCAATGTGCAGACAGCATAGGGTCAAGGGTAAAGCTGACCAACATAGAAATCAGGACTGCGGTACTGACCGTGACTCCAAATTGATAGAAGAAGCGCCCAATAATCCCGCCCATAAAGGCCACAGGCAAGAAGACTGCCACAATGGTTAAGGTGGTTGCCAATACAGCAAGGCCAATTTCTTGGGTACCATCTAAGGCTGCCGTAACATGATCTTTGCCCATATCGGCATGGCGAACAATGTTTTCACGTACCACAATGGCATCGTCAATGAGTAGACCAATACTTAAGGACAAGGCCAACAGCGTCATCATATTAATGGTAAAACCAAAGGCCCATACAAAGGTTAGGGTCCCTAAGAGTGCAATTGGTAGCGTTAAACCGGTAATCACCGTTGAACGGAAAGAGCCTAAGAACAACAATACGATGAGAATGGCTAAAATGGCACCTTCAATAATGGTACGGACCACGTTACTGATACTGCCGCGAATACTCTTAGAGGAATCGGCGACCACTTTGGCCGTGACACCTTGTGGCAACTGCTGTTGAATGTTGTCTAAGGTTTTATAGGTGTTGTCGACCACTTCAATAATATTGGAGTCGGAGCTGCGCAAAATATCCACCGCTACGGCAGCTTGGCCATTAAAGAACGCTGCGGATTCCATTTCGGCTTGACTGTCGCGAATATTGGCGACTTGTCTTAAGAAAATAGGCGCGCCATTTTTATTGGCAACAATCAAATCACCAAAGCCTTGTGGATAGAGCACTTTGGATTTGAGCTCAACCACAAGCTCGGTATTCTGCTGCGATAGGGTACCGCCGGGTAATTCGATGTTTTCATTTTTGAGGGTGTTGAGTACTTGATCAATCCCCACACCAAAACTTTGTAGCTTTTTAGGGTCGACTTCAATACGAATCTGACGCTGTGCATCACCGAGTAGATTGACACTGCCGACGCCTGCTACAGTACGCAGTTGCGGCACAATATGTTGATCTAAATAGGAACTAAGCTCGCGTAAAGATAAATTATTGGCCTCAAACACCAATGACATCACTGC
>CAVBYE010000246.1:0-2853 GCA_963599285.1 Bacteroidaceae bacterium | reverse complement strand
GCAGCGTTGTTGTACGTGAAGAACAATTTTGCATTACCAAGCTCCTTTCCCGCACGTTACTGCGGTTTTGATAGGAAATATACAATCGCGGAAAGTTTAACACTTCACCGCCGCTGGGGCAAAGCTTTTCGCGCCAGCGGAAACCTTCTGGTGAAAACCGCTATGCAAAAACGCTAGGCGGAAGTAGAAACAACGTTGAGAAAGGGAAGGGGTGGGCATGGGTGCCGCCCATACCAAGACAGCGGGAAGGGTAACGAAATAAACCTTCCCGCTGTTTTTTCTTGCAAAGCGCAAAGACATGTACTATAAACCTGACTTTGGCAGCAAAAAAGGTAGGTTTACTAGCGATGAACTGGTAAAACTACCTTTTTCCCATGTATATTTTCTGTAGTGTTATTGCGCTTGCCACCGAATTTTCTTATCTTTTTTGAACAAACTTTTGATGGATGAGGTTCTCATCCACCTGCAAGGCGCATCTTCACCAATTAGGGCAAATAGCTTATCTGTTAAATCACTTCGATAATCGATAAGCCACCATTCATCTTCGGCATGGCTGCACTCAAGTGCGCGTAAATCTTCTAAGATTTCCCCTGCTGAGTGCGTATGTCCCAAGGCGTGTTCAATGATTCGTTCAATGGTAAGGGCAATGTAGCAGGTAAGAAAGTGCGCTTTTATATTTTCGGGAGTCCATACAAATACAGGGCGTGCTTTTAGGTGAGACTTTGTAACTTTAAAGGACTCCTCTATTTTCCAAAGTTGCTGGTAGGTGTCAACAACGCGTTGTGGTTCCCAGTTTGTCTCAGAGGTAATTATGCAGTAGTAGCCGTCACATGCTGCATCAGCTTCTATAGCTGCATAATCTAGCTCAGGCGCTTTAGCACATTTGATTACTTCGCCTGTTGTAGCATCAAAGTCTATGTTTTTAACGTATTTGGCTGCACCAAGGTGGGTTGCTTTGGTGTATTTACCAGGGGATTTGACAAGCTGCACTGATTTCTCCAGTGTTTTTTCTCGCTCGTGGCGTGCACGAGCAGCATATTTGCGTGACCAGAAAGCTACAACAAGTACCTCTACATCTACTGTGTGTTCTTTGCCATCGTATGAATCTTCTTTAGAGACCTTGATTGTTTTTGTATCTTGGCGTGCCTTCATTTTAAACTCGCCATTGTCTTTGACCTTATAGCCCTTATCGGACAAAACCCAGTCTCTGAGCTCTTTTTTTGACTTTGTACCACGAATGGATTGGCTGAACACAAAGCCATCTCCTCGTGCAACAGTTGCAATTATATTGCGTGAGCAGTTCATGCCTTTGTCGGCAACGGTCACAACACGTCCCATACCAGCAGCACGCTTTGCTTCAGGAAGGGCATCTAAAAGAGTAGCATCATCGTGTGTGTTGCCAGAGAATAGATGAAAATCAACAGGGATTCCATTGCTATCCTGCATAAGACCCATCTGAACTATTGGTAAGGGTTGATGTTCTTTAGATACTCCCTTTTTCCTAAAATCGTCACCATTGCTTTCAAAGTAATAGTTTGTGCAGTCATAATACCCGCAGCTCAGATCACGTATAGAGGCGCTAGCAATTGATGAGTTCATCTTAGAGATAATTGAACTTGACATCCGTGCAAACTCATTAAGACCGCGATAAACGTCAGATTCAGAAAGATCTGATTTAAAGAAGTGACGGCGAGCGTTTTCCCAAGCAGCATGTTTAGAACCAGGAGCAAGCAAGCGTTCCATAACTAAAAGTCTAAGCAGTGCGTTGGCATCGTATTCTGATTTTTTATTGCGCATATTTGAGCGTACGCAAGCCTCAATACCTAAGGCATTGTAGTAAGCCATAAAAACAGCATCGCCAATATATTTTCTGTTTGTGGTGCGCTTATCAACTTTTTGACGTGGGTGAATTTCAATAAACTGAGAGCCTTCTTCTTCGAGTCTTTGTGCATTCATTGATGCTACAACCTGGGAAAAGTGAGAAATTGGGTCATCGAATTGTTTTTCTAGCTCATCAAGATATCCAAACGTTTCAATGCTTTTTTGCTTAGGTTTTCCTGTTTCAGGATCACGATACCCTTGCACGGCCGACAACGTAACGCGTCCGTTGGGTCTTTTTGTTTTCTTCAGAAACATATAAATTTGCCTTTCATCTGCAAAAATAGATTCTCTACATTATACCGTAAACTACCGTCCATAACAAGAAAAATACTTAAAATTTGACAAAAAAATTACCCAGCGAACTGGGCATACAAAGAAAATTTAGTTATTTAAAGTGCCAAAGTACGGATGGTGCAATGCATGAAATAGATGGTATCAACGCAATGTTGCATTTACCGCTGCAGTGTTGCACTTAAGTTTTCAATCAACCTGAAAAAGTAAACTTGCATTTTTCGCCTAGTTCTCTTGCTTAAATTGCTACTACAAGAGGATAATATGCGTATCACACACGATTGTGCGCAAGCAAAAAGAACGGGAGTTTTTCATGCTGGAAACAGTTGATTTTTCATGCGAGGACTTACCCAAAGAGCAGTATAAAAAACAATACAAGCAGCTCATTGAAAAGTTGGTGGTGCTGCAGCAGCAGGCCCGGTCAAAAAATATTGGTTTGGTGGTGCTTTTTGAAGGTTGGAGCGGCGCGGGAAAAGGTAGCCGCATTTCCGATTTGATGTATAACTTGGACGCTCGCGCTACAAGCGTGCATGTAACCCATGACCTGGAGATTCAGGATGCACAGGCGTTTGCGGGCAGCAAGAACGGCGTGACGGGTTTCTTCCCGTTTATGCAAGAGTTCTGGCAGGCGCTGGGTGAGCGCGGCACCATAACCTTCTACGACAGAGGCTGGTACACTGC
>CAVBYE010000245.1:0-2854 GCA_963599285.1 Bacteroidaceae bacterium | reverse complement strand
GAATAATGTATCCAAGTGTAAAAGATGATGGAGGAGTTAACGTAGCTATCTTTGAGTCTGATAATAATGAAATACAAAAAATCTTTAAATTAGAAGATATTACTGAATGTACTCAATAGATGATTTCATCTGACGCTTATAAAAAAACCGCCTTTCGGCGGTTTTTTATTTAGCATACACGGCGTTCTAATTTAAACATTTCGTTTAAACCCGTATAAAAACTACGGCCGTCTAAATTCAGTTCAATCTCTGTACCTGAAGCAAGTAATACTTTTTTACCCACTTCAACCCATTTAAAACCATCATTTGTGTTTTGACGCTTCTTATTTGCGATTAGAGACACAACAATTTCATGACCATTTACAGATTTTGCAATTAAATTTTCAGTTTGCTTTAACATAGATATACCAATAACTTTTCACAGCGCGATAACTTGGCGCTTAAATATTTTTAAAATTCAAATAATTAAATTTGACTTGAGAATCAAACAGAACATACAACGATCTAAAGACTAGGTTTAGATACAAGGAGATTAATAGGCAGTTAATCTAGAAGAGGTCTAAAACGACTTAAAATATATGTTTTGTTTTTGTGATAATACGCTACATCTCGCATGTAGCAGGGTGAATCACTTTTTTCGTTGGTAGCGGGAGCTGGATTTGAACCAACGACCTTCGGGTTATGAGCCCGACGAGCTACCAGACTGCTCCATCCCGCATCAACGAAGTGACTTTATACGCTTTATATTCACATAATGCAAGTTTATTTTATCTTTTTGCATAATTTTTGCTAAAAAGCCGATTTTTTAAGCAAAAACACAGCCTCAGTTTTAAAGGCAGCTCATTTTAGCCTATAGATCCGAAAATAATTCAAAACATAAACGACGTAACCATTGATTGCCCGGATTTTGATGCACCCGTGAGTGCCAATGTTGTTTTACCCCATATTCAGGAAAAGCATAAGGCAGTTGCAAAATCTTTAAATCACCGCGTGACAACAGCACTTTACTTAAATAATTCGGAATCGTAGCAATAGCATCGGTTTCTTGCACCACCAGACCTACACCTAAATAACTGGGTAAACGCGCTAAAATATTGCGCTGCACACCTAGCTTTTGCAATTCATGTTCTACAACGTAATGTCCACCAGTCGCTAAAATATCAATATGCAATTCGCTGGCATATTGTTCTGAGCTGAGCGTATCACCATTTAAACGCGGATGATGCGCATTGGCCACCACTACATAATGTTGCTTAAATAAAGTCTGTTGATAAAAGCCTGCTTCAAGCTGTGGCAAGAAGCCAATGGCTAAATCAATTTCGCCTGTGGCCATGAATGCTTGGGTCTGTGTATCAATAGGAACAATATTTAAACGAATATAGGGCGAGTGTTCACGTAAATAGTTAATCAGTTTTGGCAATAAGACTAAATGACTAATGTCGGTCATGCTTAAATTAAATTGATGGTTTGAGGTTTTGGGATCAAAGGCCAAGTTAAAATCATTAATCCCTTGCAAACGAATCAGTACATCATGCACCTTTGGATATATATCATTAGATAAATCAGTTGGTTGCATGTTATTTCCAATCCGTACAAACAGCGGATCACGAAAATGCTCACGTAATTTATTTAAGCCAATACTGACCGTGGGTTGCCCAATCCCAAGTTCAATGGATGCTTTAGAAACACTTTGATGCTTGTAGATCGCGTGAAAAATATTCAATAAACGCGTGTCAATGTCCATATTTTACCCAAATTTTGTGTATTGATATTATCAATACAGGGTATTGAGATTTGCTTATAGATTCAAGCCAATTCGGTTGCTAAATTAATTTCAACGCAGCAACAGTACAACGCCGGAGAGTGTTGTCGATCACTATTCAGAGGACACGCGATGGAACAGCTCGCAACATTAGCAGACTTACCAACTCGCTATATTGATGATCTTAAGCAAAGTAATTTAGTGCCATTATGGCCAAGTTTACGTAACGTTTTACCGCCAGTAAAACCGATTCCAAATACGCAAAGCATTGTATGGAAATACAATGAAATTAAACCTTTATTATTAGAAGCGGGCGAGCTTACCCCAATTGAAAAAGCTGAGCGTCGGGTTTTGGTCTTGGCAAATCCCGGTCATGGCTTAGAAAACATGCGTGCCACTTCAGTGATTTATTTAGGTATGCAGCTGTTATTACCCAATGAATGGGCACCTGCGCATCGTCATACGCCCAATGCGGTACGTTTAATTGTGGAAGGCGAAAAAGCCTATACCACTGTTGAAGGCAAAAAATGCCCAATGGAAAAAGGCGATTTAATTTTAACGCCATCTGGTTTATGGCATGAACATGGTCATGATGGTGATGCACCAGTGATTTGGTTAGATGTTCTAGATCTACCTTTAGTGTATTACATGGAAGCGTCGTTTGTAGAAGGGGGTGATTGCCAACCCATTCAACGCTTGGAACATAAACCACGTTATGCAGCAGGTTTAGTCCCTACGGTGCAACACATTCGCGCTGAACAAAATTACCCAATGCTGCGTTATCCATGGGCGGATGCCAAGCAGCTACTGATTGATTTAGCTGCTGAAAATAGCGCAGGCCCAGTACAAGTGGCGTATGTGAATCCTGAAACAGGTGAAGATTGCCAAAAAATTATTGGTTACTCAGCACTCATGGTTCGCCCAGGTGAAAAAGTTCAGTTAGCGCCACGCTCTGCTGCCATGGTGTTCCATGTGATTGAAGGTGAAACCGCAATGACCATTGATGGTAAAGCATCTCATCTAGATACCGCGGATACTGCATGTGCACCATGTTTTGCACACATTGATTTAATCAATAATTCAGAAACGGCA
>CAVBYE010000244.1:0-2865 GCA_963599285.1 Bacteroidaceae bacterium | reverse complement strand
CCATAGCTCAGTCGGTAGAGCGACGGACTGTTAATCCGCAGGTCCCTGGTTCGAGCCCAGGTTGGAGAGCCATCTATTCTTCCATAGCTCAGTCGGTAGAGCGACGGACTGTTAATCCGCAGGTCCCTGGTTCGAGCCCAGGTGGAAGAGCCAAGATTCTAAAAAGCCCAAGCATATTCAGTCTTGGGCTTTTTTTATGCCGCTATCTCAAGCCCCTATCACTTTGCTTTACTCTGCTAAAATCAAATTTTTTAGACTAAAATCAATATTTTGTCTATTTTTAAAACAAACAAATAAATATCCTTTTCTTTTGAAATAAAACACTTGACGCTCTTGAAAAATCTTCTATAATCGCATTCAGATTCTCCCATAGCTCAGTCGGTAGAGCGACGGACTGTTAATCCGCAGGTCCCTGGTTCGAGCCCAGGTGGGAGAGCCAAATATTAAAAAGCCCAAGCATATTCAGTCTTGGGCTTTTTTTATGCCGGTATAAAAACAAAATAATGCTGATAGCACTTACACACTGAGCAAGTATTTTTAACCTAAAAATCAATATTTTGTTTATTTTTAAAACAAATAAATCAATATCATTTACTTTTTGAATAAAAGACTTGACGCCCTTCAAAAACCTTCTATAATCGCATTCAGATTCTCCAATAGCTCAGTCGGTAGAGCGACGGACTGTTAATCCGCAGGTCCCTGGTTCGAGCCCAGGTTGGAGAGCCAGATTCTAAAAACCCACTCTTCTCGAGTGGGTTTTTTCTTATGTGTGATATGCCGGATGTTTAACTCAACGCAAATTGTGTTTCTTCTGATTGGCTGTACAGCAAGCATTATGCTCTTGTATTTAATGCTGTATCACCGTACGTCACAAAAAAAATCTAAAACCTATCATCCTAAAAAAGTCATTACCCAATTTGAAAGTCAAATGTTCTTTCAGCTCAAGCAAGCCTTTCCTGAACCGCGCTATCATGTATTGGCCCAAGTGGCTTTTACGGCCCTCATTACCAGCACCGACATTCAAGTCCGTAATAAATTTAACCGCAAGGTAACCGACTTTGTAATTTTAAATAAAAAACTTGAGGTAATGGCCATCATTGAATTGGATGACCCAAGTCATTTAGGCCGCGAACAGCAAGATGCTGCTCGCGATGCGATGTTTCATGATGCTGGCTACCGTGTACTTCGTTATACCTCAATTCCATCGATCCGCCAGCTACATAAAGATCTTAAGGGCTAACTTGGGCTTCGGAGGCTGCCTCTAGAGCTTTGCGGGCAGCAATACGATCTAAAATCTGTTGTTGCTCTTTTTGGTATTGTTGTTGATTTTTGGCATCGCTTTTGATGGCTAAAAATGCGATTGCCACCAGCAGTACCGGAATCAGTAAACCTAAGCTCGCAAGCAGCATCACTTTAGGGGTTAAACGTTTAGGTTGAGCGGACATGATCGTGCTCCAAAGTCAAAACTTAAGCGCCTCATTCTAACAAGCCAACCTCGTAAAGCAATCATAAAAAAGCCGACACAAGGTCGGCTGAATGGTTTATACCTGCAAGTTTAATTGCTTCAAGACATCAGTTAGCACCTGTTGATGATTCAAGTCAGTAGGCACGTGTTGCATGCGCCAAGCAATATAACTGTCTGGTCGCACTAAAATTGCACCATTGTCATCCATTTCAGCTTTGGCATGCCATGTGGCATACACATCACGATATTCACGTGATCCCACTTGAATCACATCAAGATAGTCTAAATCCAAAGCTTCTACTGCTTCGCGCCATGCTTTACCAGATAAACCGGTAATTAACGTGAAACGCCCTTTACCAGTAATATCTAAAGTGGACTGCTTACGCCCCTTGGCATCCACCAGCCAAGTATGTGGAATTTTTGCACCCGGTCGTGTGGTGGCTTGTAAATACAGCTCTTGATCTTGCACAAATACTTCTTCAGATGGATCGGCAATGACTGCACCTGATTGATAGCGTTGATTCAGTTCTACCCCTTGCGCATTAAACTCATGATGTTTAATCGCTAAGGCTTGATACAACTGCGCACGCACTTGGGCTGCTTCAGGCGTTTGTGCAAAAATACGTTCTAGCATTTGTGCTTGGGTTTGAATACCTTGATCAAAGCCAAACACCGCTTTTAAATGTTTATAATCAAAACGTGACTGATTCGCTCGAGCCACAATTTGTTTACCCACCGGCGCACGCTCATCACTATAGGATTGCAGTAATTCCGGCTGGGCCCAGCCCTTAACTGCATAGGCCAATTTCCAGCCTAAGTTAAAAGCATCTTGCATACAGGTATTGGAACCCAAACCACTTGAAGGCGGATGACGATGCACCGCGTCGCCACCACAGAACACCCGTCCTTCAGCATAATGTGTGGCATAGGTTTGATTGACATACCAATAAGACAGTTTTTCAATCTCTAAGTCTTCGACGTGTTCACCGACAAAGGCATCTAAACGCGCTTGTACTTGTTCGGTACTGACTTGCGGCTCGCCTTGGCTAATGTCAAAGCCCCAGCCCATAATCCATTCATTCCACGGGCTAATGGCACGTAATAAGCCCATGCCAATATCCCCAAAGCCAGCTTCAGGATTAACAATCCACTGCAAAATAGCAGGACGATGCTGTACGTATTTACTTAAGTCAGCTTTAAAAGTCACATACACTGTGCCCGCACGTGACATCACCCCTTCTAAAGGCAAACCTAACTCTTCGACCACTTTAGAACGTGCGCCATCCATCCCCACTAAATATTTGGCACGTAAGCTAAATTCGGTTTGGGTGATTCTATTTAAGAAGCGTGCTGTTACCCCATGTTCATCTTGTTCATGTGATAAATATTCCGTATTAAAG
>CAVBYE010000243.1:0-2872 GCA_963599285.1 Bacteroidaceae bacterium | reverse complement strand
CAGAAGCACATGTAGATTCTTTGATTATCATTCCAAATCAACGCTTATTGAGCGTTTATGGTGATATTTCAATGCAAGATGCATATCGCAAAGCAGATGATGTATTGCTTAGTGCGGTACGTAGTATCTTTGATCTTGTGGTACGTCCAGGTCATATTAACCTTGACTTCGCCGATTTGAAAACTGCGATGAGTACACGTGGTTATGCAATGATGGGTGAAGGTAAGAGTAGTGGGTCAGACCGTGCAGAAGAAGCAGCACGTTTAGCGATTCGTAGTCCACTTCTTGATAATGTTAATATCATGAATGCCAAAGGCGTATTGATTAACATTACCGGTGGCGCAGATATTACCTTGCGTGAAACTGAAATTATCACGGATGTTGTCAATCAAATCGTAGACTTAGATGAAGGTGAAGTATTCTTCGGTACGGTATTTGACCAAGATGCACGTGATGAAATTCGTGTGACTGTCATTGCGACAGGTTTGACGCGTAATGCGAATGAAGCTGAAGTGAAACGTCGTGCGCCTGTGAGTTCAAGTACACAAAGCTATCAACAACCAACACAAAATGCGGTCGTTGAAGAAGATGATGTGCCTGCGATCAGCAAACGCCAAAGTACAGAAGCACCTGCTGCTGCACCTGCAGCATCACCTCGCTCTGCACCAATGAGCATTCAAGATTACTTGAAAAATCAACAGCGTAAGTAGTTTATTCTTAAAAACAATAAATGAAATCGAAAAAAGGTGGCGTGAAAACGCCACCTTTTTGTTTTTTATCAATGGCTAAATGTGCTAACGTATAGCGGAATTTTGCTGAAGATCAAAGCCCTATGTTGAAACAACGCACCCTGAAACGAGTCGTGAAAGCGAGTGGTATCGGATTACACAGTGGGCAAAAAGTGATGATTAACTTTGTTCCACATGTGGCCAATGGGGGAATTGTATTTCGACGTATTGATTTGAATCCACCCATTGATATTCCTGCCAATGCGATGTTGATTCAAGAAGCATTTATGTGTTCAAACTTGGTGCAAGAAAATGCCAAAGTGGGCACAATTGAGCATGTGATGAGTGCGATTGCAGGCTTGGGTATTGATAACCTAATTATTGAGGTATCTGCATCTGAAGTGCCTATTATGGATGGTAGTGCAGGTCCATTTATTTACTTACTCATGCAAGGTGAGTTGGTTGAGCAAAATGCACCGAAGAAATTTGTCAAAATTTTAAAGCCTGTCGAAGCTTTAATTGACGATAAGCGTGCGATTTTTTCTCCTCATGATGGCTTTCAGCTCAACTTTACAATTGATTTTGACCATCCTGCATTTGCCAAAGAATACCAGTCTGCAACAATTGACTTTTCCACTGAAACTTTTGTTTATGAAGTCAGTGAAGCGCGTACTTTCGGCTTTATGAAAGATTTAGATTATCTGAAATCGAATAACTTGGCTTTAGGTGCAAGCTTAGATAATGCCATTGGTTTAGATGATCAGGGCATTGTGAATGAGGAAGGTTTACGCTTTGCCGACGAATTTGTCCGTCATAAAATTTTAGATGCAGTTGGGGATTTATATCTGCTCGGACATCAAATCATAGCAAAATTCGATGGTTACAAATCAGGGCATGCTTTAAATAACCAATTACTACGCAATGTCAAAAGTGATCCAACAAGCTATGAAATTGTAACATTTGATGACATAAACGATTGCCCAATTCAGTTTGTGAGTGTGACATAAGTCATTGTCTTTCAGGCTCAATGTTATATTGTATCGCTAATTATGATAAATCGATCGTAATTTAGTCATGCTTTATTACAGGTTTGAACGGTCTTGATTACTTTTTATTGCTTGCCAAACGTAGTAAAGCTTGGCTAAGCTTAGGGTCGCTCACAAAGCCTGCAGCAGCATGTAACATCTCTTGAGTTGCTGGAGAAATTTGTTTGGGGATTTGAGTTCTTTTAGGTTGTGCTTGGGGTTTTGCTCGAAGACGTACTTGGATTTTCTGTAAGTCTTTAAATTCATGAATTTGTGATAACTGAGAAATATACTGTTTTTGAAGATAACCGAGTTGACTAATCAAGGCTTGATTTTCACCGGTGAGGGTCAAAATACCGTATTGATAACATACAACCTGCCAGTCGTCTTGCGGTGGCAATAAAGGTTGAATTAATTTAGTAAGTTTTTGCCAGTCAGCAACTTGCTTTGAAAGAAACGATAAGTTTCCTGTTTTTATGTGTTGTCTTGTTTGTTGAAAGACGTTTTTTGGTTCAGACATACATTGTTCCTACATCGTTTTGTCTTAATCTTAAGCGTTCGTTTCAGTGAATATCAAGGAAGATGTCACGCAAGAAACTTGACTAAGAACAGTTTAATGAGGTTTTTATGCATACGCGACGTATTTTATTGGCGTTTTCGCTTGCCGCTTCGGCAGCATCAGTAGCATTCGCAGACTTAGTTCAGTTGGATGCTGGTAGTACCGCTTCTCCAGACCGTTTAGAGCTACTTACAAAAACATTATCACAAGGCTCTTACAGTCATCCTGATGATATGGATATTCCTGCAAATACCACTTTTAATACCGAAGTTCGTAAATCAACGCCTGTTGAACTGAACAATGCTTCTCTTGCTGCGAAGTATGGTACAAGCAATACGAAGTATTCAGGAAATTCTTACTCAAATAAAGCTGCTTATTCATGGTTAGTGGCACATCCATTACCAGACATGAAACGCGTAAGTTCTGATTTTGGCGGTCGTACCATGGGTGGACGAGCTGAAAACCATTCTGGTTTAGATATGTCTGCACCAAGTGGTACACCGATTTATGCGACAGGTCCTGGCCTAGTCACCAAATCAGGTTGGGGTACAGGTTATGGT
>CAVBYE010000242.1:0-2878 GCA_963599285.1 Bacteroidaceae bacterium | reverse complement strand
CACTTGCCTCAAAGCCAAATGGGCACTCACGAGCGTACAAGCTGGTGCACTCGGCAGTTGGTCGCTGATTGGCATGGGGGTCGGCGGCTTTTTAGGTGGCTGGGCTTGTGAACACTTTGGCCGAGTCAAGACGATTACGGTTTCAACCATTTCATTTGCATGACTTTATTCTTATTCAGGCTGTGCTGATGCTTATATCGAGTTTGCCATTTATTGATGCCCGTGCAGCATAAGCACCTGAGTTGATAACAACAAGAAATAAAAATACATAAAAAGGATCATTTATGAAAAAATTACTGCTTGCCAGTGTGTGTAGTTTCAGTGCAATCCATGCAATGGCCAACACCAGCACTGAACAACGTATTGAAATGCTTGAAGCCCAACTCCAACAATTAAAACAAGAGTTGCAGCAGCAAAAACAAACGCAACAGCAACTACAACAACAACAGCACAGTACACAGACCCATCAAGATGAACTGGCACAACAGCAAAAAAAACAACAAGGTTTATTGGATAACGTTGATGTCTATGGCGTATTACGTTTTGATGGCGCCATTGATTTTAAAAGTACCCCTTCGGCCCGTGGCCGTACCATTAACCAAATCAACAAAGCACCTTTTGAAGAGCCCGATTCGATCCGTACCGATTTTACTGCAGCAGCAACACGCTTTGGTATTCATATCCGTGATTTGGCCGGTGATCCCAATATTAAAGCACGCTTAGAGGGAGATTTCTGGACCAATGGGGGCCGCGGTGACGGTAGCTTCCGTGTCCGTCATGCCTATATTCAAGCCTATGACTGGACCCTAGGTCAAGCCTCGTCTTTAATGGCCAATGGTGAAATTGCCACCGATGCAGTCGATTATAGCCTTTTGCTGGGCAACTCGATTGTGCGCCATCCACAAGTACAATACGCGTGGAAAATTAATCCAGCCAATACCTGGCAAACGGCTTTAGAATATTTTGGCGGGGGTGACCGTTCTTCAGAACTGCCTGCATTGACCACCAAATATACCTATAAACATGATGCCACCCATCTGTTGGCCCAAGGCTTTATCAATCAAAAACAAGCCCAAGGTCCACAGCAAGATATTGAAGAAATTGGCTGGGGTGTAGGCTTAGGCGGGCGTTATCGTTTCAATGAACATAGCTCCATTCAAGCTCAATATTATCATATGCTAGGCGATCAGCGACTGCTGTCCTTTATTTTTCAGGGGGCAACTTCCGACGGGATTCTTTGGGGAGGAGACTTCTCTGTAGATCATGACAAAAACGAGTTACTGTTAAATCGTCTAGACAGTTTGACCTTAGGTTATACCCATGTGTTCAGCCCAAAATGGCGCAGCAGTATTGCCGCGAGTGTGGTGAAATTTGATGATGGTACCGACTATGCGAAAGCCAATCCTGAAACCAACGAGCAACTCACCGACTATGTCATCAATGGCATCTATAGCCCATCTAAACACGTGGATATTGGTGCTGAGTACCATCACGGCAAACGTGAAACCTTTGATGGTAAACAGGCAGATGTCTCAAGGATCAACATGACCGCTAAATATAGCTTCTAAGCGTTCTCTTATGTCTGATCTTGCACCGTCTAAACAGGTGGTTTTTTTGATGGCCATGACCTGCGCTTTATGCGCAGGTTGCAACTATTTTAATCAACCCTTAATTTATTCCATGGCTCACGATCTAAATATTTTGCCTGAGCAAGCAGGTCTGACTGTAGTCCTCAGCCAAATTGGCTATACCTTAGGCCTATGCATGTTTGTTCCCTTGGGCGATTTATTTGAAAAACGCCGCTACATTTGCACTCTCATGCTGTGTACAGGTTGTGCCTTAATTGGGCTTGGCTTCAGTCAGCAACTTATGCCGCTGTATGGTTTTACCCTGTTGGCTGGATTTTGTTCCATTAGCACCCAAATTTTGATTCCCTTTGCCGCAAGTCTCTACAACAGCCACAAAAGTGCTGAAGTGGTCGGACTGCTGATGAGTGGAGTATTGGTCGGCATTTTATTTGCCCGAACTTTGGCGGGCTTGATCTCTACGCTATGGTCATGGCATATGGTGTATTGGATCAGCGGCGGCTGTATCCTGATCTTTAGTGTGTTGATGTGGTTTCAACTGCCACAAAGCCAAACCACCCTGCAACTTAAACCTTTGCAAATCTATCAATCATTATGGTATTGGGTGAAAACAGAACCACGCTTAATGCGCCGTAGTGTCATAGGTGCGTTATCGTTTGGCGTACTGAGTATTTTATTTACCACCATGAGCTTTATTTTGGCCGAGCCACCCTATTATTTAAATGACTTTGAAATTGGCTTAATCGGGATTATTGGAATTGTGGGGATTTGGGCTGCACAATGGACTGGTAAAATGATTGCCCGCTCGCGCGAGTCATTTTTAGCCACCTGGGCCACCCGCAGTTTATGTATGGCTTGGTTGCCTTTAGCGGCGGCACAACACGCTTTAAGTCTGTATATTTTGGGCTTAGCGCTGGCCTACTTTGGCGCTTCCACCTTACATGTTTTAAATCAAAATTTGGTCTATCGCATTTCAGCTTCAGCGCGTTCGCGTATTAACGCCATTTATATGACCTGCTACTTTTCTGGTGCAGCCTTGACCTCATTTTTGAGTCTACATCTGTGGCAATCTTACGGTTGGTGGGCCTGTGCACTGCTCGGTGGTAGTTTAGGGCTGATAATTATATTACTGAATCACTATGACTTACGCCAACAACCGAATTTGATTGATGTGCAAATGCAGCCTCAAGCTATAAGCCCAATCGACACTGCCCCCTCACGAGAATAAAGTACAGCGCAGCTATAGACCGCTCAATATCACCTGTATGCCAAACAGCCCAGCCGTGAAGCTG
>CAVBYE010000241.1:0-2885 GCA_963599285.1 Bacteroidaceae bacterium | reverse complement strand
ACAAGGGATTAGAGGCCATTTTTAGTTTGATTGATTGGCATGTCCTGTGGTTTCAGCAGGATGATTTTAAAGGCTGTTTATTTATGCGTGCGGTGGCGGAAGCAGATGATCCAAACATTATGCGTATGGCAAAACAACACAAACAACGGATTTATGCTTTGGTCGCTATGTATTGTACTCAACTCAATCAAACGCAGTGGACCGAGATGATTTATACCCTGCTAGAAGGTTTGATTAGCCGCTCTTTGCTAGAAGGTGTAGATATGCTGATGATTGACAAGCTGAAACGACAAATTCAACAGCTTTTGAGCCAATAGGCGGGCAGCGTTACTGCCCGCTTCTTGTCTTAAGCATCGACAGGTGGGAAGCCATCTTCGGTCAATGCAGCAACAATTTGCGCTGTATCAAGCGTCGTTTTCACCTCAACTAATTTGGTTGCTACATCAATATTGACTTGTGCATTCGGATCTAAGTCTTGGATCGTTGCAGTCACGCTGCGCGCACAGCCACCACAGGTCATATTGTCAATACGAAATTTCATATTTGCTTCTCCTAGTAAAGTGTTTTGGCCAAGTTGAATTTGGCTTAAAATGCTACAGTCTGGGGTATCATCACCACGACACTCCGCCAAAGAGGTCATTAAGGTTTGGCGCATGTGTTGTAGACTCTGAATTTTTTGATCTAAATCTGTAATATGTTGCAGGGTTAAGGCTTTTACATCGCGACTACTGCGCTCTGGATTTTGCCAAAGCTCAAGCAAAGTCTGGATTTTCGCAAGGTCAAAACCTAAATCCCGTGCATGTTTAATAAATTTTAAGGTTTCTACGTGCTGTGGCTGATAATCTCGGTAGCCATTCTCACGCCGTGTGGCTTGAATCAGTCCGATTTGCTCATAATAGCGAATCATTTTGGCTGAAATACCACTTTGTATAGCCACTGCACCGATATTCATTTTACATCCTCAGGCATGGCTTGAAAGCGACGTAAGCGTAAGGCATTACTCAAAACAAACACGGAAGACAATGCCATGGCTGCTGCTGCAAACATCGGCGACAGTAATATCCCAAATAGAGGATAAAGCAGTCCTGCGGCAATCGGAATAAGCGCTGCATTATAAACAAAGGCCCAAAACAGATTCTGACGAATGTTGCTTAAGGTAGCACGACTTAATGCGATTGCATTGGCGACACCTTGGACATTGCCGGACATGAGGACCACATCCGCAGCTTCAATTGCAATGTCAGTACCTGTACCCACTGCGATTCCTACATCTGCCTGTGCCAATGCCGGTGCATCATTAATCCCATCGCCCACAAACGCAACCCGTCCATACTGCTGTTGCAATTGTTGAATGGCCTCGACTTTACCACTAGGCAACACTTCAGCAATCACATGTTCAATCTTCAGCTGTGCTGCAATCGCGTGCGCTGTATGTTGTTGGTCGCCGGTAATCATCGCCACTTGAATCCCTTGCTGTTGTAAAGCATGAATTGCAGCATGGCTACTCGATTTAATTGGATCTGCTACAGCTAAAAGACCTGCCAACTGTTGATCAACCGCAATAAAGATCGGGGTTTTGGCGGCATCGCCCCATTGTTGCAGCAGCGCTTGAAACGGTTGGGTATCAATATTCAGCTGCTGCATCAAACGTTCCGCGCCAATATGTAGCGTGTGTTGGTTGACTTGGGCTTGAATGCCATAGCCAGTGAGCGCTTGAACATCGGTCGCTGTATATTGTGCAAGATTCAGCTCATCTGCAGCGTGTACAATCGCTTGGGCAATTGGATGTTCAGATTGGCGTTCAACTGCTGCGACCAAACGAAGTAACTCATGTTCTTGAATGTGCTCTAAAGCATGCAGGTCGGTTAGTGTTGGTTTGCCTGCGGTTAAAGTACCGGTCTTATCAAAGGCCACCACTTTGGCTTGCTGTAACAGTTGTAGTGCTTCGCCTTGGCGAAAGAGAATACCAAGCTCTGCACCGCGTCCTGTACCCACCATAATCGAGGTTGGCGTGGCCAATCCCATGGCACAGGGGCAAGCGATAATCAACACAGCAACCGCATTGACTAAAGCAAAACTTAAACTTGGTGCTGGCCCCAATAGCCACCATCCTACAAAGGTAAGCAGGGATAAACCCATGACCACCGGCACAAACCACATAGTGACCTGATCAATTAAGGCCTGAATAGGCAATTTGCCACTTTGCGCTTGTTCAACCATGCGAATGATCTGCGCCAATACCGTATTTGCGCCCACGGCGCTGACTTGAATTTTAAGCGCACCATTTTGGTTAATACTGCCGGCAACCACAGTATCGCCCATGTTTTTGGCGACAGGCATGGATTCACCACTGAGCATCGATTCATCGACAAAGCTTTGACCACTGATGACCTTGCCATCTGTTGCAATCCGTTCCCCTGGACGCACTAACAGCAGCATATTCGGTTTAACCTGTTCGATTGGCACATCGCGGGCTTGGCCATCAGATTCAATGCAAGCGGTTTGCGGTTGTAAACCCAATAAATGCTGAATCGCCATTGAGGTGCGCCCTTTGGCACGCGCTTCAAAATAACGTCCCAATAAAATTAAGGCAACAATGACGGCAGCGGCTTCAAAGTAGACATTTTGACTGCCGATTGGCAGCAGATGCGGCCAAAATGTCGCGACGACAGAATAGCTGTAAGCCGCGAGCGTGCCCACTGCCACAAGGGAATTCATGTCGGGGTGTAAACGCCATAGCGCCGGTAAGCCTTTTTGATAAAAACGCCGCCCCGGCAGCAGCAGAATTAAGCTGGTAAGTCCCCATTGCAGCAACCAACTGTTTTGCTGTCCAATATTGGATAATACCCAATATTGGACAGCAAAACAGTTGGTTGCTGCAATGG
>CAVBYE010000240.1:0-2885 GCA_963599285.1 Bacteroidaceae bacterium | reverse complement strand
CAGATGGTGACTACACTGTTACTGCAGAAGCAACAGATGCATTAGGCAACACAGCTCAAGCAGAAGAGCGTTTAACCATTGTCAATATCCAAAATCAAGTTACGTCAATCGAAGGCACTGAGTTTACGGTTGAGGCACAAGAGTTAACGGATGGTTATCTAGATGTTCAAGGTCAAATCCAACCTTTACCGCAAGGTTATAGCGTAGAGCAGTTAACACTTGAATTTACAATTGACGGCGTGAAACAAACGGTGAGCTTAACGCCTGGAGAAGCTAATCTAACGCTGAATGCAGATGGTTCGTGGACAGCACGTGTTGATCTGAATACGCTTGATTTAGTAGATGGTCCAGCGAGCTTAATCGCGACCGCAACAGTGAAAGATGCATTGGGTCATGACATTGCGGTAGTCAGTCCAGAGCAAGCCTTTGATGTTTCTGTGGGTGCTGTTATTCCAGATGCCAATAACTTGGACACTGTGGGTGTGTATGTTGAAGATAAGCCTGTATTTACAGAGTCAACTCAAGTACTTAACTTATTGGGTCTAGACAGTTCTGCATTAGATGCCCTGCAAACCTCATTTATTATTGGTGATGCAGAGGGTAAAACCCCAGAGAGCTCAGCTTCTATTGGTTCAGTCAAAGTGTCATTTGGTAATTTATCATTGGTGACTGTAGCAAAAGCATATGGTGCTGAACTGTATAAGAAAAATGCTGCAGGTCAATGGGAAATGGTCATGTCGGCACCACTGACTGGTGAAGGCGTTGTCGCTTCTTTAGGTACCCAGTATGCCCTAGGTGCAGTTGATGCAGCAGGTGTACGCAGCGTCACCTTTGAAGGTTTGGAAGAAGGTGAATACTTAGTTGGGGTACGTTTCGATGAAAGTAGCCTGACTCAATTGCTCAAAGACATTGAAATTGGCAACTTAGGCGCTGATGGTACGTTGTTGGGTGGTGCAAGTCAGCAGGCTTTATTGGATGCCGTAGCGAAAATTATTGATCCAGACAGCCCATCGTCACAAGGTTTAATTGACTTACTGACAGGGGTCTTGGGTGCAGTCAATATTTTAACTACGCCAGTATCGTTCCTACTGAATACGATCCTGAATTTACCAGTGGTCAATGAAATCGTTGGCTTTGTGGATAAACTGGTCGATGCAGTGGTTGCACCATTGGTGTCAAATACCGCATCTATATTCGAAAAAATGCAACTTGAAGTGACGCACGGCGAATACTTCTATGTGAATGATACGGTGACAGGTAAGGTCACAGACAATGACTTTGGTGGTGGTGACCATGTTCGTGTGACCCACGTGCGTAATAACCTTGCAGATGAGTCAGAAAATATTACCTTAACCGTTGGTGAGCAAGCAGCTGCACCACGAATGAAAACTTTCTCACTCCTTGCATCAGCCAATGCTGAACTCGGTACTGTGATTGCAGGTAAACATGGTGTATTGACGATTTGGTCAAATGGTCAATACAGCTATACCTTAAACCCGGGTGCTTCTGATGTCGGTAAGACGGATATCTTTAACTACACGGTGACCAATGGCGTTGATGTATCTGAAACCACGCTCACCATTAACATTAACGGTGGCCAACAGTCGAATATCGTTGCGATTAATGATGCCGTGGATTTAACCTTGTTGATTGATCCTACCGTAACAGAGCAAGCCTTAGCGAGCAAAACGGTGGTCAACGTGGCCTATGTTGGTTTAGGTAGTGTGCTTGATTTAGGTGCGATTGCACCTGCGAACCGTTTTGAAGTGAATGTTGCACGTGATACCAAACGTGAGATTACCTTTAAAGCGTCGACAGGCGGTGTACAGGTATTAGCAGACTTCGATCTATTTATTTATAAATGGAATGCCGAGTTCAAACAGTATGAACTGTTTAAGCAAGAAGAAAGCTGGTTTGGTGCAGTGTTACTCGGCGGTGCATCAGATGAATTGACCTATACCTTAGAAGAAGGTCAATACATTGCGCTGATTGAACCAACACGTGGTGTCAACGCACTGTTTGGTTATACTTTAGAAACGACCCAAGACTTGTTACTTGACTATGCAGCACCTGTGTCTGTGGCGGGTCAAGCGCAAGGTAACGTGATCATTGATCCAAACTTGGATGAAGGCAAAGCGGACTACGTATTGCCAACGACCTATGTCTTGTCGGTCAACGGGGTTGTGATTAATGCTGATCAATTGGCAGATCCAACTGTAATTGAAGGCCTATATGGTACTTTGGTGATGTTTGCCAATGGTGATTACACCTATACAGCGTATAACACCAAAAACTTCAACTATGGTGATGTCGACAGCTTCACCTATACCATCTATGACCCAACTTTAGAGTTGACCAGCAAAGCGAAGTTAAATATCACTTTAGACTATATTCCACGTGATCAAGATATTGACACCGTAATTGCAGATTTAACGATTGAGCCAGGCGTTACGGCATATGCCAAGGTCAATGTGGATAACCCAATTACGAATGGTGAAAATAAAACCACGGCGTTTGGTGTCGCAGGCATTGGTTTAGGGGATGTAGTTGATGCAAGTGTCATTGGCACCAACAAGGGGCTAAACATTAATGTTAAGCAAGGTCAAATTGTAGATATGACCTTTAGCGCAACAGGAACCTCAGTAGTTGGTTTAGGCAATGTATCCGATCTTGTGATCTACAAGAAAAATACTGCGACAGGTCAATATGAAATGTATCATGTCAATGAGAGTTTCTTAATTGTCCCATTGGCGGTATTGGGTATTCCGTTAGGCGGCATCCACAATGATCCTGAAACCGTGACCTTCATGGAAGGTGAATACGTGGCTTATCTCACCACAGGTGGCGTAAGTGTGATTGGTGGTGGGACTCTCACTGCCGAGAAC
>CAVBYE010000239.1:0-2923 GCA_963599285.1 Bacteroidaceae bacterium | reverse complement strand
GATGCTGACGAAAAAGTACGTACTTTCCAAGCAGATGCTTCTCGTGAAGCGGGTGTGTTCCATCACTTAATCACACTTCCGACGTATCACACTGCTGCACTTTCTACACACGAACTTGCGCAAGGTTACTTCGGTTCTGAAGGTATGTTGGCTTATGTTGCTGGCGTACAACGTAAAGAAATCCGCGGTTCAATCGCTTGTGTGAAACACCAAGCAATGGCAGGTTCTGACATCGGTGATGACCACAAAGAAATCTTCTCTGGTGACAATGCATTGAAAGCACATGACGATGCGAAAAACACCATGAACCAATTCTCAGCTTAATTTTAAGCTTAGAAGGACCCAAAAAAAACCCTGCCTCAGCAGGGTTTTTTTATATTGTTAGCTGACATTTTCACTGCAATCTTGCACCGTTTTGGCTAAATATATTCGCAATATAGCGATAGGCTTGCTAGTATGCGCACATTTTTAGATCGAGACTGTAGACGGTGTTTGAAAAATTAGCTGAACAAAGCCTCAATGCCATGGGCTGGCAAATTGATAACCATTGGCCTTTAGATTTGGATCAATGTGTCATGATTGCAGCGCCCCATACCAGCAATTGGGACGCAGTCTATGCACGCTTGGCGTTAAAAGCATTGGGCGTTAATGTTCGAATTACCATTAAAGACAGTTATATGAAGTTCCCCTTTGGGCCATTTATTCGCGCAATGGGGGGGATTGGCATCAACCGTCGTCCGAAAGTGGCGGGTGAAGAACGTCCGAGCATGGTTCAGGTCATGACAGATTTATTTGCGCAGCATCCTAAATTGGTCATGTTGGTTACCCCTGAAGGCACACGCAGTAAACAAGAGCAGTGGAAAACCGGCTTTTACCATATTGCGATGAATGCCAATGTGCCAATTGCTTTGGCATATATGGACTATGCCAATAAAAAAACGGGTGTGGGCAAGATTCTTTATCCTACAGGTAATATGCAACAGGATCTGGCTGAAATTATGGCTTTTTATGCCAATATTAGCCCCAAATTTCCTGAAGACTTTAGTGTGGATACGCGCTATTTGAATTAAAACATAGCGTCTAAAAAAAACAGGGCACATGCCCTGTTGGATTATGGTGTTGTGTCTAAAGGTAAACCACCTAAAGATTGGCAGGCAGCCCGATAGGTTTGATACTGTTGGTCGACCATCTCAGATAAGGGTAAGTCGAAGCGCTGTTCACCTTGTTTATAACTGTCGATATAGCTTTGCGCTTTTTGACGACTGACCGCTAAGCTCTGTTCGTGATAGCTAGTAATAGAGCTGTGTGCGACTTGAGTACTTTCGACATTTTGACAGTGGAATTGTGCAAAAAGGCGTTCCGCATGTTGTAGATCTTGCGATGAATTAAACATACAGCCACTTAAAAACAACAGGCTCGCAACAGCAGACCAAATTTTCATCATATCTCAAGTTAAAGAAAAATTTGGCGCTATTGTATAAAGATTTTGAGTGGTTTTTTGCTGAATTTTTAATCATTTGTTCAAAAATAGCACGCTATGACACAATCGTGTATCAGCCTTTCATGCAATTCAATCCTCTAAATGTCTTTTGGTACAGCATCTTTTTTTATGATTGAGTGCTTGGTACTTTTTTCACATAAAGCCATTGAGATGTAAGGGACAAACCTAGGGGTGTTTCTGACTCAAGTGCTCTATTCAGCTTGATTGCATTGCATGCAGCAACATCAGCAGTATATTTTTCTCAATAGAGTAAGCATTTGGTGCATTTTTTGCTTAACAGCAGATACCCATGATCAGACAAAACGAAACAGCACAAAATGAATCAGTGTGTCGCCGTAGAAGTACCCTGCCATGCTCAATATTGGGTCGCAAAATTAGAGCTAGGTTTTCAAAAGCTGAATAATCGCACTATTTTAGCGCATAGAAAACATACTGGCCCTGTTCGGGTGCAAAAGATGCTTTGGCCAGAAAAAACGGGGGTATGTCATGCCATTATTGTGCATCCACCGGCAGGCATTGCAGGTGGTGATCATCTTAGCTTTAAGATTGCTGCCCAAGCACACAGCCATGCCTTAGTAACCACGCCAGGTGCAGGAAAATGGTACAAAACCAATCACAAACAAGCCTTTCAACACATTGATTTAACAGTAGATGAAAAAGCAACCTTAGAGTGGTTACCCCAAGAGACGATGCTCTTTAATGGTGCATGTGCACATTCCACTACCCAAGTTACATTAGCAGAAACGGCCAGTTTTATGGGTTGGGATATGTTGGTACTTGGGCGACAGGCCTGCCAAGAACAGTTTAATCAAGGCAGTTACAGCAATCAATTTCAATTGCGCCGTGCGGATCAGCTCTTGGTTGCAGACTGTTTAAATTTCTATGGTGGAGATCGTTGGCTTAGCTCCTGTTTGGGCATGCGTGGTTATGCGGTGATGGGAAGCTTTTGGGCGGTTGCACCACCTGAATATCGAAATGTAGTGCAGTTGGAAGCACAGCTCAGCCAAATTCGTGAGCTGATGACACGGATGCGGGTCAATGTCACTCTGAGCCTATTGGGTGATGTGGTCTGTGCACGTTATTTAGGCAATGATGTGCGCCATTGCCATGATGCCTTTGCAGCCATCCGCGCTAAATTACGCCGCTATTGGTTTGATTTAGATGAAGAATTTCCAAGAATCTGGAAAACGTAATTCCTCCTTTGAACAAGGCAAGCTTTGAGCACAAATTTCACATTAAAAATTACACAAGATGAGGGAACCCATATGGAACTTAATCCAACAGAAAAAGACAAAATGCTGATTTTTACTGCCGGTTTAGTCGCAGAGCGTCGTAAAGCCCGTGGATTAAAACTCAATTATCCTGAAGCAATTGCCTTTATTTCGGCAGCGCTATTAGAAGGGGCGCGCGATGGTATGAGCG
>CAVBYE010000238.1:0-2927 GCA_963599285.1 Bacteroidaceae bacterium | reverse complement strand
CAAATCAAAGAAACATCCTTAGTCGTACGGCATCTTCACTAAACAAAACTGCTTCCCAAGTTAGTACAGCCAGACGAGATCTCCAACTACACATTTTGATTAAAATACTAAATATCAATATTTTAAAAACAAAAAATGCAGATCAAAAATCTAATCTAACCTTATAAAACAGTTGTTTTTAGTCACCTAAAAACAAGCAGAACCCGTGTTGATCCCTTACATACCACACCTACATTCCTATCTCCCCTGATCGCAGTTCCAAGTCTTATCAGGTTTATACAATGTGATATGTAATTCATAACCATCCACGTTCACGCCTTACCCATATCGACATCCACAGCATGCGCCATGTTGCCGACCTTACAGGCTTGAGCTATCCATTGATCTCGACAGCAAAGACAGAATGTCATCCGACAAATTCACCGCTTCACCTAAAATCGAGTACCGATTGCGCCAGCTTTCACCTTGCAACCCTGACACCTCACGATGCCCTCAAAAGCCCACCTGTGGGTATAACCTACGCCCTTGTCATCTTCTTGTTTTCGACTTGAAGCGTCTGGTTATCAGCTACTAACGAGGTTACTCATTCCATAAGTCCTCTGACTGTCTGTTTTATTACAGGGTTTTAGCCATTTCAGCCTAGGCAGGACATTACGCCTGCCGCCACGTCACCGTGATCCCGTTTCCTTGTCGCCCAACTGCCCCACGCCTAGGACGTGGGGTATTCATTCATCACATGCTTGAACAGGTAGAAAAGGGGAATCGCACCCCTCAGCCCCTAATGTAGCCGCGCCAGCTAGAGTTTCCTCACGCACGCAGCTTCACCACTAAAACTCCTCAAAGATTGGCAGTCTTCAAGAAGGGGGAATGTGTTCGATTCATGGGTGGCCACCCATGAACCAAACAAAAGAGAATTGGCTCATGGATTGGCAGTCCACGCAAAAAATCAAAGACCTTAATAGCGTTATATTTGATCAAAATGAGGGGGTCAAGCCCATTTTTGGAACTGCTATTTATACAATCACCAAAGGTGGTTGAACTTTGTAATTGAAAATCAAAATATGATGATTTTTGTATCTTATAGAATTACTTTATAGAATTTGCTCGTAATCTCTTTTATAAATCTCTTATAGAATCACTTTTAAAGATCACTTGAGGAATAACAAAAAATGATCTACTACAGTTACAATTCAAGAGATTTTACAAAAAATATTATGGGACTGATCACCAACGGATATGATTTGGTTTCTGAAAAATTCTTGATTGAGGTCAATTTTGCTCAAGATAGGATTAATAGATGGATTGATCGTTATCATCTGATGGAAACTGCACAGCAGACCTATCGAAGACGATTGAATTGTGAGCCTGTTTTTAGTTTAGTTATTGATTTTAGTTATAAAAATATTATAGACAAAACCACAGATGAGTATTGGGAGAAATTTGCGAAAAATGAACCGGTATTTTCTTCCACAGCAAAGATATATCTGTTCTGTCGTACCAGTGATGCCTTCCTATTTGATGAAAAAACTCAAAAGATTTTAAGCAAAACCGATAAACAAGACCTACTGAAGATTAACCGTAAAATCTTTGACATTTGTCCAAGTGCAGAGGCTTTTAAACACATTAGTGCTATTGATCCAATTGTATCTAGCCATTATGAGCTTGTACGTCTAACAAAACCCAAAAAGAGTATTAAACAACTTGAAGCACATCAGTGGATCCATGAAAAGCATGCCACAGATTGGACATGGCGCCTTAGAGACCAGGCTTATGACAAGCAGCTAGAACAAGGGAAACGTGTAGTTTTAAGATTTCAAAATCTGATAGAAAAGCAAGCCAGCTTTGATGAGAAACAAGCCTATTTTGAGCGTCATTTTAGAGCACTAGAAGGATATCTTGGATATCGTGGGGTACGTCAGCAGATCGGCAAGCTCTATCATTTAGAAAAAAGGCTCTTTCAGGATAAATATAATCAACCTTGGTTTGATCATGGCGCTAGAACATTGAAACTTTCATACATGAAAAAGCTGAAAAATAGTATTCCAAATAATACTCTCTATGATGAAGCTCAACACAC
The DNA here is from genome assembly GCA_963599285.1 of Bacteroidaceae bacterium. GTDB lineage: Bacteria > Pseudomonadota > Gammaproteobacteria > Pseudomonadales > Moraxellaceae > Acinetobacter. The sequence continues at coordinate 850 of CAVBYE010000238.1, read as the reverse complement.
CTTTCAAACAGTACTTTTGAAGCAATTAACGAAGGAATATGAGGTTTGGAAGAAGAATAAAGAGGCTTAATAAACTAGTTCAGACAGCTTGTATAGCACTCGATTTTTATAATCCATTGTTTAATCAAGGAAAAGGAGGAAATAGGCTCTGAGCAGAAAATCATAATCTATAAATACGATTATTTTTAATAATTTTATCTGTTTTACTTATTCATGGTTTTTTTATATTCTTAAATCAAGCCAGACAGGAACGAGATTTTTATCTCTACCCATCTAGCCACCTGATTTAGAGTCAAATTTTATGACCAGCCATTACCCCTCTTGGCTGGTCTTTTTTTGCCTGAAATTTAGATAAAAAAAAGCCCAACATCCTGTTGGGCTTTTTTCGTATGGGGTAGTGCAAGGTATAACTCCTGTCGTACCTATCCTTCCATGTTTGAGAACTTATCATTATTGTTTTTTGTTCCGGAACTTCCTGTTCCTGATGTACTCAGAATAGGGAAAACTCGTTGGATCTCATAGAGGCAATAGGCTCCAATAATTGTACGCTGAGGCTTACAGCATGAATTTCATATAACAGCCATTATGTTAAATTAAGAAGAATTACTTAAAACGAATGTACATATGATAAACCTGGGAAGAATCATTGGGTTTACGCTTATCAGTTTCAAGATAATTGAGACTTTCTACCAAGGCTCCTAATTTCTCATAACCATAATTACGAGGGTCAAAAGAGGGATCACTTTTAATCATGTATGCTCCAACTCCAGATAAAGGTGCCCAATCAGAATCTTTAGACAGTGCGTTGATAGCAAGTCTCAAAGCCTCCTGTAGTTTTTTATCCTTAGAT
>CAVBYE010000237.1:0-2928 GCA_963599285.1 Bacteroidaceae bacterium | reverse complement strand
CGACTGTGTTTAAAAAATATTGATTAGATGATCAATATAGATTCATTAAAAACCGAGTACAGCGACTCGGTTTTTATTTGTTGATTTTGGCTAAGTGCATTAAGGCACTAAAATGTTCAATTCCCGTAAAATATGACACAGCTTAATCATCGGCATCCCCATTAACGTGGTTTGGTCTTGGCCAATCATTTCTTCAAATAAACTAATGCCTAAACTTTCACACTTAAAACTACCTGCACAATGCAGCGGTTGCTCAATCTCTACATAGCGTTCAATTTCAGCGTGTGACAGCTTGCGAAACTTCACCTTATAGTGCTCAACCAGCGTATGTTCAAAACCAGTCGATTTCTGCTGAACGCTGAGTGCTGTACTAAAATATACAATCTTGTCCGAGTTGGCTTGTAGCTGACGAATGGCTTTTTCAGTGGTTAAAGGTTTACCAATAAAAATATCCGGTGCACCTTCACGCCAAGCCACTTGATCTGAACCAATCACAATCGCTTCAGGATATTGTGCGCTAATGGCGTTGGCTTTTTCAAAGGCCAAACGCTGTGCTAAATCATCGGCATGATTTTCACCCTGTGGGCTTTCATCAATATCAGGCACGATGCATTGATAGGCAAGATGTAAACGATCCATTAAGGCTTTGCGGGTTTGGCTTGAGGAAGCCAAGATAATTGAGGGCGTATTCATTACACTGCATAGTCCATAAGCACGTGAATCGGAACATAAGCCAAAACGGCTTGATGACAGGCTTGAAGTTTAATTGGAGGGGCCATGCCTGCTTGATAGGCTTCAACCCAGCGTGTCACACAAATGCACCAAAAATCCCCAGGTTGTAAGCCCACAAAGCCAATTTCAGGCAACGGGGTGGTCAGGTCATTGCCAACGCTTTGTGAAAAGTTCAGGAATTCAGCGGTCATTTGCGCACACATGGTGTGCTGACCGAGGTCGGTGGTGGCAGTATGACAAAAGCCATTACGAAAATAACCGGTAATCGGATCAAAACAACAGCTGGCCAAAGGCTCGCCAAGCACGTTAAAACGATTAATTTTTGGATCTGGATGGAAAGACATAGCACTGAAATCTAAAGAGACTTTTTTCTATCATAGCAAATCTTTGCATTTAGGCGGCTTTTATACAAAAGATGCTAACCTTTTTTTTCATAATCATTTAAAATCACCGCGTTTTTTATATTTATAAAGCGAGCTATACATGAATTTTCAGCGTATGACTGACCTTGATTTAGCAGGTAAACGTGTTCTGATCCGTGAAGATTTAAACGTGCCTGTTAAAAATGGCGTGATTACCAGTGATGCACGTTTACGCGCAGCATTACCGACAATTAAAGCAGCGCTAGCACAAGGCGCAGCGGTAATGGTGTATTCACACCTCGGTCGTCCGGTTGAAGGTGAGCCAAAAGCTGAACAATCACTTGCCCCTGTAGCAGCTTATTTAAGCGAAGCACTCGGTCAAGACGTTAAACTAGTGACAGATTACCTTGACGGTGTTGAGGTTGCAGCAGGTCAAGTGGTTTTACTTGAAAACTGTCGTTTCAACGTGGGTGAAAAGAAAAACAACCCTGAACTTGCAGCAAAATATGCAGCATTGTGTGATGTTTACGTCATGGATGCCTTTGGTACTGCACACCGTGCAGAAGCGTCAACTGAAGGTGTAGCACGTTGTGCGCCAGTTGCAGCAGCAGGTCCATTACTTGCAGCAGAGCTTGACGCTTTAGGTCGTGCGCTACAAACCCCTGAAAAACCAATGGTGGCGATTGTTGCGGGTTCTAAAGTATCAACAAAGCTTGACGTATTAACGTCACTTTCAGACATCTGTGATCAATTGATCGTCGGTGGTGGTATTGCCAATACTTTCCTTGCAGCTGCTGGTTTCAATGTGGGTAAATCACTCTGTGAAAATGACCTAATCGATACAGCTAAAGCGATTGCTGCAAAAGTATCGGTTCCACTTCCAACTGACGTTGTGGTTGCAGATGCATCTGAAATCAACTTTGATGACTTCTTAGGTTCATTGGCTGCTGCAAAAGCAGTTGTGAAAAAAGTTGAAGACGTTGCAGACAACGATATGATTTTGGACGTGGGTCCAGAAACAGCAAAAGCGTTCGCTGAAATCTTAAAAACCTCTAAAACCATTCTTTGGAATGGCCCAGTCGGCGTATTCGAAGTTGATCAATTCGGTGAAGGTACCAAGACTTTATCTTTAGCGATCGCTGAATCTGCAGGTTTCTCTATTGCAGGTGGTGGCGATACTTTAGCTGCAATTGATAAATACGAAGTGGCTGACAAAATTGGCTACATCTCTACAGGTGGTGGTGCATTCTTAGAATTCGTAGAAGGCAAAACTTTACCTGCAGTTGCAGCATTGCTTGAACGTGCTTAATGCATTCAATCAAGTGTATTCAAAAAAGATGGGACTTCGGTTCCATTTTTTTTTGCGTCATCAAAATGTCATTAAGCCGGTCTACAATCACGCCATCACAGGAATCCGATGAGGACCGTTTTATGAAATTTAAATTTACCTTGTTGGCGGTGTTACTGGCACCTTTGGCATTTACTGCGTGTTCAAAACAACAAGATTCCACAACCACTGCCAATGCTCAAACCCAAGAGACACAAACCGAAGTCATCAGTGCAGAACAACAAGCCGCGATTGATGCCATTGACCAACCCATCATGGATAAAAACAATACCGATGTTCCAGCTGAAGTGGCAAATGCACCCGTAGCGCAATAATTGTCAGACTTGGTTGAAAAAATCCCCGTAAATACGGGGATTTTTGATGAAATCTTGATTTTATTGCTGAATTACATGGGTTGAACATGTAGAATATGCGTCATTACCTGGGAGGACATTATGGCTCTTATTTCATTGCGCCAGCTCTTGGATCACGCCGGCGAACATGCTT
>CAVBYE010000236.1:0-2933 GCA_963599285.1 Bacteroidaceae bacterium | reverse complement strand
ATTCGACCCATCCCCAAAAATTTATTCTTAAAACTGAGTATCCTGCAATCTTGGTTATATTGCGGGGTGCTTTGGGGGCTGTATCATCAAGGTTGGGCCATGACACAACAACAAGACCGCGTGTTGTTCCCCTTTTGGTTAAACCGGGCACAAGCTGAAAAATATGCTCAAACTTATTGGCCCAATTATGTACCTCGCCAAATTACTGCCCAAGACTTTAATCAAATGTTGCTACCCACTTTGGCACGCTTAAATATTCAATTGGCACTGTGTAGCCCCAATGCCAAGTGGTGTTTAAAGCTCAATACGGCCCAAATGCAGCATTGGTTTTTTAGTAAAAAATCATCCAAAACAGTATAAAAATTAAAAATAAGCTGTTATACATAAAACTTAAAAAAACATTGATAACAAAATCAAGAAGGACCCTACTCTAGATGACCACAGTTGCTCAAGTACTCGAAAATAAAGATTCTTCGGTATATACCATTGCACCTAATGCCAGCGTACGTAGTGCAATTAAATTGATGGCTGAAAAAAATATTGGTGCTTTAATTGTCACAGCTCAAGAGCGTGTAGTAGGAATTATTTCTGAACGAGACTATACCCACAAAGTTGTGCTTAAAAATCGCTCTTCTTTAAGCACCAATGTCAGTGAAATTATGACCCCTGACGTGATTACGGTGACTCGCCAAATGAAAGTCGATGAATGTCTGAAGATGATGACCGATGGACATTTACGGCATTTGCCTGTGGTTGAAGATGGACAACTGTTGGGCATGGTTGCGATTGGTGACTTGGTTAAAGCTGCAATGGAAGAGCAACGCTTACTCATTGAGCAACTGCAGCAATATATTTCGGGTTAATAAGCACCATACGCTCGTGTTCTGATCACACGGCGCAGTGATATCAAAAAACCGCTCAAAAGAGCGGTTTTTTGATATCAGCTTTGGTATTAGTTAAGACCTAATTTCGCTGCTACATAATCGGAATCTTTGTCTCCACGACCCGAAACTGTGACAACAATTTTGGTTTCTTTTGACAGTTTTGGTGCTTCACGCATGGCCCAGGCAACAGCGTGTGAGCTTTCTAATGCCGGTACAATCCCCTCAACCCGTGATAAGGTCATAAAGGCATCAAGACATTCTTGGTCAGTTGCTGAGGTGTATTCCACACGACCGAGATCTTTTAGCAAGCTATGCTGAGGCCCCACACCAGGATAATCTAAACCTGATGCAATAGAGTGTACAGGAAGTGGCTCACCATGCTCATCTTCAAGCACGTAACACGCCATACCATGGAGTTGACTTGGTTTACCCAACGTTAACGTCGCTGAATGCATATTGGTTTCAAGACCAAGACCCGCGGGCTCCACCCCCACCAACTTAACATCTGGGTCATTTAAGAAGGCACTAAATGAGCCAACTGCATTGGAACCACCACCTACACATGCCACGACATAATCAGGATTTTGCGCGAAGCGCTCGTTGGCTTGTACTTTAATTTCATCCCCAATAATGGCTTGGAAATCTCGTACCATCATCGGGAATGGATGTGGACCAACTACAGATCCAATCGCATAAATAAAGTTTTGTGGGTCTTTTAAGTATTCTTCAAAAGCACTATCCACGGCGTCTTTTAAAGTCGCGGTACCGCGTGTCACCGAAATCAGGGTGGCACCTAAAATTTTCATTTTCACGACATTGGGATGTTCTTTTTCAATATCGACTTGACCCATATGAATTTCACACGGAATCCCGACCAAAGCACATGCTGTTGCTAAGGCCACCCCATGCTGACCTGCACCTGTTTCAGCAATCACTTTGGTTTTGCCCATATACTTAGCAAGTAAAGCTTCACCTAAACAATGGTTAATTTTGTGTGCACCGGTATGGTTGAGGTCTTCACGTTTAAGGTAAATCTGCGCTCCACCTAATTGTTCAGATAAACGCTTTGCATAAAACAGTGGACTTGGACGCCCCACATAGTGTGCAAATAAATCAGCTAATTCACGTTGAAACTCTTCAGTTTCACGGATTTCTTGGTAAGCAACATTAATTTCATCCATCGCTTGTTTTAACTGTGGATCAATAAATTGTCCACCATAAGCGCCAAAGAATCCATCTTCATTCGGAAGAGCGATGCCATTAATGTGATGATCCATAGTGTCCTCAATCAGGTGTGTTACAAGATACTGAGCTTAGCGCGCCAAGTATCGGGTCATATCTTCAATGCCATTTAAGGTCATTGGGTACATATGATCCTCAAAAATTTGTTTAATCAGGCCAATGGTATGGGTATATTGCCAATAGCTTGCCTGTTCAGGATTAAGCCAAGCCGTTTTATCAAAATGTTGACGTAGCCGCTGTAGCCAAACTTGACCGGCTTCATCGTTCATATACTCAACTGATCCGCCACGTGACGTGACTTCATAGGGTGCCATTGAAGCGTCCCCTACAACAATTACCCGATAGTCTCGTCCATAGGTATGCAATAAATCCCAAGTTTGCAGGCGGGTACTTGAGCGACGTAGATTATCTTTCCACACATAGTCATACAAACAATTATGGAAATAAAAATATTCTAGGCTCTTAAACTCAGTTTTAGCGGCACTAAACAGCTTTTCACATTGGGCAATATGGGCATCCATGGATCCTCCCACATCAAACAACATCAATACTTTGACGCGATTACGTCGTTCAGGAACCCACTGAACATCTAAAATGCCATTTTTGGCGGTGGCGTGAATGGTGCTGTCGATATCGAGTTCTTCCGCTGCGCCTTGGCGAGCAAATTTGCGCAAACGGCGTAAAGCCAATTGCATCTGACGACTGCCAAGCAATTGATCATCATCTAAATTGCGATATTGGCGTTTTTCCCAAACTTTAACCGCTGAACGCTTACGCCCTGGGCCTCCAATACGCACACCTTCAGGA
>CAVBYE010000235.1:0-2965 GCA_963599285.1 Bacteroidaceae bacterium | reverse complement strand
AGCTATGCCAATTATAAATTAATTGATCAATATAACTATTTAAATTATTGTAATTACAATAAATATTTAAAAGTATCGCTGTTATATCGATTTAAGTTCATGCTTGGATTGAGCCATTGCTGTGCACAATAACGCGCTTGCACAATATGAATGCATATTGCTTGGGCAATGAGGCCAAGAGCATATTTACACAGCAGAACTGTGTTCAGCGCAAAATTTTGGTTAAGCTCAAAAGCGTGACATCATGCTTCATCCGCTCCAATAACAATGCACATAAAATAATAATCATGCTCAGGACAACACCATGAAAGATAGAACAGCGCAGTATATGCAGGCCATTTTACTGACCAGTCTCAGTAGTATCAGTATGTTCAGTGCCGCCAAGCCCGCGACGGCCATCACCCAACAAAAAAACCAAGCAGTTTATCAACAACTGCCCTTTCAGGATCAACAAGACTTTGCCAATGCCCAACGTGGCTTACTGCTTAAACCAGATACGCTGCTGATTAAAGAGGCCCAAACTGGCAAAGTGGTCTGGGATTTGGACAGCTATCGACAATATATTGGGCTTGAATACCCAGCACCGGCTTCGGTAAATCCTAGTTTATGGCGCAATGCACAGCTCAACCTACATTATGGTTTGTTTGAGGTCAAACCAGGCATTTATCAGGTTCGTGGCTATGATTTGTCTAATATTAGCTTTATTCGCGGTAAAACGGGCTGGATTGTATTTGATGTGGGCAGTGTGGCCGAAACAGCCCAAGCAGCTTATGCCTTGGTGAGTCAAAAATTTGGCAAGCTGCCGATTAGCGCAGTGATGTATAGTCATTCACATATTGATCATTATGGTGGGGTAAAAGGACTGATTAGTGAAGCTGATGTCAAGCGTGGCAAAGTGAAAGTCATTGCACCTGAAGGCTTTATGGAACATGCGGTCAGCGAAGGGGTCATCTCAGGCAATGCCATGAGTCGCCGCGCGACCTATATGTACGGTGCATTTTTACCTAAAAGTGCCGAAGGTAGTGTGGGTGCAGGTCTAGGTTTAACCAATCCGCTTGGGCAAGCGACCTTAATTGAACCCAATACCATTATTAAAAAAACCGGTGAAACACTCAGCGTTGACGGGATTGAGATGGTGTTCCAAATGACACCGGGCACCGAAGCCCCTGCCGAAATGAATATTTATCTGCCCCAATTTAAAGCCATGTGGATGGCGGAAAATACCACGGCGACCATGCACAATATTTTAACCTTACGCGGTGCTCAAGTACGTGATGCGCTCAGTTGGTCGAAGTATATCAATGAAACCATTGCTTTATATGGCGATAAAGTTGATGTGAAATTCCAAAGCCATCATTGGCCAGTGTGGGGCAAAGCACAGATTCAAGATTACTTAGAAAAGCAGCGTGATTTATATAAGTATATTCATGACCAATCGGTGTATTTAATGAATAAGGGCTATACCGGTGAAGAAATTGCAGAAATGCTGAGCTTACCGGAGAGTCTGAATAATTTCTGGAATGGTCGCGGTTACTACGGCACGTTAAAGCATAATTCACGCGCCGTGTATCAACGTTATATGGGCTGGTATAGCGGCAATCCTTCTGACTTAGATGTGTTGCCCCCTGTAGAGGCAGCAAAAAAATATGTGGCGTATATGGGCGGCAGTAACAAGATCCTCAAGCGTGCCAAAAAAGACTTTGCAGCGGGTGAATATCGTTGGTTGGCTATGGCGTTAAAACATGTGGTCTTTGCTGAGCCGAACAATAACGCCGCAAAACAATTGTTGGCAGATGCATATGAGCAGTTAGGCTACCAAGCAGAGTCTGGGCCATGGCGTTCAGTCTATCTACAAGGTGCTTTTGAATTACGTCAAGGCGTGCCCAATATCAAAATTTCAGGCAGTGACAGCCCAGACACCATTCAAGCGATGTCACCATCACTGTTATTTGACTATTGGGGCGTACGTTTAAACGCACAAAAAGCTGCAGGCCAACGCATGACGTTAAACTTTAGCTTCCCTGATTTAAAACAAGACTATGCTTTAAGTTTAAGTAATTCGGTACTCAATCATGCCAACCGCCGTGCTGCTCAAGCTGATGCGCATATTCAGATGAATAAAAGCACCTTAAATGCCATTTTACTGCAACAGGCCAACTGGCAAGATAAAGTTAAGTCAGGCGAAATTAAGATCAGTGGCGATCAACAGGCCGTAGCGCGTCTACTGGCGATGCTCGATGATTTTCCATTATGGTTTAATATTGTGACGCCTTAAGCGCTATAAGTACTTTAGATCACGGTGCAGCCGATTGGACGTTGGCTGCACTAGATTAAGGATATTGAGTGACAAAATGCCCATGCGGTAGACGATATTGTTCTAATTTCAATAACCAATCTTGGGTCGGGTCACGCCGACCAAGTGCCAACAGCATGACCGAGCTTAAGCCTTTTTGGGTTAAATCTAAGCATTGATCCAATTGATCACTGTCAAAAGCCTCTATGGGCATGGCATGCATGCCACGTGTAGCTGCCGCCTTAATCAGCTTCGACATCCCAATATAAGCCGCACTAAAAGTATGCTGACCTGTAGGTGGTTCAGGTAGCATGATCGTCACATCTTTAAAACTTGGCGTTGTGTGCTGAGCAGAAAAGAGATGATCAAGCAGACTATTGGCATCATCATCCCCCTGAGCAATTTGAGTAGCACCATGATTTAACCATCGACTCAACACCAAAACACAGGACGATTCTAGAATACGTGCAGGATACTTGCTTACAGATGCAATTTGTCGTTTTAAGAGAGGATGCGTTACAGGCATTAAATGTAAAGGGCGACCTGTGGAGATGATTTGTGTTGGGGGTTGGGGTATGACCTTGCTCAACGCAAGCACAACCACAGCAGTTAAGCCCTTATCTTTCAAACACAAAATTTGATTGATTTGAGCAGTGTCAAAGTCACGTATTG
>CAVBYE010000234.1:0-2984 GCA_963599285.1 Bacteroidaceae bacterium | reverse complement strand
TTAAAGTACTTAGCGTAAAAAATACTCTGTATGTGGCTTCATTAAATATTTATCCATCATCTCCATAAATAATTTAGTGAAAAGATGTAAGCCCTTGGTTTAAATTACCAGACGTGTTAAAAACCAATTTTTATTTCATAGATGATGAATTTACAATGAAAAAAATGCTTGTAACTGCTTTAGGTATTTTCATGAGTATTGGGGCTTACGCGATGTCACCTTGGGAACAGGAAGTGAAGACGCTTCAAAACACTAAGGCTAGTCAGTTATGTGAAACAGCACGTAATCAAAACACCTTGGCTGCGGGCGAATGCTATCAAAAAGCATTTAAAAAAAGTGATGATCGCCTCAATCAGCTGTATAGCAGCCACTTAAAAACCTTGTCAGCAAAGGATCAAAAAGTGTTGAAAGCTGCGCAATTGGGGTGGATTAAATATAAAGACAACCACTGTACTCTGGTATCAAGAGCCTATGAAGGGGGCTCTTGGGAAGGAATTTTGAATATACAGTGTCAGATTGATCAAACCAATCAACGTAATGTGCAATTATTAAAATTAAAAAACTGTGGTATGGAATCTCCAGCAAATATTTGTGAATAAGTTTTTGAGCAAAATAAAAAGACCGCCTAAGCGGTCTTTTTTATCTCTAGCTCATCACGCCACTGGCGCCAACGTAAACAACACCTGCCCCGTTTTCACGGTTTGTCCTTTTTCAATGACAATGTCTTCGACTTTCATCCTTTCAGGCGCAATAATTGGAATTTCGATCTTCATCGCTTCAATCACAGCAAGCGTTGCACCTTCTTCCACAATATCACCTGACTGACATTCAATTTTCCAAATTGAACCCGGCATATGCGATTCCACCGCACAGCCGCCTTCAGGTACTTCAACCCCTTCACCATCATCCACAGCATCTAAACTTTCAGAAACATATTCTGCAAGTCCTGCTTCATGCCAGCGACGACGTTCTGCATCAAAGTTGGCTTGTTGCACAGACTTAAATGCCGAAATGGATGCTTGGTTTTCAGTTAAGAAGTCGTTGTACTCTTTTAAGTTCAACACGCCTTCTTCAATACGCAGTTTTAAGCGACCAGCTTTAAAGTCCTCACGCATTTGCATGAGTTCAGTTTCAGACACTTCATAGAATTTAATTTGGTCAAAGAAGCGCAATAACCACGGCTTGCCTTGTTCAAAGTCAGCATTTTTACGGTAGCGTGACCACATTTGTGTGGTACGACCGACAAACTGATAGCCCCCCGGACCTTCCATGCCATAGACACACATATATGCACCGCCAATACCGACGGCATTTTCAGGTGTCCATGTCCGTGCAGGGTTATATTTGGTGGTGACTAAACGCTGACGTGGATCAAGTGGGGTTGCCACAGGTGCGCCAAGGTAAACATCGCCCAAGCCCATGACCAAATAACTTGCGTCATACACCACATCTTTTACGGCTTGCTTGTCTTTTAAGCCATTAATACGACGGATAAATTCGATATTGTCAGGACACCACGGTGCATCTGGACGCACGGTTTGCATATAGCGTTCGGTTGCCAATTGGGTTTGTGAATCTTCCCAAGCCAGTGGTAAATACACAGTACGTGATGGCACTTGCATTTGCGTCACATCAGGCAGTTCAGCTTCAGCGACTTGCAATAAACGCAGTAAATCAAGTTGATCAAGTTTGATCGAGTCAAAGTGAATTTGTAGCGAACGAATACCCGGTGTCAGATCGATAATGCCCTGAATATTTTGCTTTTGAACCCACTGCATCAAAGCATGAATACGGAAACGTAAGTTCAGATCCAGCACCAACTCGCCATATTCCACCAACATGTAGTTGTTGCCGGCAGGACGATACACCACATCAGGTGAACCGTTTTCACCTTTTAAGGTATCGAGAATCGCATTTTTTAAGGTTGCGAGTTCAGGATAGAACGACTCATCAAATGCCACAGCTTGCGTATCTGATGCTTCTAGTTGTGCATGATATTTTTCATTCAAAAGTTTTGCTTGATGATAGCTCACAGGCACAAATTTCACTTTGTCACCGGCTTTAAGCTGTCCTAATTTCCAAAGCTCAGAATTGATCACCACCGCAGGACAAACAAAACCACCGAGACTTGGACCATCTGGACCGAGAATAATCGGCATATCACCCGTGAAATCAATCGCACCAATGGCATAGGCATTGTCATGAATGTTGGATGGATGCAGACCTGCTTCACCGCCATCCTCACGTGCCCATTCAGGTTTTGGACCAATGAGACGAATACCGGTACGGCTTGAGTTAAAGTGAATCTCAAAAGTATTGGCAAAGAAAGTATCAATATCATTTTTGGTGAAGAAATCAGGCGCACCATGTGGGCCGTACATCACCGCAATTTCCCACTCATGGCTAAATGACGGCACTTGTTCAGGTGCAAGGGCTTTCACTTCATCGGAGCTAAATGCCGTAATTGGAAGCATATCGCCAATCAGTAAGTTACGCCCTGCATGACCACCAAATTGACCTAAGGTGAAGGTTGCTTGTGAGCCGAGATATTCAGGCACATTCAAACCGCCTTTGATACCGATATAGGTACGGCAACCTGTGGCGATTTTGCCACATTTGAGCACCTGACCTTTACGCACATTCATGGTCTGCCACATCGGAACTTGAACACCATCCAACGTCGATGGCATATCACCACCGGCAAGCACGATTTGGCTATCACAATGGAATTTTAACGTTGGACCTTGTAGCGTACATTCAAGCCCTGCAGTGTTATAGGCGTTGCCAAGCAATTGGTTTGCGACATTGAGAGATAATGGATCAATCGCACCTGATGGTGGCACACCGACATCCCAGTAGCCCAAACGACCTGTGACATCTTGCACAGCCGTTTGAATACCGGCTTGTAGCACTTCAACTTTTTGGGTTTTCCATTCAAAGGTATTGAGGAAGCGTGTGGTTTGTGTACCAGCTTTAAATACTTC
>CAVBYE010000233.1:0-2986 GCA_963599285.1 Bacteroidaceae bacterium | reverse complement strand
CCTGCCGACTAAGGATCTGTTCGCCTGTATGTGGATGTACGCCCCCATTGGCCAGTACACTACTCATGCGCGCCAAATCTTTAACCGTGACTTGAATGGCACATTGGCGAATATAGCCTTCCACAACCTCTACAGGATCTTGTTCAAGTACTTCAACACTGCGCAACATATAGCCGATGGACAAATTGCGAAAGGCTGTTTTAAGCTCAGATTGGTAGACCTGCTCATCAAAACTGAGCTCACGCCCGGCCAATTGACTTAAAAATTGGCGCAGTGTTTCTGCACGACATGAGCCAGTTTTGGGCAATAAGCTATGGATGGTGATCGCCCCTGAATTGATCATTGGATTTTTCGGGGTATTGTCATCATCTAATGAGATTTGATTAAAGGCTTCGCCTGAAGGTTCAACCCCAACTTTGGCCAACACCGCATCAAAACCCAAGGCCTGTAAGCTATATGCATAAGCAAAGGGCTTAGACATACTTTGAATGGTAAATTCAACGTCATCGTCACCAGTCGAATACACACTGCCATCAATGGTGGCCAATGCCAACGCCAACTGCTGTGGATCGGCTTGTGCCAGTTCAGGAATATAATCGGCGAGTTGACCCTGAATTGGGCCATGGCATTGCTGCAACACCTGATTGAGATAATCACAAATCGGACTATGCATAACGGACCTCTTGGCTTAAATGGGCTGAGCGCTGCGCGTCGTCGCTAAACGTTCAACAAACAGCACGCCATTTAAATGATCGATTTCATGTTGAATAATGCGGGCGATAAAACCACTAAAGTGCTGCTGACAGCGTGTGCCATCTACAGTGAAATATTCAACCTCAATGTCCTGTGCCCGCGCCACCTCTCCACGCTGCCCAGGAACACTCAAACAGCCCTCTTCTCCCCAAGTCTGGGTTAAGGACTGCGCTAAGATTTTAGGGTTAATCATCGCTAAGGGCTGCATGCGAGGTGCATCGGGGTAACGTGGGTTAGGATGCGAGGCCACAATGATAATCCGCTTAGAAACATAAACTTGTGGTGCTGCGATCCCCACCCCATTTTTAGACAACAGTGTGCTTTTCATCGCACTTAGCAGTGCAATTAACCATGCACTTGCAAACTCCTGGTCTGTTACTGCTGTGGCAATCAATGTTAAAATTGGCTCTCCGCGGTGTGCAATCTGCATTGGGCAATCGCTCATAGATAGGTGTCCTTGTTCTACAGGGAGACTGTTCAGTCTTGGCAGGGCTGTACTTGTTTTCTGGGCTATTGTGTTGGTTATGTTTGTCGAAACCCTAAATTTTTATAGCCTTATTATTCCACTGTTTATGATTGTACTGGGCAGTACAATTGTTGGTTTTTCTTATTTTAAAGACTTACCACGCTACTTTGTGGTGCATGGCCACTCCACCTATACCGTTGCCTTTGCCCTATTGCTGTATAGCATTTTAGATCCCCAACACTTAACCCAAGCCGCCTGTCTAACCAGTATTTTGCTCTATATCAGCTGCGCACAGTTTTACTATGCGGCCAGTTTACGACTCAAAGTCGGTATGAATTGGCCTTTTGTGCTGATCAGTATTGGCGCTGCAGAACTGTTGATGTTCTATTATTCTTGGATCGAAGATGTGCACTTGGTACGTCTGCTCTTACTCGGTGTGGTGCCATGTTTGATTTTTGCTCACAATCTCACCCATCTCTATGCGCTTAAGCTGCGTAAACGCTTAGATCAATTTCTACGTTTATCTTTGGTGATTTTAATGGCCATTGTGATACTGCGCATTGGCTATTTGGTGTTTGCCCTGACCCAAACGCAGATCACACTCAGTAGTAGTTGGATCTTTGCCACAGGTCAATTTATGATTTTGGCCATTAACATTGGCTTGGTGGTGTTACTGCTGTGCTGTGCCTTTCAAGACATTTCCCACCAACTGCGCCAAGAACGCAATTTAGACCCCTTAACTGGACTGCTGAATCGGCGTGCCCTACATGAAAGCTTACGCCGGCTCAAGCATCAGCCCGACAGCGTACATGCTTTATTGGTCTGTGACTTAGATCATTTTAAACAGATTAATGACCAATACGGGCATCAAGTGGGTGATTTGGCCTTAAAGCATGCCAGCCAGATTATGACCAAAAGCGTGAGTCGCTATGATGAAGTGGCGCGAATTGGAGGCGAAGAATTTGCGATTTTACTACGGGACACCACGCAAGAGACTGCCATTGAAATTGCTGAAAAAATCCGTGCGACCTTAGAGCATCATCCACTTTATGTCAGCGGCCAAGCCGTGCCGCTCACCATTAGTATCGGAGTGAGTTTCTTTGAACATCGGCATGAGTTTGACTATGCACTGCAACGTTCCGATACTTTGTTGTATCAGGCAAAAAAATATGGCCGCAATAAAGTCGAATGGCTGTTTATTCCATAAACAATGGCATCAGCCACACGCCTTCACACAAGCGGTTGTTGACCTATTGCTGTAACTCAATCTTTAACTGTGTACTCACGTCAATATTAAGGCGTAGATGACGATAATAAATTTGGGCATAAAACTGCTCCGCCCCATCATCTAAACCCGTCGCTTGCCACATCGTGCCCACAGGGAACTCCGCGAGCCACGGCGCAGCATAAAAATCAGCGACACTGTCGAACTGCACATACACATCAGGTTTGGCCATGATTTTGTGGGCAACCTGAATAAACTGCTGCTGCTTGGCCTGATCAAAATCAATTAACATCGTCCCTCATCCCTCTTGCTGTACGTGGCTTGACTCGACATGTGCAGCATTACGCATCTTTTGCTGCTTGAACAGCCGTTGCCACTGTATATAGCCCATGACTGCTAAACCAATAAAGGCAGCATATAAGCTCGCGGTTAACCATAAAGCTTTGTAGCAGAACAAGCCCACATAGAAGATGTCGATGATGATCCACAACAGCCAGGTACTTACATATTTACGGCTGGCCCAATAGGTCGCCAACAAGCTA
>CAVBYE010000232.1:0-2999 GCA_963599285.1 Bacteroidaceae bacterium | reverse complement strand
ACCACAGCCTGCTTAAAAGAAGCCGTAGGCTTATATGAACGTTTAGGCTTTGACTATTTAGCTGCACCACTCGGACAAACTGGTCACAGTGCTGCTTGTGAAATTTGGATGGCCAAGACGCTATAAGAAAAGCCCGCATATTGCGGGCTTTTTATTAGAAGGCAAATTTGAGATTTAAATAATACTGCTGTAAGCGTGGGTCACTAAACTTGCTTAAATACGTATTGGTCATGTCTTTTTGCGATTCACCAAATACGTTTTTAATTCCGAAGCTGAGTTCAGGTGAGCCATATTTAGCCAAATTGCTGCTATAACGAGCATAAACATCATGGTAGGTTTGAGCATCTACCGTGTCTTTGCCTTGCAACAAAATCGCGGTTTCATTTTTTAGATCATATTTGCCATAGTATTGCATTGCCCAACCTAAGCCCCATGCTTGAGTAGCTTGTAAGAATGCTGAAGCATTCAGACGATGTTTAAGCGGACCTGCACTATCATTATTCGGGTCATTTAAGTAACTGCTTGCCGCTTTACCTAACTGTTCTTGTTGATCATATTTTTCTGTCCAGGTATAGCCCGCGTTTAAATTTAACTCCCCCATACGTGTGTTCATTTGATAGGACATCTGCGTATCAATCCCGCTGGTTTTGAGCCACAGTGCATTGAACGGGGTGGTATTTACCGTTTGTAAGTTACCCTCAGCGTCACGAATCACGCGATTGGCATAGGAGCCATCTTTAGCATTGGCATCTAAAATGGCCTGCGCACCTAAGCTGGTAATGTTGTTGTCTTTTTCAATATTAAAGTAGTCGATGGTCCAACGGAAACCAGGTAAAGCTTGTGGCGTTAGCACCACACCTGCCCCAAAGCTGGTCGCAGTTTCTGGGGTTAAATCTGGATTACCGCCGCCAGTCGTGAACAATACAACCTGTTGATTTTGATTGAGTGGGTCAGTGACTGTGCTTTCAGAAGTGGCTAAGGTTTCTTCAGCCAATTGTGCTGCGGTTGGGACGATGAAGCCTTTGCTATATGAACCACGTAACATCACACTGTCATTGGGTGCTAAGCGCAGCCCTAAAGTAGGCGAAGTTTGACTAAACTCACCGCTGTTTTTGATGTTATAGGTTTCATAACGTGCTGCAAGCTGTAGATCGAGCAGCTTCAGCCAACTTAAATTTTGTTCTGCTGAAATGAATGGAATGTTGAATTCTGCATACAGCGATTGGCTGTCAATGGCCTTTTTGGTAAATGGTAAATCAGGGTTATTTAAGGATTGCGTTTCCGAGCGACTGCTACTTTTCCAATCGGTATAGCCTACACCTGTGGCTAAGCTAATGTCACCGGCATACCATTTGGCAATTGGACCGTGGGCACGTAAGTTCCATTCTTGTAAAGTTTGGTCGGTGTCATTTTGTGCCACGCCCCAGTAGCCTTGATTGAGGTCAATGTCATAGGTGGTGACATCTTTTAAGAAGTCAATTTTACCACTTGCAACATCGGCATTAAATTTATTGGTGCCTTTGGTCGGACGACGTTGGTAACGAATGCTTTTGTCGGTATTGCTCCATGCATAATCGCCAATCATACGCCAGTCGTCGCTGATGCGGTATTCAAAGCCGGTGGCCATACGTTGCATCGTGGCATCCATCTCACGGTTACGTAGACTTAAACCATTTGAATAATCAGGTGAGTAGGTGATCAGGATGTCTTTACCAAAGGGGTTTTGTGGGTTATCGGCAGTCAGCGTCACCGTACCAAACCCGTGATAGTTACCGGCACTGGCTACATGCTGGCGCTCATAGGCTCCTTCTAGGTAGACATTGAGTTTATCGGTAAAGTCACGGTTAATATTTAGGCTATATGACTCGTTGTCTTGTTCACCAATTAATGTGGCTGCACCTGAGTCACCACCAATGCCACTTGCAAGCCCTAACGCATATTGCCCTGCGGTATTTTTAAAGGCTTCAATGCCTTCTGCAGCACCGGTATAGCCTTTTGGCACATAGGCATAGCTTGAACCTGCACCATCAAACAATTCTGAGCCATCTTTGGTTCGAATATTGGTCAGATGACCCATCGGTGGATTCACCGCTACACCATTATTCACCCCATAAATCGCACTTGGGTTATTGGCCAACTCAATTTGGCGTTCTTTGAGTTTGAAGTTACGATCCTGTGCTTTTAGTTGATTGCTGTCTTGTTTTTGTGCGGTCAGCATCACCTGTGTACGACCTTGCTCAAGCGCAAAACCGGTGGTCAGATTGAGCGTGGTCATGCCTGTATCTGATTTAAAGGTATTGTCATAGCGTAGATTGGCTTCTGTACCTACATAGTCACGGCGCAGCACCACGTTAATGACCCCACCAAGCGCGTTACTGCCATACAATGCAGCGGCGGAGCTTGGCAATACTTCAATACGTTCAATCGCGGCTAAAGGAATCCCTTTTAAGTTTTGTTGGTCGGTACTTTCTGAGACACCACGTCCACCCACCCCTGCACCACGGCGACCGTTAATCAACACCAAGGTATGGCTTGCCCCTAAGCCACGCAAGTTAATTTGGCTGGTATTCCCTGTCCAGCCGCTGGCTGAATCATTGGCAACACCGGCATTCATGCTCAGACTTTTTTGGAGTAGTTCGTCAATCGTAGTCGCACCAGATTTTGCAATTTCTTCACGATCAATCACTTGTAAAGCTTGTGCATCATCCTCAGTACGCACGGCATCCATATTGCCTCTAAACGCTTGACGTTCTGCTTCAGCGGTTAAAGAAATGGTCTCTAATGTATTCACAGCAGCAAAGGCCTGCACACCTTGACCATACATCGCCACCATAATACAGCTGCGAAGTAGATTTTTTGGGGTCATAAAATCTGAACTAAAACTCGGCATGAAGCTCATCCTGAAACTCAAAGCACAAAAAATTGTGGCATATAATAATCTAATTGATAATTATTTTCATTCATATTTATTGATGATTCACATAAATATTTTAGATAAT
>CAVBYE010000231.1:0-3023 GCA_963599285.1 Bacteroidaceae bacterium | reverse complement strand
CCGCATGTAACACATGCGATGCGGTGAGCAAGGAGGGCATCAAGGTACGGTGTTTTTCTAAACCATACAACAGATCAATACACACCACTTGTGCAGGATTAACCCCATAACGGGTTGCAGCTGTGGTCGCATCTTCACCATAACAGGCCAAGAGTACTAAACTGTTCGACTGTGGCTGAGGATTGGTATCCAGACGAATATTATGTTGATTTAAATAGTGCTTTAACGCTTCGGCATCTTGGGCAAAATCGGCACCAATCCACACGCTTGGATAATCATTTAAACGACCCACCACAATCGGGGCAACATCGCCTTGCTTTTGCCCACTGCGGTAATCATAAAAACCTTGCCCAGTTTTACGTCCCAGTTGTTTGGCAATATAACGCTGACGCGTATTCACGTTAGGACGATAACGTGGCTCATGATAATACTGCTGATAAATGGATTCACTGACTGGATGCGAAACATCCATACCGGTTAAATCACCGAGTTCAAATGGCCCCATTTTAAAACCAATGCCATCGCGGTAAATTCGGTCAATTTGGTAAAATTCAGCCACTTGCTCTGATAAAATCGCATAGGCTTCTGTCCCAAAAGCACGCCCTGCATGATTAATAATAAAGCCTGGAGTATCTTTGGCCACAACTGGTCGATGTCCCATTTTCTCAGACAACTGGACTAAGGCCTGCACAATATCATCACGGGTATAAAAGCCTTGAATCACTTCCACTACCTTCATCAGGGGCACAGGGTTAAAGAAGTGATAGCCTGCCACACGTTCAGGTTGTTGGCATTTGGCTGCAATTGCGGTAATGGATAACGATGATGTATTAGAGGCAATCACAGCATTTGGTTTTAAAATGGTTTCAAGCTGCTGCATTAAATCTTGTTTAATCTCAAGATTTTCAATAATCGCTTCAATCACCAAATCACAATCGTGTAAATCGCTGAGTTGCTCAGCAATATGTAAACGCGCTAGATCTTGTTCTGCCTTGGCATGACTAAATTTGCCTTTATCCGCCAATTGATTCAGGGTTTGGGCTAATTTCTGCTGTGCATCTTGGGCAGCACCCGCTTTAGCATCATATAGCCATACGTCATGTCCTGATTGAATCGCAATTTGCGCAATTCCTGCACCCATCGTCCCCACACCAATCACAGCAATTTTTTCAATAGATAAACTCATGTTTAGCGTCCTTGATAAGCAGGTTTACGTTTTTCGATAAAGGCTTGCATCCCTTCTTTTTGGTCTTGTGAAGCAAACAGCAATTGGAAAGATTTTCGCTCTAGGCTTAAACCAGCCGACAGCGGTAAATCTTCAGCCATTAACGCCACTTCTTTAATTTGCTCTAACGCAATTGGCGGTAATTTGGCTAAGCCTTGCGCCATTTTGACTGCGGTGGCAATGGTGTCTTGGTCTTCTGTCACCTGCGAAACCAAACCCATTGCATAGGCTTCTTCAGCTGGCACTAAACAACCGGTTAAAATCATACGCATGGCATGGAATTTACCCACCGCACGGAATAAACGCTGCGTGCCACCTGCACCTGGCATCACCCCGACTTTAACTTCAGGCTGACCAAAGTTGGCGCTTTTACCGGCAATAATAATATCGGCATGCATGGCCAGCTCACAGCCGCCGCCCAAAGCATAACCATTGACCGCTGCAATCACTGGTTTGGGACATTGTGAAATCGCAGACCAATAACGTTCGGTACGACGTTGCATCATTTGAATCGGCTCAGCACTGGCCAATTCTTTGAGATCGGCACCTGCGGCAAAATCATGTTCGCCACCAGTCAGGACAATGGCACGTACTTCAGCATCGTCACTTAAATCACGAAAAGCCTGAGCCAAACTCTGACGTACTTGGGTGTTGAGGGCATTTTTTGCTTCAGGACGATCAATGGTGACAATGGCCACATGTTGATCTTTTTGAATTTTAACCACCTGCTCCATGGCTACTTCCTTATTTTTATTTTGCATCGTGAAAATTTGTTTTAAATCATAATTACGATTTTTCCGCTTTTATAGCAAGTTTTTTTTGTTTTTTCCGACTATAAAACTGTAAAAACAAATTTTTTAGCCTAAAAATGATTTTTTAAGACCAAATTGCTTGTTTATTGCTCAATATTATGATTAATATGTTTCGCATAACGAAATTTTAATAAAAGTGCAGCAGGATTGCTGTGATAAAATCAGAATAGAGGACCTAAGCCATGATTCGCGATCAAGAGATGTTGGATCAACTCCTGAGTACAATTCGTAGTTTTGTGAAAAAAGAATTGCTACCGATTGAGCATCAAGTCGATGAAACGAAAGAAATTCCTGAACATATCATTCAGCAAATGCGTGAGTTAGGTTTATTTGGTCTCACCATTCCTGAAGAATATGGTGGTTTAGGCATCACCATGGAAGAGGAAGTCTATGTGGCGATTGAACTTGGGCAAACCTCTCCTGCATTTCGTTCCTTAATTGGTACCAACAATGGTATTGGCTCAAGTGGGATTTTAATTGATGGCACGGAGGCACAAAAACAGAAGTATCTGCCACGTTATGCCAGCGGCGACATTATTGGTTCATTTTGTTTAACCGAACCCGATTCGGGTTCAGATGCTGCATCCTTAAAAACCACAGCCGTGAAAGACGGTGAGCATTACATTTTAAATGGTACTAAACGCTTTATTACCAATGCACCTCGTGCTTCGACCTTTACCGTGATGGCACGCACCAATCCTGAGATTCGCGGTGCAGGGGGTATTTCTGCCTTTTTAGTCGAAGCCGGTACACCAGGGCTATCACTCGGCAAAGTGGACAAAAAAATGGGCCAACATGGCTCCTATACCTGTGACGTCATTTTCGACAACTGCCGCGTCCATCAAGATCAATTGATTGGTGGGGTGGAGGGTGTCGGGTTTAAAACCGCGATGAAAGTGTTAGATAAAGGTCGTTTACACATTGCGGCCTATAGCGTAGGTATTGCCGAGCGGATGCTCGATGATGCCTTAAAATATGCCTTAGAG
>CAVBYE010000230.1:0-3023 GCA_963599285.1 Bacteroidaceae bacterium | reverse complement strand
CCATAGATAGTGTATCACTCAGCTCTTTCAGCTACATCAAACCTGATTTTAGCAATCTAAAATCAGGTTTTTTTATGATCTAAATCACATGCATAAAAAAAGAGAATCCTAGGATTCTCTTTTTCATTACCACTTAAATTAAGTCATCATCTCAGACTGAGATTAGTAAATAATCTGGTTGTTTTGTAATAATTGCTCGATCGTTGTATGCACATCCCTGAACTCGATCAATTGAGTTGCTTCGAAGTTCGTGCCACTACCATCTCGGTCAATCATGATGGTCGTATGTTGCTCTGAACTGTTCGCACCTGCTCGATATTCAACACTCAAGAAATCAGAGATATTCCCGGCATTCACATCTGCCAAATTCAATAGTTTTGAAATATCCAAGACATCTTTGGTCGCTGCATCCGAACTTACATTGAAGTTGTTCCATACATCCATTTGAGTCTGATCATTACCACCCGTTGCATCACTTTCTACCAACAGGTTATATACCGCTTTGTTGTACTTCGCATGATCAAGACTGAAGTTATCGTAGTCACCTTTAATGATATATGCTTTGCTGTCTACTGTGAATGTGAATGGGTCTGACCATGGTGACTGCACTTGCTTCGCCTTAAGTGAATTTGAGTAAATATAACTAAATTCATATGAATGCGTACCTTCACTCAATGGCGTGGTAATCGGCAACTGGAATTGACCATTTGTAGTATCAACTTCTTGAATCGTACCATCCTCCATATTACGAATCAGTACTTTAGTCGTCGATGGCTGTCCTGCTATTAATTGCCATGTTGGGGTATTGTCGTTGGTAATATAGCCTTCCGCTGTAACGTAAGCCTTGGCTTGTGTATCCGTAATCAAGAAGTCTGGCTTCATGGTGAAGTTGTCAAAGTGATATTCAAGGTTATTATTCCCTGCATAGTCACTATATGAACCCGGTGGGATCATCACACTGTAACCACCAGTGAAACCTGCAGGCAAGTTCATGGTCACCATGTAGCTGTCGTTCACCAATTTACCACTCCAAGTCACACCTTCAACAACATTACCCTGCTGATCAACAATATGAACACTGTTACTCGAATCTGTTACACCGTCTTTACCATAGTAACGAATCGTCTTGCTATTGATGGTAAATGAGGCATTGTTTGACCATTTACCAATCGCAAACTCAGCACTGGTCATACCAAAGGTATCTGTTTTATAAGAGAAGTAGTCACTGTTATTTTGTTGCTGAACATTGATATTGACTTCTGCACTCCATGGACCAACATTGCCTGCGCTATCCGTTTGACGATAGTAGATTTTACTCCACCAATCTTCACCACGATCTGGCAGTGTTAAACTCCAAGTACCATCAGCTTGAACAACTGCACTGCCTTGGAATGTAACGCCTACCTGCTGACCTGTCGTAGCATCCGTTCTTAATCCATCGTAAACCGTTACGGTTGCGCCTGGTTCTCCTCGACCAATCAGGGTTGGTGTCAAGTCATTGGTATGATACGTCACAATGCCATCGGTACTTGTCGTACTAAACTCTGGCGTCATGAAGTTTTCATCATAAGCACCTGCTGCATTGCTATTGGCAACATCATCATAAAGCTCATCAAGGATAGCTAAACCTGGTCCGACCGTATCTTTGACTGGATAAACATCTGATGTATTTCCTGCTTTATCTATTGCTGTCACTTGTACTTCAGCACCATTGGTCACTGCAGGACTCAGGTTAACTGTAAAGTTACCATTAGCATCTGACTGTGCTGTACCCAATACAGTTTTACCTGTTGAGTCTTTCACTTCTACTCGAACATTAGCTTCAGTCACCCCGATGACTTGTGTACCTGAATCATTGATATCACCTACTTGTATCACAGGTGCAATGGTATCAATCACAAAATCAAGTATTGGTGATTGGTCGCTTTCAATACCATGATCCGTTTGTGTTGCCGTGAAGTTATGGTTACCGTCAGCCAATGCATCTACTGGTGTGAGTTTCCATGTACCATCTGCTGCTGCTGTGGTTGAACCAATCACAACATCATCAGCATAGACCTTGATAATTGCTCCTGCGATGGCACCTTTACCGCTAAATTCTGGATTTGCATCGTTGGTACTATCTTTAGAATTAATATTACCTGTAATGATGCCAACATCATCATATGCTGTTGGTGCTTCAAGTAAAGCGTCTGTGATATTTTGATGATAAGTAGAATTAACTTCGGGACCTGTATTACCCAATGGATCTACTGCAATAGCTTTTACAATATCGCCTTCTTTAAGCCCAGGATTTGCTACTTCCCATGTGCCATCTGCTTTTACAGTTGTAGTTACAGTTGTTCCATTTGGATAGGTTACGCTAACGATCGAACCTTCTTCGCCTGTACCTGTAATTGGATTCTGCTCATCCAAAGTATTAATCGTTGTAGTTGGCCCTTCCCCATCAACTGTCTCAGTACCAGGTATTGATGAGTTACCTGCTTTATCCGTTGCAACTGCAGTCACGATGTCGCCATCTTTCAAGCCTGGAGGCGTTGGTACGCTCCATGTGCCATCTGTGCCTGCTGTTGTGGTTGCCGTGCTGCCATCTGGGTATTTCACCGTGATTTGTGCTTCTGGCTCTGCTGTACCCGTGATCGCTGGTAGGTTTGGTCCGATTGGATCAATCTCTGGGGTATTTGGTAATACGCCATCCACTTGTTCTGTTGCTTCTGGGCCAGGGTTACCTACGGTATCTGTACCAATCGCTTTAACGATATCACCGTCTTTTAAGCCTGGATTTGCAACTTCCCATGTGCCGTCTGCTTTCACTGTAGTCGTTACAGTGTCGCCATTCGGGAAGGTCACTTTCACTACAGATTCAGGTTCGCCTGTCCCGGTAATTGGGTCTTTGGCATTGATTGGGTTGATCTCAGTAACAGGACCTACGCCATCAACTGTTTCTGTTGCTGGTTGTGATGGGTTGCCTGCTTTATCCGTTGCAACTGCAGTCACGATGTCGCCATCTTTCAAGCCTGGAG
>CAVBYE010000229.1:0-3052 GCA_963599285.1 Bacteroidaceae bacterium | reverse complement strand
AATGGATCATCTGCATGTTCAACTAAAGCCAAGACACACACAAACATGCCTTCAATCCCTTGATCGGCTTGGCGTAGCGGTTTTAGCTCGGCGAGGAGTTTGGCATTGTTGGCTGCATCATTGCCATGTTCACCTGCAAAACGTGCCGAGTAAATGCCCGGTGCACCACCGAGTGCAGGTACACACAGACCCGAGTCATCGGCAATGGCAGGTTTACCCGAAATACGTGCTGCGTGACGTGCTTTAAGAATGGCATTCTCAACAAAACTTAAACCGTCTTCAACTGCATCTTCAATATTTAACTGACCTTGTGGCACCACATCTACGGGTAGATTAAGCTGGGCAAAGAGTTTTTCAAATTCAGCAATTTTACCTTTATTGTTGCTGGCAAGAACTAATGTGCCTTGAGAGAGCCAAGCATTTGCAGACATTGTGGTACTCATGAAATGAAGAAATTGGCTTAGTGTACCTGATTTTGTGCAGGGAATAAAAAAGCACCCGAAGGTGCTTAGTTGCCGATTCAATTACAGTTCTTGAATCCAGCGGTCAGCACGATCACGTGCCTGACGAATTTGTTCTTGAGTGAGATTGGCCGCTAAAGCCAATTTTTTACCCTCAGATAAACTCACCACTTTATGGTCGAGCATGCCATCACGGGTCGAGAGTTCATACCATTGATAAGCACCCACGTAGTTTTTCTTTTGCTCATCTAAAACAGCTAAGTTAAAGCTGGCGCGGTTATCACCACGACTGGCTGCTTTTTCAAAGTATTGACGTGCTAAAGCTTCATTTTTAGCCGTGCCTTTACCTTCAATTAGCATGCGGCCGACATTCAGCTGAGCTGATGACAGTCCTTGATCAGCTGCTGCTTTATACAGGCTAAATGCTTGACCTAAGTCCTGTTTCACATCTTTGCCCAGTTCGTACTTGGTGGCCAAATAAAATTGTGCCCCAGCTTGACCGGCTTTGGCTGCTTGGCTCAAACCTTGCAGATCCATCACGGAATAACGAGCCGCTTGGCTGGCCACCGAATTATTAGGCGAGACATAATCTGCCTGCACCTGCATAGTGAACAGGCCAAATAACAGGCCAGTCAGAACAAGTTTTTTCATAACGCGCTTACCCGATAAATTGCGACTTCACCAAACAAGTTTGGGACGTGTTTACTGAGTAAACTCCCTTGTTGATCCCCATTCACGGCAAGTCGATTAATAATGCGAATATTGTTCTCTTCGCATAAAGCTTCAAAATCGCGGAAGGTACATAAGTGGATGTTTGGCGTGTTGTACCATGTATACGGCAGTGCATCTGAAACGGGCATTTTTCCTTTGAGCGCCAAGAAAGAGCGAGCTTTCCAATGGGCAAAGTTAGGGAAGGTAATAATTGCCTGTTTACCCACACGTACCATATCACGCAATAACACGTCAGGGGCATCAACCGCTTGGAGCGCTTGCGCCATGACCACATAGTCAAAAGACTGATCCGCAAAACGATGAAGACCTAAATTTAAGTCTTGTTGGATAATATTTAACCCGCGACTAATCGCAATTGCAATCTTTTCTTGATCAATTTCGAGACCGTAAGCACGAATATTGTGTTTTTTACTCATGTGTTCGAGTAATTCGCCATCGCCACAGCCTAAGTCTAAAACGCGTGAACCTGGTTTAATCCATTTTTCAGCAAGCTGTTGATCAATACGCATTACACATGCTCCTGAGTTGATTGCAGATGTTCTTTGCCACCTAAGAAGGCACGTAATGATTTGACATATAAAGGAATTGGGAACAAGAACGAGTCGTGACCTTGTTCGGCATCAATGTCTAAATAGCTCACAGGTTTATGGTTGGTAATTAAGGCATCCACAATTTCTTGTGAGCGCGCAGGGGTAAAACGCCAATCTGTTGTAAATGACACCACCAAGAATTTACATTGCGTGTTGGCCATAGCTTTTACCAAGGATTGTTCATACTCACGCGCAGGATCAAAGTAATCCAATGCCTTGGTCATAATTAAATAGGTGTTGGCGTCAAAATTACGGCTAAATTGCTCACCTTGATAGCGTAAGTAGCTTTCGACTTGGAATTCGACGTCAAAACCGTACATAAATTTGCCCGACTTTAAGTCACGACCAAATTTTTGTTTCATGGCTTCTTCAGACAAGTAAGTGATATGGCCGACCATACGCGCCAAAATCAGGCCACGTTTTGGATAGCTGTCTTGCTCAAGATAACGGCCATCATAAAAGTCTGGATCTGACAAAATTGACTGACGTGCCACTTCGTTAAAGGCAATATTTTGTGCAGAGAGTTTTGGCGCACTGGCAATCACCACACATTTTTGCATACGATCCGGATAGTCCACGGTCCATTGCAGTGCTTGCATACCACCCAATGAGCCGCCAATCAGGGCATACCATTGCTGAATGCCTAAACGATCTGACAACATGGCTTGGGTACGTACCCAGTCACGTACAGTGACCAGCGGAAAATCTGGGCCATAGGGGCGATTTTCATTTTCAGGATTCGGTGAAGTTGGGCCAGTTGAGCCATGACAACCACCAATATTATTAATGGCCACCACAAAGAATTTATTGGTATCAATGGCTTTGTTTGGGCCAATACATGCATCCCACCAGCCTGGCTTTTTGTCATCTTCATGATGATAACCCGCTGCATGATGATGGCCTGACAGGGCATGACAGATCAAAATGGCATTGGATTTATCGGCATTGAGGGTACCGTAAGTTTCAACCATCAGGTCAAAACGAGGAAGAGAGCGGCCACATTCGAGCTCTAAAGGCTCTTCAAATGAAAACTTTTGCGGGCTAACGAGGCCCACAGAGTCAGCTGGGAAAGACACGGGAATAATTCGCCTTAAATCTTTAGAGTAAACGAAGAAAGGATACCACTTGGGTATCCTCTGTTCAAAGCAGTTTAGCGGATTGTGTTAAACAGCGGCCGCAATCACTTGGTCAGTGCTGAGTACACCTTGCTCAATCAAGCGATTGGTACATGCAATGATCGCTTCAATTGAAGACGTGACGATGTTGTCA
>CAVBYE010000228.1:0-3058 GCA_963599285.1 Bacteroidaceae bacterium | reverse complement strand
TTGTTCAATGGCTTTGGTTTTTAATGCTCCGACATCTGAACCTGCGCCCGGTTCAGTCAAGTTCATGGTGCCGCCCCATTCACCAGAAACCAATTTTGGTAAATATTTCTGTTTGAGTTCATCACTTGCTGCATGGCTGATCGCTTCAATTGCACCAATGGTTAAACCCGAACACATCACAAAGGATTTATTGGCACCCATCATGATTTCATTGACTGCCGTAGATAGAATATACGGTAGACCTTGACCGCCAAATTCTGGCTCAAGTGAAATATTGTTCCAGCCGGCTTGCGTGTATTGTTGATAGGCTTCTTTAAAGCCTTTTGGTGTTGTGACCACACCATCGGCAATTTTTAAGCCTTCGCGGTCACCGCTGGCATTAATTGGATCTAGCACATTGGTTGCAAATTTACCTGCTTCTTCAAGTACAGATTCATATAGTTCTACACCTAAATCTTCAAGACCTGGCAACTCGGCCAATTGTTTTTGATCTAACAGATGATTAAAGATAAAGCTGAGATCATTTAAAGGGGCTTTGTAGCTGTTCATGCGCTGAGTTCCTTGTCTTGTAGTAAACGCCAGTTAATTTTTCCGCTTGCAGTTTTTGGGAGTTCATCCACAAATTCTACAAATTTGGGTACTTTGTAAGCCGACATATTGGCGCGGCACCAATCTTGCAATTCTTGTTCCGTGATCACAGCATGTGGCTTTAATACCACCACAGCTTTCACGCTTTCACCACGATCGGTTTTGTTACATGGGATAATGCAGTTTTCAAATACGTTTTGGTTTTTATATAAAATGCTTTCGACTTCAGACGGCCATACTTTGTAGCCAGACACATTAATCATGCGTTTTAAGCGATCTGCCATAAAGAAGTAACCTTCTTCATCAAAATAGCCAACATCACCGGTTTTAAAGAACGTATGTCCATCATGTTCAATCAGTGCATCTTTGGTGGCTTGTGGGTTTTTCCAATAGCCACTAAACATACATGGGCTGCGTGAGATAATTTCACCGGTTTGACGGACACCCAGCTCTAAACCGGTGTCTGGATCAATGACACGGCTATCCACTTCAAATAACGGCACGCCTAAACATTGACGCTTACCACGACCATAGGGGTTGAGATGTACCCCTGCGGTCATTTCAGTCATGCCCCAGCCTTCAATAAACTCAATTCCGGTTAAGGTTTCAAAATCTTGAGCAATGGCATGTGGCATACCTGTCCCACCGCCGTAGACACAAATGAATGAGCGGAAGTTATATTGATTCACATTCGGCAAGGCCAATAAATCCACCACCATGGTTGGAATACAACACCAATGGGTTAAACCATGTAAATCCACCACTTGAGCGGCACATACGCGATCCCAACGGGTCATTAAATAGGTCGTCGCACCAAGGTAAATTGGCAGACACATGGCATTAATCATGCCTGTCACATGGAAAAATGGCGTCACCGATAACACTTTGGCGGTGTTATTCCATGGGCTCCAGTTGATCTGCGTACTAATTTGCGCGACTAGAGCACGATGGCTAAGCATGCAGCCTTTTGGATGTGCTGTTGTACCCGACGTATACAAAATCACCGCAAGATCTTCGCCTTGGCGCTGAGCAACATAACGAATTGCACTATGTTGTAATGCCGTTTGGAAATTCACGACGTGCTGACTTTCGGTAATCGCAGGTGCATTTTTTACCGTTTCTGGAATCACAAATTTGGTATCGGCAAAAATGTCATCGCCATAACGTGCTGCAATGATGCTTTCTAGCACCGTTTCATCCAGCAGCGGACTAAACTCTGCCACCATTTCCGAACCCACAATCGCCACACGGCTTTCGGTGTCCGTGATATACCATTCGAGTTCCAAGGTTTTGTTCATTGGGTTTACAGGGACTACAACAGCATCACAACGTAAAATGGCATAGTACGCCACGATAAACGCCACGCTGTTTTGCATGCACAGCACCACACGATCACCGGGTTGCACGGCCAATTTTTCAGTTAAATAACCCGCAAAGCGTTCTACACGGGTATTTAAGGTCTGGTAATCGACTTGACTGCCGTAATAATTGACTGCGATTTTATTGGGGTAACGCTGCGCACTGGTGCTTAAGTGTTCATACACGCCAGTTTGTGGATAAGACAAACCATGTGATAAATGACGTGGCCAATGTTGTAAATGTAGTGTACTCATGATTTTACCCTCGAGCGTCGCCCGTAACCGTTCCTGTCACAGGCGTAAAGCTTGAATTTTTATAAAAGTGCTAAAGTTAAGCGCTAAGCTTTTGGCTTAAAATATTTGGGAGTTGCCAAAAACTTGCGTCACCGACTGCATCTTGTGCAAATGTGTTCACTTGCTGTTGAAATTGATTCAGGTTTTGTCCGACAAAGAACATTGGGCCACCGCGCCAACGTGGGAAGCCATAACCGGCCAAATACACCACATCAATATCTGATTCGCGTAAGGCAATGCCTTCTTCTAATAAACGATAACCTTCTAAAGCCAATGCATTGATACAACGCGCGACAATCTCAGCATCTGTAAACTGCTGTGGCGTAATCGCTTGTTGTTGACGATAAGTCTCAATTAAAGCCAATACTTCTTGGTCTACTTCACCACGGCGATTGCCTGTGCTGTAGTCGTACCAACCTTTTTGAGTCTTTTGACCCAAACGTTGTTGCTCACACAATAAATCCGCAATCCCTGAGAATTTTTTATTTGGATTGGCTTTTAATTGTTGTTTACGAATCAGGTAACCAATATCGTTGCCTGCCATGTCACACATTCGGAATGGCCCCATCGCCATGCCAAAGTTTTCTAAAGCTTGGTCAATTTGATACGGTGATGCACCGGCATCAATTAATAGACCGGCAATACGTAAATATTCATTCAGCATACGGTTACCAATAAAACCGTCACAGACGCCTGCTACCACAGCCACTTTGCCTAAACGCTTACCTAAATCCAATGCCGTCAATAACGTTTGATCATTGGTATGTGCAGTACGTACGACTTCAAGTAAAGGCATCACTTGCGCAGGACTAAAGAAA
>CAVBYE010000227.1:0-3133 GCA_963599285.1 Bacteroidaceae bacterium | reverse complement strand
CCCCAAAGGCCGTCGGTAAGGTCGACAGACGCAGTTCGGTTTCACGGCCCTTAGGCGTGCGTGTTTTTAAACGTCCATCTTGCGGTTTGCGCTTTTCGGCCACGTTCATCCGTCCCAAAATTTTAATTCGCGAGGTTACCGCCATTAAGGTATTGGCTGGCATCTGATAAATGGTATGTAACACGCCATCGATCCGAAAACGGATTTTACCTTGGCCTTTACGCGGTTCAAGATGAATGTCACTGGCACCTTGCTCAAAGGCAAACTGTAAAATCCAGTCCACCAATTTCACAATATGTTGATCATTGGCATCGGGGTTATGTTGATCCCCCAACTGCAATAATGCCTCTACCCCTTGCTGCTCACGATCATAAACGCCGGACTGCTGTGATCCTGTCACAGCTCGGCTAACCTGATAGTATTCGACTAAATAACGCTGTAGTTGCTCAGGATTCAGCATGACGAGCTGTACTTTTTTAGGTGCCACACTCTGGGCTAAATTGCTCAGCCAATCCTGCATAAAAGGTTGTGCTGTGGCAATCAAGACCTGCTGTGGTTGGACATCAACGGCTAAAATTTTATTTTTAAACGCGAACTCTTGTGACATGACACCCGTCAATAACGCCACATCGGCCTTTAAAGGATCAATGACATACAATGGTATATCGGCTTTTTTTGCCAACCACTCACTGAGATAATTTAAGCTGAGAACTTGACTCAGATCCTTTTGATTTTTGAGGTTAAAACTGGCAATCCATTGTAGCGGATGCCATTGCAATTGCTCACGTTGCCGGTGTGTTGTTTGAATAAACGCTTTATCACGCTCACTCAAATAGCCTTCTTGATACAGCTGTTCTAAACACCATGTACTGTCGATTTCAAAGTTAAATTGCATGTTTTTCCCCAATCTGTGCCAATGCACAATCACCACTCGATCTGTCGGGCGGTCATATTTTTGTTATTGCCCTGTATGCCATCAAGCAGGCTGTTGCATGCTTGAGGTGTTTCATTAGTTAAAATAGCGAGCAAACTTTTTATATTACCCGCTCAAATCTTTAAGCTTTTAAACTTAAATCTAGCACTTCTACACGATCTATAGTCACGCGAAACTTCACTTCGCACTGCGCAAAGTGCATACCATATACGCGTGTTGCATCATCTTGATAAGCCGGTCTTGGGTCAAGGGCCAACACTTGTTCAAGTTCTACACACATTTGCGTGGTAATGGTGGCGGTTTTAAGTAACTCATCACGTGAATATTGTGCATTTTCCAACCAAACAACTTGCTTACGCACAGGTTCATCTTGCGCATAAGCACTTTGCGCATCCATCACTGCATCAGAATATTGAATATAAGGCTTAATATCGACCACAGGTGTACCATTGAGTAAGTCACTACCAATCACATAAACACGTACTGTTTTGCCTACTTTTTCGACCTTTTTTAGACGTACAACCGATAAACCAATTGGAGATGGACGGTACATACTGCGACTGGCAAACACGCCAATTTTTTGATTTCCACCTAAACGTGGCGGACGAATTTGTGGACGAAATTTAGTGCTATCTTGTTGATTTTTATTATCATGAAACTCCCAAACCAACCACAAATGGCTAAAGGCTTCAATCCCCACAAAAGCATTCAAATCGTTATAAGGCCCAGTCATTTCAATATAAGATTCAACGTCTACTAAATTTGGCTGACGTGGGATGCCAAACTTCTCTTGGTAAGGTGAACGCATATAGCCAATAATTGGGAGATTTAGACTCGTCTTCATCACTTTTTCTGATAAGCTCAATTAAATATATTCAGTTTATCGAGAATGATTTTAGATTAGAATAGCAACCTGTTCTAATTTGATAATTTATTGAGACCTTTAATGGCTGCTTTTAACGTCGAAAAGATTACTCATGTCCACCACTGGAATGATACTTTATTTTCTTTTAAAACCACTCGTGATACTGCCCTACGTTTTAAAAACGGTCAGTTCGTGATGATCGGTCTTGAAGTCAATGGCAAGCCTTTAATGCGTGCTTACTCAATTGCCAGCGCAAACTACGAAGAAGAACTCGAGTTCTTCTCGATTAAAGTGCCAGATGGTCCTTTAACCTCTATTTTACAAAAAGTAAAAGTGGGCGACGAAATTTTAGTCTCTAAAAAGCCAACAGGTACTTTAGTACTTGATGACTTAAATCCAGGTAAAAACTTATACCTACTTTCTTCAGGTACAGGTCTTGCACCGTTCTTGTCTACGATTCGTGACCCAGAAACGTATGAACGTTTTGAAAAAATTATCGTGGTTCATGGTACGCGTTTTGTTTCAGAATTGGCTTACCAAGACTTAATTGAAAACGAAATTCCAAACCACGAATTCTTTGGTGAATTAGGCGCTAAAGAAAAATTAGTGTACTACCCAACGGTTACTCGTGAAGACTTCCACACCCAAGGTCGTGTTACAACAGCGATTGAAACTGGTGCATTATTCGAGAAAATCGGTTTACCACGTTTCAACCCTGAAACTGACCGCGCAATGCTCTGTGGTTCTCCTGCCTTCCTTGACGATGTTGCAGCACTTCTTGACCAACATGGTCTAAAAGAATCACCACGTATGGGCGTTTTAGGCGACTACGTGATTGAACGTGCTTTCGTTGAAAAATAATTTTATTTTTTAACCCAAAAACCGAAGCGAATGCTTCGGTTTTTTTATGCCTGTCGATAGATACATTAAAATTCGCTGCATCATTTGCATCATCATTGTTCATAGATCTGCACTTCATGAGCATTATTGTGCACATGCATAGCACACAAAGATTAGGTTCAAATAAGAAAATATATTAAGTAATTGAATTTTATAAAATATATTAAATTGGCATAGCAATTGCATTATTTAAAAAGCAATCCTCCTAGAGGGAAAGAAGAAGAAATAAAAATAATAAAAAGACATGCAAATGACAGGTCTAGAATAAAAAAAAGGAACTTGGGTGTTAGCGTCCAAAGTTCCTGTAAAAAGAATAAGAATAAAACCTATCCTATCGTATATGGCACCTAGCACGTAATTTCGCTAGGTGCTTTTTTTTATTTATTGACCCGAACGGATAATGTAATCAAATGCAGACAGTGATGCTTTCGCGC
>CAVBYE010000226.1:0-3181 GCA_963599285.1 Bacteroidaceae bacterium | reverse complement strand
CCCAAATTTCAGGGCCTGTTGTTTCGTAGTGTGCTTTAGCGTTAACTGGATTGGTAAATTGGCTGGGTGCAAAGCTATTCGGGGTTTCTGCCAAAAGCTTGGCTGCTTCTTCATTTGCAAGCGGCACGCCGCCATCTACAATGCGAAGCTCTGCGCCATATGCTTCAATGAGTTTGCGGCGCTCAACACTCATGGTGTTAGGCAAGAAGATGATAACCTTCAACCCGTATGCAGCGCCAATCATCGCAAGACCAATGCCGGTGTTTCCGCTGGTAGATTCAATGATTACGGTGTCTTTGTTAATTTTGCCACTTGCAATACCGTCGTCGATTATCGCCTTTGCAATACGGTCTTTAATTGATCCGCCGGGGTTAGTGTACTCAAGTTTGCCGTACACGTTTGCTTTGTCCGATACGTTCAGCTTGATAAGGGGAGTGTTGCCAATAAGCTCATCAATACGGTTAAGTGCTTTTACTGTCATGTTCGTTCCTTTCAATGGTTTCTATTTTTGAACGATTAAATCCTACCAAAATACTAGGGATTAAGCAATACCTGTTTAACTAAAGTTTAACAATAAGTTTTAAATTAGCTCAAAGTTAGCTCTAAATCCGCCAGAAGAATACATGGGTGTAAAAAGCAGAGCGCTTCGTTGTAAGCAAAATCTCTCTGATTGATACTAGCCGTAAATTCTAGCTTAAGCATGTGTATAGTACTCTAAAAACGGGTCAGCGTTTCGCTTAAAAATTGGGTCACTTCCGCTCCGACAGTACGTCACTGTACAATGCTGTCGGAGGTGATTTAGGAAGATGATTACGATGATGGAAAAACTAGAAATCATTACACTACATTTGAAGAATCAATCAAACAGAAGCATTGCCAAGGCGCTTGGCATCGACAAAAAGACGGTAAACAAATACGTTGCTGAATACGAGCGCGCACAAGCAGCACTTACGCAACCAGAAATGTCTGATAAGGAAAAACTGCGCAAGGCAACGGAGGTTGCAACAGCTTCTCCAGAGTACAAGAAAAGAAACTCGCCCGCTCGTAAATGGTCACTAGAGATGGACGAGTTCCTCAACAAAATTTTGGTAGCCGAAGCAAAGAAAGCCGAGCTTCTGCATACCAAAAAGCAACAACTCACAAAATACCAGATATTAGGTCTAATGCAAGAGGCGGGCT
This sequence comes from Bacteroidaceae bacterium, assembly GCA_963599285.1. Taxonomy (GTDB): domain Bacteria; phylum Pseudomonadota; class Gammaproteobacteria; order Pseudomonadales; family Moraxellaceae; genus Acinetobacter. Next base: position 2,002 of record CAVBYE010000226.1, on the reverse strand, counting down.
TTGATATTGGTTACACAACCGTATGCCGCAAGATAAATGAAAAGCGCGCCGTAAAAAAAGAAGCATTCATTGCACAAAACTACCGCTATGGTCAGCGCTTTGAGTTTGACTTTGGTGAGGTGCATCTACACATTGCAGATAAACTCACAAAAGCATTTATTGCTGTGATGAGCGCGCCTGCATCTGGGTATCGCTATGCAAGAATCTATCGAAACCAAAAATTTGATGTGTTTATTGATAGCCAGGTGCGCTTCTTTGAACACATGGGAGGCTGCTTTGAAGAAGGCGTTTACGACAACATGAGAAACGTTGTGAAAAAGTTTGTTGGCAAAAATGAAAAGGAGCTAAACGAAGGGCTGGTAAAGCTTGCGCTTTACTATGGCTTTAGAGTAAACGTAACAAATGCATATGCCGGAAATGAAAAGGGCACCGTAGAGAGATCAGTTGATGTGGTAAGAAATGCGGCCTTTGCGCTGAACTGGAAGTTTGATAGTTTAGCTGATGCGCAGGTAGCACTTGATAGTGCATTAGAAAAACTCAATGAAAACGTTTGTGTTGAAAAGGAACGCGCAGCGTTGACTCCATATCGCCCACCTTATGAGGTAGCCGATATTGTAAGTGAATGCATCGTTGATAAGTACTCATGTGTTCGCTACGATAAGGTGTCTTATTCGGTGCCAGATTGCTTTGTTGGTAAGCATATGTGTATAAAGGCATACCCCACAGAAATTGTAATCCTTCACAAAGGAAGTGAAGTTGCGCGCCATGCGCGTTCTTACAAAAGCAAAGACATGGTGCTAGAACTTGGCCATTATCTGACTACTTTCAACAAAAAGCCTGGTGCACTAGCTAATTCATGTGCGCTTGCAACAAAGACAGAGTTAGCTGAGGTATTTAAAAGCGAATACGCTGATAACCCACGTGAGTTCATATCAATATTAAATGAATGCAAAGATGACAGTGTAGAAGATACACTTCTGGCGCTAAAAGACCACATGAGAAAAAAGAAAGTGTACCTAAAAGAAGCGCGTGACGATGACCCTATTGCTCTCGCAACACAGCGTCAAATTGAGCGTATTGGCGCTATTGGTAAGGATGTGGCATAAATTGAACACAGAAGCCATTAAACAATACGCAGCACACCTGAAGTTTAGCTACGCCAAACAAAACATCGATGAGTTTTTACTTGAAGCCGCAGCACAAGATTACAGCGTAAGTGAAGCCATAGAGCACCTCTTTGAGCAAGAGTGCAAGCTCAGGCGCCAAAATGGCATTGTGCGCCGTATGAACAAAGCTCACTTTCCCTATCAGATGACATTTGATACGTTTGCCAGCGCGCACCTTTCTCCGCAAATCAGACGTGAGGTGCGCGTGCTAGAAACGCTTGAGTTTCTAGAAGAAGGCTCAAATGTGGTACTAATTGGAAATCCTGGTGTTGGTAAAACTGCTCTTTCTGTTGCCATAGGTACCAAGGCTTGCTACAGCGGCAAAAATGTCTCTTTCATAAATGTTCCCAATCTTGTAATTGAAATGAAAGAGGCAATGAGCCTTAACGCGCTAACATCATATAAGAAAAGCTTTGAGAAGTATGACCTGGTAATACTTGATGATTTGGGCTATTGCTCGTTTAGTAGAGAATGCGGAGAGGTGCTTTTTAATTTACTGTCAAATCGATTACAAAAAGCTCCGATGATCGTAACAACAAACTTGCCTTTTGCTAGATGGAATGAGGTGTTTGACGACAAGGTTTTAACAGGCGCGATTGTGGACAGGATTGCCCACAAGGCGCACGTACTTGACATGACAGGAGAAAGTTATCGGGTATTAGAAACGAAGGAGTGGTTGGAAAAGACAGAGGACAAATAAGGTGAATTTGCAGGCTAGGAAGTGGTCCGTTTTTAAAGCAAAATTTTTTTATTTTTGACCCAATTTTCTATTGAAATATACATGCCGAACGGAGTGCTGCCCTCTACAACTGGAGGATTTCGGCTCCGTTTTGTTT
>CAVBYE010000225.1:0-3229 GCA_963599285.1 Bacteroidaceae bacterium | reverse complement strand
CAATAAAGGTTCGATTGGACAGCTGATTACGCTGCGTGCGCTCGAACGTGCAGGTATGAATGCAAGCGATGTCAGCTTTAAATTCCTACCGCCAGCTGATGGAAAACTCGCGGTTGCAAATGGTTCTGTTGACGTATGGGCAGTATGGGATCCGTATACCGCTTATGCTGAAGTGATTGATGGCTTTAGAATTGTTGAAAATGGACGAGGGCTGTATTCAGGCTTTACCTTCTTGGCAGGAACTGAAAAAGCCTTAAACAATCCTGAAAAACGCCGTGCGATTCAAGATTTTATTTACCGTTTAGAAGAATCACAAACGTGGGTCAATGCCAATTACCAATCTTTTGGTAAGGACTTAGCCCGAATTACCGGGATTCCTGAAGAACCTGCAACCTTAGCCTTTAAACGTAAAAATGCTACATGGACTGCTATTACAGATGATGTGGTACAGACTTCGCAAGAGACCGCGAATTTTTACGCCAAGCATCAGTTGTTGAATCAGAAAATTGATGTCAGTGGTTTGTTTGACCGTGGCTTTAGCACTAAAAATACAGAGAACTAAGATGACACAGTTAACCGCATTAGCGCCTGTGATCAAGGCAATTGAACAAGGTTTCGCGCAATCGCTTGCACCTGAAGCGCTCATTCAAGGCTTTTTACCTGAATTTCAGCAGACCTTAAAAGATTCGAGTTGGTTGAGTGAAGAGTTTAAACAACCGCACCCACAATATTATCAACAGTATTTGCTGTATTTGGATCCACAGGAACGTTTTTCAATCGTGAGTTTTGTCTGGGGACCCGGACAGAAAACACCTATTCATAATCATGAGGTATGGGGTGTCATTGGTGTATTAGAGGGTGCAGAAATTTCAATCCCTTATCGCCGTATCGATAACACTTTTGCAGCGTTACCAGAACATGATTATTTAAAACAAGGCGATACCGATTGGTTTACACCAGAAACAGGCGATATTCATGCGGTAGAAAATGCCTTTGATGATCGCGTTTCGATCAGTATTCATATTTATGGTGCCAATATTGGCAAAGTCGAACGCTTTACCTATCAAGTCGATGGGACTGCGAAACCGTTTATTTCAGGCTATTCAAACATTTAAATAAGGACAAGAACTGTGAGCACAATTACCTACCATCAAATTCGCGAACATCTACTAGCAGGCCATGAAATTGCAATTGTCGATTTACGTGAAGAACATATTTTTGCGCAAAATCATCCCTTATTTGCCAGCAATATTTCGTTATCGCGTTTAGAAATTGAAGTGTATAACCGTATTCCACGTTTGGATACGCTTGTGGTGATTTATGATGATGTCGCTGCCCGTGTAGAAGCAGCACAGAAAAAGTTGCTTGAATATGGCTATCAAAATATTCAAGTGCTTGAAGGTGGGATTCAAGCATGGCAACGTGATGGCGGAGAATTATTCATTGATGTGAACTCAGCCAGTAAAGCCTTTGGTGAATGGGTTGAACACTTTAAAGGGACGCCATCGATCAGTGCTGAAGAATTACAGGCCAAAATTGCAGCCAATGACAATATTGTGATTTTAGATGCACGTCGTTTTGATGAATATCAAACCATGAGCATTCCGACAGGCATTAGTGTACCCGGTGCGGAATTGGCATTACGTGCTCCAAGCTTAGTCAAAGATGAAAATACGCAAATTATCGTCAACTGTGCTGGACGTACCCGCAGTATTATTGGTACGCAATCGTTAATTAATGCCAAATTACCGCATGAAATTTTTGCACTACGTAATGGCACAATTGGTTGGACGTTGGCAGATCAACAACTTGAACACGGTCAAGCACGCAGTTATCAAGATACATCAGCAGAAGCCGTGGAGCAGATTCGTCAAAATGCACAACAGCTTGCTGAACAAGCGGGCGTTAAACGTATTGATTATGCGGCTTTACAAGACTTACGTGCTGACAAACAACGCACTACCTACGTATTCGATGTACGCAGTGAGCAAGAATATAGTCAAGGGCATATTGCGGACAGTCGTTGGGTGGCAGGCGGTCAATTAGTACAAGAAACTGACCATTATGCGGCAGTGCGTGGCGCACGTATTGTTTTGGTTGATCCGTTACAGACGCGTGCTTATATGACCGGTTCATGGTTAGCACAAATGAATTGGGATGTGTATGTACTTGTGGATGAGCGTACAGATATCTTCAATGCACAAGGTGCTTGGAAACCTGCAACACCGCAGATCTCTGCACAGCAATTATTAACGCCTGAGCAATTAAAAACCTTACTTGCAGAACAAGATATTGCAGTGTGGGATTTCACGACCGCAGCCAATTATAAAAAAGGTCACATTCCAACCGCGCAGTGGGTTTTAAAAGCGGATGTGAGCGAAGTGATTCAGCGCCCAGCATTTGCGCATAAACAAGCCATTGTGGTGACCTGTGGTTCAAGTCTGTTGGCACAGTACGCCGTGGCGGACATTCAAGCGCACCTAAAACCTGAGCAACATGTTTATGTGCTTGCAGGCGGTAACGCAGCATGGGCAAAAGCAGGTTTTGAATTATCGACTGAACATGATTTTCTTTCAGAACAGATTGATCGTTACAAACGCCCATATGAAGGTACTGACAACTCTAAAGAAGCGATGCAAGCCTATTTAGATTGGGAATTTGGTCTTGTAGATCAATTAAAGAAAGATGCAACCCACGGCTTCTTCGTTGTGTAAACAACCCCAGATGCAACCTAGCTTGTAAGATAGAGCTAGGTTGTCAATTGATACCAGTACTGATTTTCTTACAGTAACTCACTAGCAACCCTCAAAGCGCCGTCACACCGCCATCCACAGCAATCGCTTGGCCTGTTAAGTAGGTATGCTGAGGCGAACATAACATCAGCATCACACTAATAATTTCTTCAGTTTCTGCAATCCGTTTCATGGGTGAAGCCATGTTTAAAAAATCAATTTTATCCGCAAGTTCACTTGCAGTGACCAAAGGGGTTGCGGTGTAAAACGGACAAATCGCATTGACACGAATATTTTTCTTTGCATATTCAATCGCAGCTGTCTTGGTCAGGCCAATAACGGCATGCTTGGAGGCTGAATACGCGGCGAGTTTGGGTGCAGCATTCAAGCCTGCCACAGAGGAAACATTTAAAATATTGCCTGCTTGTTGATATCTAAGCATAGTCGAAATTTGCTTCTGCATGCCTAAAAATACCCCTTTACTGTTGACATTAAAG
>CAVBYE010000224.1:0-3243 GCA_963599285.1 Bacteroidaceae bacterium | reverse complement strand
ATGAATAACTCGGATTGATGTCGTATTGTTTTTTTAAAGCCATCATCAATTGAGCATCTCTGAGCTAAAGCAAATCAGCCAAGCGGCAATGCTATTTTATGACCTGATTTAGATTGAGCCTTGAATTTACTCGCCATAGTATATTTTAAAATCCAAAAGCATCAGCATCAAAGAGATGCTGAGTGCAAGCCATTCACTGATTCAACCCAATGCAGATACCGCAGTCGACACATGATCAAATGCGGTACTCATGCACGCGAAGAGAATGAGCATGTAGCGCGTATGGTGGGGCAAGTTTAGGGTTTTGCGGTTGAATGCAGATAATCTTCAGTGGCAATCACCTGAGCATAGGCAAACTCAAATGCCGCCATTAAGGTGGCATGCACCTGTGCTGCAGGGACATGCACACCATTAAACGCTACATCGAGGGTGGTGCAGGCATCATGAACCACTTTAACCTGATAACCAAAATCAGATGCTGCACGAACCACAGCATCAATGCACATATGGCTCATCGCACCAATAACCACCAATTCCGTGATGGCATGACGATCTAAAACCTCTTTTAAATTGGTGTCTAAAAAGGCATTAATCTGATGTTTAACAATCACGGTTTCATCGGCACGGGGTTTGACTGGATCTTGGAACTCAACTCCGTCTGAATGAGGCACAAAGATTGGTGAGTCTGCCTGTGCCACATGTTGCACATGAATGACGGGTACTGCATGGTCACGTGCATGCGCAATAATTGTTGCCGCACGCGCAGAGACCTCCTCAATATTCAACAGCGGCAGCTGACCTGTAGGTAAGTATTCTTTTTGTAAATCAATCACGAGTACTGCTGAATTAGACATTTTCTTTCCTTGTTTTCATGAATATTTGAGTATTTTTTCAGTGGTGGTGCATGAGCACCACCGCCTGTACTTGTTTTAAAATGACAATGTTTCACCGTCTAAGGGAATGAAGACTTTATTTTGAATCCCTTTTTGTTTCACATAGCGTTGTAGCTGATCACGTGTGAGTGACATATGGTTAATCGCATCCATATGCACGGCCACAATCTTCGCATTTGGCGCTTTGCGTGTTGCCGTATAGGTGTCTTCTTGACCCATAATAATCGATTCTTTAAAACCATCAATCAATGCTTTACCTGTGTTTAACACAATGACATCGGGTTTAAAGGTTTGAATAGTCTGCTCCACTTCGGGACGCCAGATCGTATCACCTGCCACATAGACGGTTTCATGCCCCTGAGCCTCAAACACCACGCCCATGGTTTCGCCGAGATTGGTCTTTAACGCTGGCACACGATACATAGCGTCGGTACCATGTTGACCACCGGTTTTGGTTAATTTAATCCCTTCAAACAGGGTCTGTTCAAGGATACGCACATCTTTAAAGCCTTGTGCTTGAATGGTCTGTTGATCGTGTTGGTTTTGGACGAAAATAGGCAGATGCTTTGGAATGTGTTGTTGTGCTGCATCATCCCAATGATCTAAATGCGTGTGTGTCACAATCACCGCATCTACACCTTCGAGTATCGTGTCAATCTTGAGCGGTAAATCGACCAATGGATTACGTAGATGAGGACGGTAGGTACTTGCAAAACCCTCGTAAAATCCTTTCGCTGCAAACATTGGATCAATTAAAAAGGTCACATCTGCATAGCTAACTTTAATGGTTGCATTACGAATCTCTTGGATGTGTGTGACCTTGCTGGTGTCGCGTGTCGTGCGGGTCTCTTGTGCCCATAACGGTGCTGATGCCATGCTCAGCGTCAGTGCAAGAAGCGCGCGAGTAAAAGCGTTATACATTTAAAAAAATCCCATGTTGGTGTCATGGGCATAGCTTGCTTGAAATCAGAGTAGAAAAAAATTGTCCTTCAGGACAATCATCGAAACAATTGGGACAACATGCTAGAGTAGAGTTTTGATCTACGACAGCATCCATGGCGATCCCTCAAATTCGGATATTGGTTTACCCTCAAATTAATCCCTTTCATTTTTCGATTCCACAGATGATTTTTAATATCAAAATTCAGGATCATGCTTTATTTGAGGTGAAAATTTTTTCCATGGATGCACAGCCGGTGCATAGTGAGCAGTCGATGCTCATTTTTCCGGATGGTGGTCTTGAACTGCTTGAAGACGCGGACGTGATGATTATTCCGGGATGGGATGATGTGAATCATCAGCCTGAACCAGCGCTCATGACCGCCTTAAATCGCGCCCATCAGCAAGGGATCAAAATTGTTGGATTGTGCTATGGCACCTATGCCTTAGCCTATGCGGGTTTATTAGATGGCAAAAAAGCCTCCACGCATTGGATGGGCGAGCAAGATTTTAGTGAGCGTTTCCCGCACATTGACCTTGATCGCGACGCGCTATATGTCGAAGATCAAGGGATCATTACCTCTGCAGGTACAGGGGCCGGCTTAGACTGTTGTTTGTATTTGGTGCGTGAGCTCTATAATGCTGATATTGCCAATAAAGTGTCACGAATTATGGTGATTCCACCACATCGTGAAGGTGGACAAGCCCAATTTATTCAACAGCCCGTGGCAACATCGACTCAGGATGCTCAAATGAATCTGTTATTGGACTTTTTAAGACAAAATCTGGCTCTGCCACACAGCATTGAAAGCTTGGCTGCACGTACCCATTTAACACGTAGGACATTTACCCGACATTTTAAGAAAGCCACCAGTATGACCTTGGTGGATTGGCTCAATACAGAGCGAATTCGCTTCAGCTGCACGCTATTAGAAACCACACATTTGTCGATTGAAAAAATTGCGGAACGTTCAGGTTTTAACAATAGTGTATCTTTTCGCAAGAAATTTCGTGAAACCTATGGCACCAGTCCGCAAATGTGGCGAAAAACCTTTAATGCACTAGATACTCACGCTGAATAAATGAGCGAAATCATCTAGAGCTTAAGTTCTTACGCTGAAAAACGTGCCCTACCATGTTCATTCATCATCGTCGATAGAACCCGCTACAGGCTGATGCATTTACAGATCAAATCACCGAGATACAGCTCGAGAGCAGTACTTAAAACATCCATAAGAGACAAGAAAACAGCCTCATACTGCAGACTGATTGTGCTCAAATTGAGATAAAATTTATGGTTTTAATCACTCGATGCTGCTTACTTTTGCGCTTGCTGTGCCAACATTGCTTCAGCACTTATTTTTTCTGATTTTGATGATGAGTCTGGCTCCAGATTTAGTGCACTTATTCT
>CAVBYE010000223.1:0-3255 GCA_963599285.1 Bacteroidaceae bacterium | reverse complement strand
TTTTTTTTGCTTAAAAATCTTTGTATTACACCTTATAACTCACTATAAGATCTTAATTTCAAACTATAAATACTCAATCGAAACGAGAAAATTGAAGAATAATTTTCTCTCAAGCTATCCATCGTCTTATTGCTGACAATTTTTGATCTAAATTTATGTTTTTTATTAATAAATAAATTAAATTTAAGAAGATTTTTTCTATATTTCTTGTTGTATGTGCTTTAAATCTGAGATTTAGTCTCATTTTAAAGTCTAATTATATCACTAAGGTATAGACACATACCTTTTAGGTTTTGGACAAAATTAGTACAAAAAATCATTGTATGCCCTAAATTCATGTGAATAAGTCTCACAGTTGGAGGTGAGGGCAATGACAATAAATGCAGTGAATGTAAATGCCATAATTGATCAGGCAAAATTTACCCCATTCCACACCAATTTAGTGGTGTGGTGTTTACTCCTTATGCTTTTTGATGGTTATGATTTAGCCATTAATGGTGTTGCATTACCCTTACTCATGCAAGATTGGGGCCTAAGTGCAGTGCAGGCAGGAATGTTAGCAAGTACTGCACTCGCGGGTATGATGTTTGGTGCAATGTTCTTTGGCATGCTTGCAGATCGTATTGGACGCAAAAAGGTGATTCTGATCTGTGTTGTGTTATTCAGTGGTTTCACTTTTGCAGGCGGCTTTGCTTCAAACCCAACAGAATTCGCTGTATTGCGTTTCTTGGCAGGTTTAGGTATTGGTGGGGTTATGCCTAACCTTGTGGCCTTAACTTCTGAATATGCCCCGCAGCGTTTACGTAGTACCCTCGTGACGACGATGTTTAGTGGCTATGCAGTAGGTGGCGTTATGGCTGCAGTATTAGGTGCATGGTTAACACCAAGCTTTGGTTGGGAAATCATGTTTTGGATTGCAGGTATTCCATTGTTGTTATTGCCAGTGTTGTGGAAATTCTTACCAGAATCTTTAACCTTCTTGGTAAAAGCTGAAAAAAATCAACAAGCACATGAAGTCCTTACCCATTTAGCACCGAATGAAAACTTCCATCCACAAAGCCGTTTAGAACTTTCAGAAGTTAAAATTGTTGAAGCTGCTACGGTCGGTAGTCTCTTTAAGCAGGGCCGTGCCATGAGTACTCTTTTATTCTGGTTGGCATTCTTTATGTGCTTGTTGACATTATATGCACTTGGCAGTTGGTTACCAAAATTGATGATGGCCGCAGGTTATTCATTAGGGAGCAGTCTCATGTTCTTATTGGCCATGAATATTGGTGCTGTCGTGGGTACAGTAGCAGGTGGAATTTTGGCTGACAAATTCCATTTAAAACCGGTGATTATTACCCTATGTTTAGCTGGCGCAGTTGCACTGTCGATCCTGGGCTTTAAGACCCCAATTGCGGTCACTTATCTATTGGTTGCTGTTGCAGGTGCTTCAGCGATTGGTTCGCAAATTTTACTTTATAGTTACGTCGCACAATACTATCCACTGACTGTACGTTCGACAGGCATTGGCTGGGCATCTGCAATTGGACGTAGTGGCGCAATTGTTGGCCCTATTCTGATTGGTGCATTGTTGGGGATGGAGCTTCCACATCAATTTAATTTCATTGCAGTAGGTTTGCCTGTAGTTGTGGTTGCTATTGCCATTACGTTGATTGGCCGCAAAACCACATCACGTGACGTAGAATCACCAGATGCAGTACTCACCCAGAACTAAGATACTCGTGATGTAAAAAAAGCCTCATTTAGATCATGAGGCTTTTTTATGATTGAAACACACATATTTTATCTTTTGCTGAGTGCAGAAATGAGTCAGCCCCGACGTCCTGTCGGGGCTGACTAATATTCAATGTGCATAGCGACTTTCCTATCACTATTTTATTTTCAGTCCTTTTTTATTCTATATGTATGTTGTTTGTTGTTATTGTTAAGTTTTAGGAACTTCCTGTTCCCTATGTACATAGAATATGTAATTTCTAAGTAAGCTTATAGTCGCTAAAAGCACTAGCTCATGTACGCTTAGGATTACAAAAAAAATTAACACTCTGATTTTTATCAGTATCGTTTTTTCTAAATGTAAGTTAGCTGCAGGTTTATGTAAGTTTTTATACAGATCAGGTTATTCATAATATCTAGAAAAAGGCCCCAACAGCATGTTAGGGCGCTTTAAGCTATATATATAGGCAGCATATGTGCGATGAGATCGCGTTCATCATGATGTCGGAAGAAATCTTAAGTCAATCTAGATGCCCGTCCAATCGCCGACTGCACAGCGTGTCAGCTTATGCTGCGTATTTTTGCAATTTTGCTACAGCAGCAGTTAATGCACGATCGTCAAACTCGTTACCTTCAAACTGTTCAGCTTTACTGCGGCTAAAGATATCGCGAATTTCAACTGTGGCATTGCTATCGACTAAACCGAGGTAGGTTGCCACTTGACGAATTTGATCTACTGCACGTGAACCGTTCGTCGCGCCATAGCTGATGTACGCTGCTGGTTTGCCTTGCCATTCTTTACCTAAGTAATCGAGTGCATTTTTCAGCGCAGGGCTATAACCATGGTTATATTCAGGGCTAATGATAATAAATGCATCACCTTTGGCAATTTGGTCTGCCCAGTCTTGTTGTTTAGGTTGGTCGTAAATACCCGTCATTGGTGGGTTGGCACCTGCAAAAATAGGCAAGTCCCATGCTTTTAAATCGACAATTTCAACAGTGACATTGGCTAGGCCTTGCTGATTGATTTGTGCTTCAGCCCATTTTGCAATTTTAATTGCAGTGCGACCTTCGCGGATACTGCCTACAATAATTTGAATATTCATAATTTTTCCTAAAGTATAGAAATGAAGAAATTTAGTTGTTGAAAATTTTACTGAAATAAAAAGCGCCAAAGTGGCGCTTTTTATAGTAATTTTGCAATTACATGATTTGAATGCCTTGTTGGCCTGCAGGCGTGACTTTGAAGATTTCGACTTCAAAGGTAATGTTTTTACCTGCCAATGGATGGTTAAAGTCCACTTCGGTAATATCATCACCAACGGTTCTGACTACGCCATATAGGGTTGATTTCGCTTTGTCTTCGAACTCAATCATGTGACCTTCGATTGGGCGTTCGCCAAACTTCACCGTATCAAATTTTTGTACGTTTTCAGGGTTCCAAGGACCAAAAGCATCTTCAGGAGGAAGACTTACAGTACGACGGTCACCTGCACGTAAGCCAAACAGTGCTTTTTCAAAACCTGGCAATAAGCT
>CAVBYE010000222.1:0-3265 GCA_963599285.1 Bacteroidaceae bacterium | reverse complement strand
TTGATCTCTTTGCAGTATCTATCCCTATGAGCACACGATGCCTGATTACAGAGGGGCTGAAGAGGCACCAAATTTGCACACTGCGCTGAATGCTCATCTCCAGTTTTAGGGTCTTAAACATCAATGCTAAAGCAATAAAAATTGATATCACAACCATGATATTGTAGTAAATATCGATAAAAAAAAGACTTTTAAGCTAAAATTATGTCTATACGCGTATATTTTCTATGCGTTGGCTCAATCTCAACTTGACATCTTGTCATGAGAATGTCAAAACTCACCTGTACCTATGGAGCTGTTAGCAAACTTTAGGGAAAATAAGTGATGATTGATGAATTTTGGTGAGTATTCATCTGCTTGAAATGTAATAATTCATGTTCAATGCCTTGAACTGAGCTATGCATGAACAGATCAAGAGCCACCTCATTCATAAAGACATGGTGATATCGCTTTGCTGATGTGGCAGAGCTAAAGTTGATGTGTGACGACAGGGCGCTGTCGAATGCTTCAACATCAAGTCCCTAAAATCTGTAGATAAGATGCTAGGCGCTTACCCGAATGACTAACTTGATACATAGACACGCGAGAAAACATGTGAGAACAAACAAATGATTGAAGCAACCGACTTTAGAAATGCGATGTCGCGATTGACCAGTGCTGTGAATGTAATTACCACACAAGGCTCAGCAGGTATGCATGGTTTTACGGCATCAGCAGTATGTAGCGTGACTGACACGCCACCTACGTTGTTGGTGTGTATGAATCAATCTTCTCGTTCACATGACTATTTTGTCGAAAATAAAGTGCTTGCCGTGAATGTACTGACCCCTGAGCACGAAGCAATGGCCAACGCATTTGCCTCAAGTCGTTTAAGTTCTGAAGAACGTTTTCAGCTTGGTCAATGGAGCACACGTCAAACTGGTTCGCCGCTATTAGCAGATGCTTTGGTAGGTTTTGATTGTGAAATTCAAGATATTCAACATGTAGGTACACACAGCATTTTCTTATGTCGAGTCGTCGCGATTCAGCAAAGTCAACAAGAACAAAGTTTAGTGTACTTTAACCGCGCCTATCATCAGGTAGGTGAAGTTGAGCTCGAATCTGCATAGTTGTGGGTTAAAGCCTCAGCAGGCCTGAATTTTCTATTGATCCTCCTTGTGCTTTGCCTTGGAGGATTTTTAGTATGCAAGCGATTTATACGGGTTTCATGCCTCAACATAGAGTCATCAAAGCTGCAGCGAATGAGGAGAATAAGCGCAAGCACAGTCTTTAGCAGGGCTGCACATAAAGTGATCATTTTATCAGATTTGTCATTCAGAAAAGACTGTTATGATGGAGGATAAAGAACTCACGTAGATGATGTAACATGACCTATAAAGACGAAACCCTTGCCATTCACGCAGGTTATTCACCAGAACCGACCACCAAAGCTGTGGCTGTACCGATCTATCAAACCAGTTCTTATGCTTTTGACAATACGCAACATGCTGCCGATCTTTTTGATCTTAAAGTACAAGGCAATATTTACACACGGATCATGAATCCCACCACTGCAGTTTTAGAGCAACGGATTGCCGCCTTAGAGGGGGGAATTGGGGCACTCGCTTTAGCTTCAGGTATGGCCGCAATTACCTATGCTATTCAGACCATTACTGAAGCAGGGGATAATATTGCTTCGGTCTCCACGTTGTATGGGGGGACATATAATCTATTTGCCCATACGCTACCCAAGCAAGGGATAGAAGTTCGATTCTTTGACGATCAGCAACCAGAAAGCCTACGTAATCTTATTGATGATAAAACCAAGTTGGTTTTTGTGGAATCGATTGGTAATCCGCTTGGGAATATTATTGATATAGAAAGCATTGCTCAGATTGCACATGAGTATGGTGTACCTGTGGTGGTGGACAATACCGTGGCAACCCCCGTACTACAAAAATCCTTCGATTTTGGTGCGGATATTGTGGTGCATTCACTCACCAAATATATCGGTGGGCATGGAAATTCAATAGGCGGCATCATTGTGGACAGTGGTAAGTTTCCATGGGGCCAACACCCTGAGCGTTTCAACGTCTTAAATAGCCCAGATCCAAGTTATCACGGCGTCAATTATGTTGAGGCTTTAGGCGCAGCTGCTTACATTGCACGCGCGCGCGTCGTACCATTACGTAATACAGGTGCTGCCATTAGCCCACAGAATGTATTTTTGATTTTACAGGGACTAGAAACCTTAAGTTTACGCATGCAGCGACACACAGAAAATGCCTTAAAAGTGGCCGAATATCTGCAACAGCATCCAAAAGTGAATTGGGTGAATTATGCCGGTTTAAAAGATCATCCACAGCATGCATTGGCACAAAAATATGTTCAGGGTAAACCCTCGGCAATTCTCTCCTTTGGCGTAGAGGATGGGCGTGCAGGGGGAACTCGATTTATTGATGCCTTACAATTATTTACTCGCTTGGTCAATATTGGGGATGCCAAAAGTCTCGCATGTCACCCTGCGACCACCACCCATCGTCAACTGAGTGCCGATGAACTTAAAGCTGCGGGGGTGAGTGAAGACATGGTACGTTTAAGTATTGGTATTGAACATATTGATGATCTTATTGCCGATTTAGCCCAAGCCTTGGATCAAGTTTAGCGCGCTGAAAAAAATGCGTGTCTGATTCAAGCATGATGAAAAAATCGCAGCCATAAAAAAAGGTACGCAATATGCGTACCTTTTTGATCATCAAGAAGACTATAAAATTATAGTGCAACGATGTTGATCGCGTTCGGGCCTTTTTGACCTTGAGCGATGCTGAATTCAACTTGTTGACCTTCAGTCAAAGTTTTGAAGCCTGAGCTTTTGATTTCGCTGAAATGCGCAAAAACGTCTGGACCTGATTCTGGTTGAATGAAACCGAAACCTTTAGTTTCGTTAAACCATTTTACTGTGCCTTTTACTACGTTTGCATTTGACATGATTGATTCTCTCATCAATAAAACTAATTTTTAGTTACAATGTAATGTAACTGGGTATAACTTGGAAAATCATAAAGAATGGGAATAAAAATCAAATCTAAAACGTAGGATTAAACATAAAACGACGAACTACAAACAAAATTTACCGCAACCAGCCTTTTTTTCTAGTCGGACACAGTATAACTGATGCGAAGATTAAATCAAGTTTTCTTATATTTATATCTAATTAATTTATTTTTATAAGATTATGCATTGAACAAGAAAGCTCTTTTTAGAGAGCTTTCTTGGCCTATGTTAC
>CAVBYE010000221.1:0-3268 GCA_963599285.1 Bacteroidaceae bacterium | reverse complement strand
TCATGTGAGTCGTCCTGCATAGATGTGGTTTAAATAATTCTCGAGAGGTGCGGTGTTACGCCCAAGCAGCATGGTCAAATCGTCACTTTCAACTTGGTACTGGTGTTGTTGAATGTCGCTGACCGTACCATGAGTCAAATACATGAAAAAGTCAGCAAGACCTTGCTGTTGTAAATACTCACGATATGCAGTGGCATCTAAGGGGCGATACTGCACGTCTTGCTGAGCAATTTTCGTTAACAAGGCGGCAATGTCTTGGTAGCTATAGGCTTGACTCCCCACCAGTTCATAGGTCTTATTTTCATGCCCAGCTTGCATCAATGCATTGGCAGTCGCTTCACCCAATTCTGCACGTAAGGCATAAGGTACTTTGCCTTCACCGCCTGTAATCGTTATGCCTTGCACAAGCGCCTGTTCGCCAATAATTTGCGGAATCGCTTCTGCATACATGGTGTTGCGTAATATCGTGTAGGTCAGACCACTGGCCTTTAGGTAATCTTCAGTTTGAAAATGACTGATCATTAAATCCTTAACCGCAGAGGTTTGAATATTTTGGATCGATAAACTCGTATACAACACGTGCTGAACACCTGCAGCTTGTGCAGCATCAATCACATTTTTGTGCTGTTCAAAGCGGTTTTGTTCCATGGTCGAAATCAACAATAATTTATCGACATTTTGAAATGCGGCGTGCAAGGTTTCAGGTTGATTGAAATCTGCGTAGACGACGCGAAGACCTTGTTCGATATAGCCTTGCGCTTTGCTTGGGTTACGTGCCAATACCGCAAATTGGTCGAGGGCTACATGCTGTTGTAATTGTTTGACCACACTCTGGCCTAAATGGCCGGTTGCACCTGTCACTAAAATCATGAGGCTGTCCTTGAATTGTATTGCTTGATCTCTGTTATAGGACAACGTATCTCAAGCTGCACTACCCTGTTGTATAGCGGTCAAATGAAGCTGATGTTTGAGCTTTTTAAATCGTGAGGATGAGTGTATGGCGGTCTGCCTGTAAAAGATTGAATATATAGAGTATAAGTCTAGACGTCGGGTGTAGATGGATGACTTGCTCTTGTCAGAAATGGGTTCGAACAGTTGATGCTGTAGATGACAACTTGGGGATCGGCACATTCATCGTGCAGTTAAATGCTTTTTTACACAAAATTTCCTGTGTAAACACCTTAAACCTAGGTGTTAGATGCATTAAGGTATTAAAATGTAAGTGATCCTTTGGGTAGCTTAGACGCATGCGCCATTTTAATTTCTTCCAACCTTTATTTGCCTTAAGCCTAACTACTCTGATGTTGGGTATGAGCGGTTGTCAATTGGTCAAAATTCAAGAATATAACATTGATCAAGCCGTAAAATATCGGACACAGGACGTGGTCAACAGCCAGCAATTGAGTGTGGATACGGTCAGCTTACTTAAAATTCTTTCCTATAGCCCTGAGCGCTGCTTCAGTCAGCTAGAGACCTGTACTCGCCAGATCGCTGAGCAACAGGTGATTGCTCGTGCCGAGCGCTACAGTGCTTTAAGTGAGCTGTATTTAGCGCAGGCGATGCAACTTGAGCGTCAAAAGTCATCGCGAAATACAGCAAGTGCGCAAGCCTATGATTTGAGTTTACGTTATAGCTATGCTTATTTATTTAAATCAGGTGAGAATCCACATGAGCACAGTTTTGACTTACGTCAAATGCAGGTGCGTACCTTCTATAACTATGCCTTATCACGTTTAATTCAACTCAATTATCAGCAAAGCCGAGAAAAAATATTGCCCGCAGGCTTTGTTGTGGGACAACAACAGTATCGCTTTGATGTCAGTCATTACCCTGAACTTAAAAGCCTGAACGTAGATGCGTTGCAGTCGAGTTATGTGGTGAATTTTTCCGGCTTTGATCAAGTCAATCGTCAAGATGGTTTAGGGGCCGAATTTGTATTGGTACGCCAAGCGGACAGCGCGATTGCCAATGAATTTATTTTAGATCCGCTGCAGCATTACGCACAGCAGCCCAATCCACGCATTCACCATCCACGGTATTTGTCGGTTACAGCCACGGCGCAGCCCGAACAACACAGTGCCACAGCCGAGCAGATTATTGCTGGCGATGCGCCTTTTAAGATTCAACTCTATAACCCTTACCAATACGCAAAGGGCAGTTTTGAGGGACAGGCCTATACCCTCACTGCCAATTACACAGCGCCCTTTGCTTATTGGTTGGCACAAAATCAATTGGGTAAGTCAGGTTATTTAAGTTTGCTCGATAAGGTCGAAACACTGCGTATGCCACATGTGTATATGCTTGAGCCATATCAAGCCAATAAAAAAGTGGTGGTGTTGCTACATGGCTTGGCCAGCAGCCCTGAAACATGGATGAATCTGACCAATAATATTTTAGGCGACGAGGTGCTCAGACAGCACTATCAAGTGTGGATGGTGGCGTATTCGACCAATATGCCGATTATTGAAAGTCGTTTCCAGATTCATGCCTTACTTAAGCAAGCTTTTGCACACACTCAGCCCAACTCAGCTTCAGCGCAGAACGCTGTGCTTATTGGGCATAGTATGGGCGGCATTATCAGCCGTTTATTGGTCAGTGAGGCTGACGTGACCAAAGCCGCCGTGCCTATGATGAATTATGAGCAGTATACGCGCTTACAACAAAACCCCGTCATTGCAGAGCGCTTCCAGTTTCAAGCTGATTTGCCCTTTAGCCGTGCGATTTTTGTGGCGGCACCGCATCGTGGTAGTGATGTTACAGATCGATGGTATGTAGAGTGGGCAAAGAAATTGGTGCGACTACCAACTTCATTCTTTGATCAGGTGAATATTCAATTGACCGGCAGCGAAAGTACTCAAGGTTTAGTACAACATGGCCCAGATGACTTAAGCCCAAACTCTCGCTTTATGCAGTTGACCAATCAAGTCATGCCAAAAGCAGGTCTGCCGTATCACTCGATTATTGGTAATGCCACCAAGGCCACTACACCCAACCAGATGTCCGATGGAATTGTGCCTTATGCAAGTTCGCATTTAGCAGGTGCACAGTCAGAAAAAGTGTTTAAGGGTGGGCATTCGATTCATGCTGAGCCTGAAACGATTTTAGAGTTAAGACGGATTTTGCATGAGCATTTGAATGAGGAATTCTAAAAATAATGTGGTGACTAAAATTGAAAATATTCACCATGAGATAGGTATACCTAAGTATAAAATATAAGCTACATCATCTTAAATGCTGATGTAGCTTATATTTTATACTTAGGTATACC
>CAVBYE010000220.1:0-3279 GCA_963599285.1 Bacteroidaceae bacterium | reverse complement strand
ATGCAAAGAAAGACATATCAGATCATCATTTCGCTAAATTTATGCTATTGTGCAACATTGGTGTCATAAAAAGCATTACTTGGATTAAGAAAAATTGCGTCAAAAAAATAGCCGAAGCAGCGGTTCGACAATTCAGCAATATTCTACCACATTGTTACTTGTCGGTAGCATCGCTTCTAGCGCTCATGTTTTTGCTGCTGGAACCCCGAGCTATACCTCCACAAATAGTGCCGCAACTACGCAGAGTATGCTAGCTGAATTTGCTTTGATCTATGATGATGTCCCGACTGCTTTACATAACTATACAGTATTAGCCATCAAGAGTAATTCTCCGGCACTCAAACAGCGTGCCCTTGATATTGCCTTAGAACATGATGACTTAAAAGCTGCACTCAATATTGCGACCCATTGGGTTGTACAAGAACCCTCAGATATTCCCGCTTTATTTTATCTAACTCATATTGCTCTACAAGCCCACGAATATGAGCTCGCAGCAGAGAGTCTAGATAAAATTTTAAGCCATGACCCAAGTGCCGACTTAGCGAAAATTCTGGCGGGTATTGCACCAGAATCTACGAGTGACCGTGCGACTTTAGCCAATGCACTCAAACAAAGTAAAGCGAAGGATAATCCGTCAATTTTGCTGATTTTAGCTGCCTTAGAGGCACAAAATGGTCATCTTGAATCTGCTTTAGCCACCATTAATCGAGCATTAAAAAAACGCCCGAAGGCCAGTAACATCATTTTGATGAAAGCCAATTTGCTCAATGCTTTAGGCAATGAAGCTGCAACGCGCAAGTGGTATAGTAAAGCGTCTCGCCAACAGAAGTCCAATTTGGAAATACGTTTAGCAGAAGTGAAATATCTGATTAAGATCAATGATTCAGCTTTGGCGCTAAGCAAATTAGAAAAAATTTTAAAACAGTGGCCCCATGCAGAAGAAGCCTTATTTATTGCAGGCCTGACCAGTATTGACTTACAGGCGTATGAACGCGCCGAACGCTATTTGGTTGAATTACGTGGCTCAAGTCAATATCAAAACGACGCGTACTATTATTTAGCGGTCAATGCCGAACGTAAACAGTTTTATGAAACAGCCAAATCCTATTATCGTCTCGTCGATGGCAGCTTATATGCGGTTTCACGGCAAAATATGATTAATATTTATAGCCAACAACAACGCTTACATGAAGCGCTACGCTTCTTAACCCAAGAGCGGGTCAATTATCCACAACATGCAAGTTTCTTATACCAAGCTCAAGCGGAAATTCTCAAACAATTGGGCAATAAAAAAGCCGCCATTCGCTTACTTGATGAAGCCATGCAACATATCGAAGATGATCCCGAACTGATTTACGCCCAAGTCTTGTTACTTGATGCCTTTACCCAGCGGGATCGCTTGGACCAATTACTCACCCTATTGCTGGACATTGACCCCAACAATCCTGCCTATTTGAATGCTTATGCCTATACCCTTGCGCTGCAAAATCGGCGCCTCAGTGAGGCACAGCGCTATGCTGAATTAGCACTTGAATTAGCACCCGACCAAGCCTCCATTCTAGATACGCTCGGTTATATTACCTATTTAAAAAACGATTTTAATACAGCCACACGTATTCTAGCCCGCGCTTATCAACTCAACGGCAGCTTGGGCATTGGTGCACGCTATGCAAGAGCGTTGTATATGCAAGGCGATTTGGCCAGTTTTAAAGCGGTGTTACAACAATTGCAACAAAAATACCCAAATGATCCACAACTTGAACCTCTGAGTTCGTTATTGTTACCCAAAAAAGCTGCCAAGAGTTCTTAATTGATGTTGAATCTGAAAAAAATTATCTTCGTTGCGCTCAGTTGCAGCAGCGTGTTGCTGACAGCCTGTCAATCTTTGCCACATGCCAAATTACCCGCACAAGTGCAACACGATCCCAATCATTTTAGCTTACAGGGTAAAATTGGCGTACGTACCCCTCAACAGTCGGGCAGTGCCTTTTATACTTGGGTACAACAGCAAGATCAGTTTGAAATTGAACTGTCTGGTATTTTAGGCATGGGAAAAACCCAGATCAGTGGACAAAAATATGGTCCAGCGCGCCTCAATAGCAGTCAAACAGGCTTAATTGAAGCTGCAAGTCCTGAAGAGCTGTTAAAACGTGCGACAGGATGGAATGCTCCTATCACCTATCTCATGGACTGGATTCAAGCCAAAGCGGCCACACCAAACGCCACCATCAGCACAGATGCACAACAGCGAGTAAGCCAAATTGTAGAATCGGGTTGGGTGGTTGATTTAAGTTACAACCAAAGTGCCTTACCAAATCGATTAATTTTAAAGCAAGCGCTTGAAAATGGTCAGGAAAACCGTATTACTATGCTGATTCAAGATCGTTAAGTGAAAGTTATGTTACGTGTCCCCTCTCCTGCCAAGCTGAATTTATTTTTACACATCACAGGACGTCGTCCGGATGGTTACCATGAATTACAAACGATTTTTCAGCTGATTGATTTATGTGACTGGCTCAGCTTCACGCAAACAGATGATCTAGACATTCAAATTGAGGGTTTAGGTAGCGTTGAGCTTGAGCAAAATTTAATCTATAAAGCAATTCAAAGTCTAAAACCATTTGCCAAGCGTTTAAGTGGCTTAAAAATCAACATTGAAAAACACATTCCCATGGGTGCAGGACTCGGTGGTGGTTCATCCAATGCAGCCACCACACTCATTGTCGTTAATCAACTTTGGCAATGTGGATTAAGTATTGAGCAACTTGCAACATTAGGGCGAGACCTTGGCGCAGATGTGCCTGTATTTGTGCATGGTAAAAATGCTTGGGCCGAAGGCATTGGAGAGCGTTTAAGTTGGATAAATTTAGCTCAAAAACAGTATATTGTGCTCAAACCTGATTGTTTTATCAGCACCCAATTACTTTTTTCACAAAAAACGTTGACAAGAAATGAAAAGGTCTTTAAATTCTGCGGCTATCAGCAAACGCCATCTGATTTTAAGAATAACTTTGAGCCTCTGGCACGAAGTCTTTATCCTGAAGTCGATGAAGCGATGCAATACTTAGATCAGTTCGGTGTTGCAAAACTTACAGGTACAGGTGCTTGTGTTTTTGTTGAAGTGACTTTAGATATGAAAGTCAATGACATTCTAGCGAATGCACCATGTAAAGCTTACTTGGTGAATAGCTTAAACGAATCGCCATTAACTGAGTTTAAAGTAGATTAGGGGTATCGCCAAGTGGTAAGGCACCGGGTTTTGATCTCGGCATCCGTTGG
>CAVBYE010000219.1:0-3383 GCA_963599285.1 Bacteroidaceae bacterium | reverse complement strand
ATGCTACTCTTGTTATTTAGATTCTCCATTGCACTCGCACTGCTGATCCTGATTGGGCGATACCGGGGTCATTTATGGCCACAGTCAGGTACATGGAGACAGGTCATGTTGACCGGTGTGCTGATGATTGGAGGATACTCGGTCTGTTACTTTCAAGCGATGGCACATGGTGTCACCCCAGGACTCATTGCCACTATCATGGGCATTCAGCCCATTTTAACGCTCTGTTTAGTTGAGCGGAGCATGAATACGGTTAAGCTCTCTGGACTATGTATCGCCTTAATAGGTTTAGTGACCTTAGTTTGGGACAGTTTGATAAGTTCACAGATTGCACCTTTGGGCCTGCTTTTAGCCTTAATTGCATTATTATGTATGACCTTTGGTGCCATATTGCAGAAGAAAATTCGACAGCATCCAGCCCAAGTTTTGCCGCTACAATATTTGATTGGCTTACTCTTTTGTTTAGTACTATTGCCCTTTGAGCAAATTCATCTCAATGTCAGTGCACATTTTGTAGTTGCTGTCCTATTTCTTGGGATATTGATTTCTGTAGTTGCACAGATTTTATTATATAGCTTGCTCAATCGAGGCAATGTCGTAAATGTAACCAGTCTATTTTATCTCGTGCCGGTGATAACGGCTGTACTTGATTATTTGGTTTTAGGAAACGTATTGCCATGGTCGGGCTGGATGGGTATGGCAGCGATTTTATTGGGGATTGGTTTGGTGTTCAGGGCTTCGAAAACCAATCAAAGCAGCGAAACTCAGTAAAAATCATGAGAGCTTAATTCCGCCCTCATACTGGTATGCCTGACCTATTTAAATCAGCAGGCGAAATATCCTTATTACAGCTGTACCTAAAAAGATCAATTAGGGAATCAAGAGATTGAACTAATGACATATCATTGTAAGAGCATGTGACCAAGAGAATGATTATCAGAAGAGAAGGTCATGCCCACACAACGTAATAAAATGGAGACAATCTTTAGCTTATAAATGGAACGACACATACGGTTTACTATGCAGGTGATAATACTGCACGCTCAGTGCCTACAAGTGGTACAGCCGTTTATAGCGTGGCAGGAGTGAATAATGGTACAGGTTTAGCGGGTAAATTTAATGTGAATTTCAATGATCAAGAAATTACAGCAGGTTCATTAACGGGGGGAACTGGAGCCACGAAAACAATTACGATTTCAAACGTTGGCTTTGATGCCCCAACTGGTTTAATCAGCTCATCAGCATACGGCGGTAGCGTCAGTGCGACGAATCAAGCGAACTCAACAATTGGATCTGGCACATTAACAGGTCACTTCTTTGGCGAAGGTGCTTCGACATTAGGTGCTGTAGTTGAATTTAATGATCAAAAATATAACACGGCGATTGGGGGGTAAAAAACTAAATTAGCCCATCCAAAAGACTCACCTTGGTGAGTCTTTTATTATATTTTACCAACTGGATCATAAAGCTGTGCACACAATAAAAATTCTGCGTCTATTACTGTTACTTCCCTCTGTGGCATATGCAGCAGAAGATCAAGACATTAGACTGAGATTAGAACAGGATTTACTGCAACAGACCAGTGAGCCACAGCAAGCGCTCAAAGCGCAGCAGCAGCTCGATCAATTACCTGTTATGGTGATTAATGGAGAAAATATCGTTGTTCGTCATAATCTTCATGATCTAGGGCGCGGACTTTACCTTGCAGTTATGCAAAAGCAATGGCAAGCAGCACGTATTTATTTAACACACTATGAAAAATTAGAAAATTATGATGTCGCCTTAGCGCAATTTGCACATGGCGCCTTAGCTCGAGCACAAGGAGAGGCTGATAGCGCAGAACAATACTTTAATCAAGCACTAAACCTTCAGCCTGAAAACCTGATGATTCAGCTAGAGCTAGCACGGTTGCTAACCGAGCAGCATAAGAATCAAGCTGCACAGCAGCTCTTTATACAAGTGAGAGAAAAACTATTAGAAAATCATAGTCCAAACTCAGCGCCAATTCTAAATACGGTCGACATTTATTTAAAAGGTTTAACGCACAGAGATGCTTGGCAAGGTACAGTCAGTTTAGGCATGCGCCATGCATCCAATATTAATAGTAGTTCAGAAAAAAGCAGTACGTGGATCAGATATGCACAAGACGCTGATGGTCAGCAAATTCCTGTCGAACAAGTCACACGCCAAACTGACAAAGCTATCAGTGCCAATGCATTTGACTATGAAGCGACCTTGAATAAACGAGAGTCATTAGAGGGGCAACATGGTGTGCTGTTGAAAGGATTTATTTATGGCCGTAGCTACGATGAACACGCAAACTATAATGAAATGACCTTAAACCTGAACGCAGGCTATAGTTATCAAACACCTAACAATCAAATCCTATTAGCACCCGTTTTTGAACATCGTAGATATCAAAATCAAAGTTTATCCAATGCTTGGGGTGCACGAACTGAATGGCTACATATTGTTGATCAGGGCACAGTACTTAAACTCGAAGCTGAAGCGAAAGAGATCACTAACAAACAATATGCTAATCAAAGTGGTGACGAATACTCTGCCTTTGCAACTGTATGGAAAACTTTGCCACAGCAATGGACATTGTTTACTGGGCTAGATGCAGTTGATCACAATAGTGAAGAGCAGTATTTCACAGCCTATCAGCAAATGGGGATACGTTTAGGTGTAAGCAAAAAATTTGATTCTGGTCTTCATACTACGCTATTTGGCTCCTTACGCTGGCGTGAATACGATAAATATAACGCAGTATTAGAAGGGAAACGTAAAGATACGGAGCAAAATTACACAGTGGTTATCAGTGCTCCTCAATGGCAATTACATGGGATAACGCCGAATCTTATGTATCAATACAATCACAATAACAGTAATGTAGATTGGCTATACTCCTACACAAAAAGCAATTTCAGTTTTAAACTCGATTATCGTTTTTAAATGATAAATTCTGATGAGTGGCCGAAGAGACTTCAGTAAATCTATCACTTGATCTGCTGCATGAGATATCAAAAGAATATCTTTCATTATTTTTATTGGCAAGATTTGGATTTTATATCCAAGACCCTTATAGGAAGTTTACTGAAATATAGACAAGTACAAAGAGAAAAAGCCCAACATCCTGTTGAGCTTTTTCATATTGGGCTGTGAGGTATAACTCCTGTCGTACCTATGCTTCCATGTTTTAGAACCTATGATTATTGTTTTATGTTCTGGAACATCCTGTTCCTGATGTATCTAGAATAAGTAAACTTGAAGAGATACTACAGAGGAGATGCACTTCAATTGCTGTAGGCTTAAGCTTACAAGGCAAAGGCTGAATCACAGTAACTATTTTAAAGAGGCAGTCTTAATGCATAGGGGATATA
>CAVBYE010000218.1:0-3400 GCA_963599285.1 Bacteroidaceae bacterium | reverse complement strand
CGAATATGATTTTCAAACTGCGAACATACCGCACCTTCAATCGACCAATGCCCTGAGTTATGCACACGCGGTGCCATCTCATTGGCATATAAACCTTTGTCGGTGACAAATAACTCAAGCGTTAACACACCCACATAGTTTAAGTGGTTGAGTAAACGGGTGATGTAATCTTCAGCCACAGGTTGTAAAGCGCTACTATTTGGCGCAGGTACAATCGAATGCGACAAAATGCCATTATGATGATGATTTTCCGCCAATGGCCACGTTTTCACTTCGCCATTTTGACCACGCACTGCAATAATCGACACTTCACGTGAGAAAGTCACAAAGCTTTCGGCAATGAGTTCACCCGCAGGGCCAAGCTCTGCCCATGCTTGCTCAATTTGATCACGACGACGCAACACAAACTGACCTTTACCATCGTAACCGCCACGCGAGGTTTTTAGTACAATTGGTAAACCCAGTTCAGCCACGGCAGCATTTAAGCTTTCAATGGATGTCACTGCTTTGTAGGGTGCAACTGGAATCGCGAGTGCATCAAACAAGGCTTTTTCAGATAAACGATGCTGTGCAATAGCTAATGCTTGGCGCGGTGGATGCAAATCTTTTTGCTTGGTCAGTACATCTACATCTGTCAGTGGTGTATTTTCAAACTCAAGGCTAAATACATCCGCACTGTTGATAAAGTCCTGTAAACCGTTTTCGGCTTGAGTCGAATAGACTTGACCCAAAGCACCTGAAGGACAGTCTGTACTGGCTTCAAAGAATGTGCACTGAATATTAAGTGGCAATGCTGCTTGCGCCATCATGCGACCGAGCTGACCGCCACCAAAAATACCAATGGTTTTGTCCATGATCCTGTCCTGTATTACGCTTGACCTGGAATATTTTTGCTCGCGACTTTTTCAGTTTGCGCTGCACGGAAATCTGCAACATTTTTAGCAATGTCAGGGCGGGTTAAACCTAAAATTTGTGCCGCCATAATAGCAGCATTGGTTGCACCTGCAGGGCCAATCGCTAAGGTACCCACAGCAATGCCCGCTGGCATTTGCACGATGGAAAGCAATGAATCTACACCATTTAAGATTGAAGATTTCACCGGCACACCCAATACAGGTAAATCAGTTTTTGCGGCACACATGCCTGGTAAATGTGCTGCGCCACCTGCGCCAGCAATAATCACTTGAATACCACGGTCACGCGCAGTTTCTGCGTATTCAAATAGACGGTCTGGGGTACGGTGTGCAGAAACGACTTCGGCTTCGAAAGGTACACCAAGCTGCTTAAGCATATTGGCAGTGTGTTCTAAAGTTGCCCAATCTGATTGAGAACCCATGATAATTCCAACTAAAGGAGCATCTTGTGTAGCAGCCGCATTCATTGCAAATATTCCAACTGAAGTAAGGAAAGACAGACCTTGGACGAATGTCCAAGCTCTCATGAATCAGTGGTCATTATAGACATAAAAATGCCGCGACGAAAATTTAACGGTCAAAGCAAGGCACGATTTTTATTGTTTTTTTCTTTAAAGTTTCATTTTTTATAAAGAATTAATTGCCTAAATCACTTATTGACTGCGGAAGACAAAATAAACACAGCCACATAGGCATAAGGCCGCCCAAATGTAATCTAGCTTAAACGGTTGTTTAAATAGAAAAATCATAAATGGTACGAAAACCAGTAAAGTCACCACTTCTTGGGTGATCTTCATTTGACCTACCGCCCAACCATGTTGTGCAAGTAATTTGGTCGCGGGAATCATTAAACTATATTCAAATAAGGCAATCATCCAACTGAATAGAATCGCCTGCCACATAGGTGCATCTTGCGGCAAAAACTTTAAATGCCCATACCAAGCCAGGGTCATAAAACAATTGGCAATTACCAATAATAGCAATGGAAACAGCATGACAGGGCCTTAACTTTTTTGAGAAGGAGTAGTGTAATTTTTTTCATGAAAAGACGAAATCGCTGTGTGGTTTTTTTGCCTGATCTACAACAAGAAAAACTATCTTTTCAGGCATAGCCTTGTTATGGTTTGACTCATTCTATTATTCAACACAGCACTAAGCTTGTGTATAAAACGCAGTGGAGTTAAGCGTATGCATCTGCATATTTTGGGTATTTGCGGCACATTTATGGGCTCATTGGCATTGCTTGCCCGTGACCTTGGACACACAGTGACAGGTTCGGATCAAAACGTGTATCCACCCATGTCGACCCAACTTGAAAATGCAGGCATTACCTTAATGCAAGGCTATGACCGTAGCCACCTCCAACCACATCCTGATTTAGTGATTGTCGGCAATGCCATGAAACGTGGCATTGATGCCATTGAATATATGCTCAATGAAGGCCTACCTTATATTTCAGGGCCACAGTTTTTAGCCGATCATGTGTTACAAGGTAAGCATGTTCTTGGCGTGGCAGGTACGCATGGTAAAACCACAACCACAACCATGCTCGCTTGGGTATTGGATCAAGCTGGTTTAGAGCCGGGCTTTTTAATTGGTGGCGTACCACTAGGCTTTTCTGAAAGTGCGCGTTTAGGTGGCGGCAAATACTTCTGCGTGGAAGCGGATGAATATGATTCTGCGTTCTTTGATAAGCGTTCTAAGTTCGTGCATTACCATCCGAAAACTGCCATTTTAAATAACTTAGAATTTGACCATGCGGATATCTTTGATGATTTAGCCGCAATTCAAAAACAGTTCCATCACTTAGTGCGTACCATTCCAAGTGAAGGTCGTATTATTGCGCCAATCACTGAAACGAATATCGATGAAGTATTAGCACAAGGCTGTTGGACACCTGTGGTACGTACTTCTTTAGATGCTAATGAAAAATCTGAACTGTATGCAGAACAATTATCTGCCGATGGTTCACACTTTAAAGTGCTGCAACACGGCGTCGTGAAAGGCATCGTGTCTTGGAATATGACAGGGCAGCATAGTGTTGCCAATGCCTTAGCCACGATTGCTGCGGCTGAACATGTGGGTGTTTCAATTGAAATAGCATGTGAAGCGTTGTCTAATTTTGGTGGGGTAAAACGTCGTATGGAGCTTTTGGGCACTGTACGTGGCATTGAAGTTTATGATGACTTCGCGCATCACCCAACGGCCATTGATACCACCCTTGAAGGCGCACGTAAGCGTTTAGGCGAACGTAAACTCTGGGCGATTATCGAACCACGCTCCAATACCATGCGTATGGGCAGTCATAAAGACGGCTTAGCGCATTCTGCGCGTCTTGCCGATGAAGTGATTTGGTATCAACCTGAAGGTTTAGATTGGGATTTACAGCCAGTGATTGCTGCTGCGCCAAATAAATCGCAAGTCGCTCGTTCGTTAGATGACATTATTCACAAGATTAGCCAAGAAGCAGGCGAGGGCGATGCCGT
>CAVBYE010000217.1:0-3401 GCA_963599285.1 Bacteroidaceae bacterium | reverse complement strand
ATCTAAATGAGGTCATAAAATAGCATTGCCGCATAACTGATTTCGCTTTAGCTCAGAAGTACTCAATTGATGATGGCTTTAAAAAAACAATACGACATCAATCCGAGTTATTCATCTTTAAATACGATTAATTTCAACCAATTTATCTATTTTACTTATCATGACTTTTTATCTATGCTCAATTCCAGTGAGGCGGACACGATCCGTTGTTTCGCTCTTACACTCGCTTTATCTACAGTCAAACTTGATGACCGGCCACTCTCCCACTTTTGGCCGGTCTTTTTTTCTCATCTATGCATACGAAAACGATGTTGGTGTTAAAATATTAATGGTTTATGCGGCTTTAGGATATGGTGTTTATCCATGCCTTCTATATAGGGTAAAAGAGTCCCAAACCACACGCTAATGCATTGATGAAATCATAGCTAAGCTTTTGAAAATAAATGCACTTTAAAGCAGAATTTTTCATATCTCTGTGCATAATGGTCGAATAAGCTTATCTTTTTTTAAGAAAAGTTTTAAAAACAACGTTTTAATTAGACATTAAAGTATTTTCAGCGCCTTTATCTCAATAACAGATAAACTAAATAAAATAGACTATTTAATAAACAACACAAAACTATGATTAATAGCAGTATTGTTTCATAAATACGGTTAGATTCAGCCATGTCAAACACAAAGAATATTACTTTTGCTTATTGGGTTCCGAATGTAAGCGGCGGATTAGTGGTCAGCAATATCGAACAACGCACCGATTGGAGCTATGACTACAATGTCCGTCTTGCGCAAGCAGCAGAAAAAAGTGGCTTTGAATATGCATTGACTCAAATCCGTTTTACTGCAGGCTATAACGCAGAACATCAACATGAATCGGTCAGCTTTAGTCATGGGATTTTAGCCAAAACTGAAAAGCTGAAAGTGATTGCAGCAATTTTGCCGGGGCCATGGAAACCTGCTGTCGTCGCTAAGCAATTGGCGACCATTGATCATTTAACCAATGGCCGTATTGCCATTAATGTCGTGAGTGGTTGGTTCCGTGGTGAATTTGATGCTATTGGTGAAGAATGGCCAGAGCATGACGTACGTTACGAGCGCTCAGAAGAGTTCATTCGCAGCCTCAAAGGTGTTTGGACACAAAATAATTTTAACTTTGCAGGCAAACATTACCAGTTTAATGATTATACCTTGAGTCCAAAACCGCTACAAAAACCACATATTGAGATTTTCCAAGGTGGTAGCTCACGCGCTGCCCGCGATATGGCTGCACGCGTGTCTGATTGGTACTTTACCAATGGTAATACAGTGGAAGAACTGAAAAAGCAAATTGATGATATTCGCAGCAAAGCCGCAGCCAATCAGCATCAAGTGAAAATTGGGGTCAATGCTTTTATCATTGCACGTGATACAGAAGAAGAAGCGCAACAAGTGTTAAAAGACATTGTAGATTCGGCAAACGTAGAGGCGGTGAAAGCCTTTGGTCAAGCCACGCGTGAAGCTGGCGCTGCATCTGTGGAAGGTGAAGGTAACTGGGCGAAATCAACCTTCGAAGATTTGGTGCAATATAACGATGGTTTCCGGACTAACTTAATTGGTACGCCACAACAAATTGCTGAACGTATTGTGGCACTAAAAGCGATTGGCGTTGATTTAATTCTCTCTGGCTTCTTACACTTTATCGAAGAAGTGGAATACTTTGGTGAAAAGGTGTTGCCATTGGTACGTGAGTTAGAAGCTCAAGCACAACACGCGCCAGCTGAGCTTGCAGAAGCCTAAGTCTAAAGTCTTACTCAACACCACTTGTATGCATACCCATACAAGTGGTTTTTTATGTGCCAATTTTTGATGCCGATTTCAGTTGGATCTCACTTCAAGTACGGTATTGGTGCTATGATGGCTATGCTTATTTTGTTGTTTGTTGTTGTATGTCTACTCATTTTTCAGATCATCCACAGATCGCCGTGGTCAACAGTTTCACTGCCCTTAGCAATACCCCATTTCAAGGTCAAACCAATGCCTTGTGTTGGCAGCGTGAGTTGCAAGGTGATTTTGCAGAAATTGTGTCAAAACTTGAGTTAGACGATGATATCACTGAGGTGTCTTGCGCCGATTTAGCTGCCCTTGAGTTAAGCCCTGAAGGCGCTATGGCCAGAACTGTGATCCTGAACGATTTACAACAGTTAACTGAGTGTGGTGCTTCTCCATCTTTAAACCTGATCCGCTGTTACGAACGTGATGATAGTTTCGATTTCATTTCAACTGACGTTTATTCTTACCACGTTGACCGCTCTCCCATCGCCACCGACACCTTTTTATGTACCTATTTTGGTGCAGCCAGTGATTTGATTGCCAATGATCAGGTGGAGCAAAAGATTTTAATTCCAGAGGTGCGGGCAAAATTACGCGCGCTGTATGATGGACCAGAGGCGGGCTTCGACGCTTTTTTAACGGAATATTTTTTTGACTTACACTATGCTGCCAAAGCAGATGCCCAACCGGTCAATTTAGGCGTGGGTCACCTCTGGCGTTTGGCGGTTGATCACCCAACTCAACCCGTGCCTCCCTGTGTCCATCGTGCACCTTTAGAACGCACAGGTGAATATCGCCTACTGCTGATTTGCTAATTGTTTTTACTGGCATGCTATACAAAGCAATGCCGACTGCAGGCTTCACTGTTGTAAATTTTATCGCTTAAGCACGACTTACAATATCGGGTAATGGCTGAGCCGTTGCCAAGGATGCAAAAAAAATCCCTTGAGTTTCGCCACGCGAACTCAATTTGCACTACACTGATAAAAAAACAATAATGAGTCGGCTATGAATAAAAAATATCTTTGTCTCCCCTTGGTGGCTCTGTTCACTGCCTGCCAACTTTCACCCTCGAGCTCGTCGCCACTTACACAGCAACTGTATTTCAATGGCGACATTATCACCATGTTAGGTGAGCAACCCCAATATGCTGAAGCGCTATTGGTACAAGGTGCAAACATCCAATATATCGGTACACTTGCAGCGGCAAAAAAGCATGCGCAACATTATCAAGCGATTGATCTTCAAGGTAAAACATTATTACCTGGTTTTATTGATGCACACGGGCATGCCTATAATGCAGGCTTTCAGGCCATGTCGGCCAATTTACTTGCACCGCCCGATGGCCAAGTGAATGATATTGCGTCGCTGATTCAAACCACACAGCAATGGCAGCAACAACATCCAGAAAACCAATGGATCATTGGCTTCGGTTATGATGATGCACAGTTAAAAGAACAACGTCATCCTACTGCGACGGAATTAGACAAAATTTCTACCCAAAAACCCGTACTGGTGATCCATCAATCTGGGCATTTAGGTGCCATGAATCACAAAGCTCTCGAACTTTCTGGCTATACCGCAGCGAGTACTGA
>CAVBYE010000216.1:0-3454 GCA_963599285.1 Bacteroidaceae bacterium | reverse complement strand
CAATATGGTGAGCAGTGGTTGAATCTACCCTTGATTGGCGTAGATGCCACCAAGCAACTCTTGCCGACGTATCAAGGCTTAGTATATAGCTATACACCCTCTAAAAATGCAGAGTTTAGTTTGGGATATATCAATCGATATAATCCAAAAGATGAAGAGGACTTCAAAAAACTGCAAGTGGCCAATCAACAAAGTGATGGGCTGAGTTACCTCAATTACCGCTATAAAATCAATCCTGATGCTGTGGTACATGTTTATAACGGTTATCTTGATGACCTACTCAATCAATTTTATGTGGGTGTTTCACACCAACAGCACATCAGTCCAAATATAGAGAATAAACTGTCCATTAAATACTTTAATAATATTGCAGTGGGGCAGGAAAAACTTGGAAATCTTGCAGTTGATTATTATGGGGTCATGGATGATTTTCGCTTCAAAAAGATGAGTGTTGCCTTGGGCTACCAAAAAATCGATGGTAATCAAAATTTCCCGCTGATTATGGGCATTCCAGCACGTTATTTTATTCACTGGACACAAGGGATGTTTAATAAGCAGGATGAAGCGTCTTATCACCTCAACCTTAAATATGATCTTTCAGCACATGTACCCGGTTTAGAGCTGACTTATAAATATATTTATGGGGATGGATTTAAAACGGGAAATTTGAGTAACAGCGAGCAAGAGCAAGACGTTTTGTTGGCTTATCAAGTGCCTCAAGGTCGCCTCAAAGGCTTAGGCTTCCAAGCCCTCTATATGAACTATGACACTAAAATTGGACGAGATTATGATGAAGTCCGTGTCAGCACCAAATATCAATTCAAATTTTAGAGAATCTCAATTGGATCCTAGTTTCGAACTAGAGATCCAATTTTTTTTGTGAGCGTAATATGGATATTCAAACATTTTTTGATAAAAGTAGGTGGTCTGTGTGTCAGACCCTCATATTTGTAATGATGTTTTTAGTGGCTTTTTTTGACGGTATGGATACAGCTGTCATGGGCTACATCGCACCAGATTTGATCAAAGACTGGGGTGTAACAAAATTAGCCATTATCCCTGTGTTAAGTGCTGCTTTGATTGGCGCAGCGCTGGGAGCTATTTTATTGGGGCCATTCGCAGATCGCTATGGTCGAAAAAAATTACTGATTGTGTCGACTTTAATCTTTTCCCTAGGCTGTATCGCTTCAAGTTATGCACAAAACTTAACTCAATTAGAAATTTTACGTTTTATCACTGGGCTTGGATTAGGTGCGGCACTGCCAAATGCAGTGACATTGTTATCCGAGTATTGTCCTGGTCATAAAAAAGCATTCATTGTCAACAGCATGTATTGTGGCTTCCCACTCGGAGCAGCCGCAGGAGGGTTTTTAGCTGCATATGTGATTCCTGCTTATGGGTGGGAAAACATGCTCTTGATCTGTGGACTATTACCACTCATCTTAACGATCACGATGTTATGGCTGTTGCCAGAATCGCCACGTTTTATTTTGTTGAAGAATATGAATGATCTTAAAGTCAATCATATTCTGGCAAAAATTCATGTGTCCGCTTTGGAGCAAAGATTTACTTTAGAGCATCAGCTCGAAAATATGACGATCTTAGCGGCAGTGCGTATGTTATTTAAGCCAAATTTCGTTGTGGCTACGCTGTGCCTTTGGGTGTGTTTTTTTAGTGGTTTAATGATTTTCTATTCCATCGTCAATTGGTTACCTGTCTTATTTAAGGATGCAGGGATGCCGGCGCATCTTGGGCCAATTGTATCGGGTTTATTTGCATTGGGTGGTATAGGCGCGATGTTGAATGGTTGGTTCATGGATCGCTTTAATGGTAATTATGTCATCGCAATCTGTACTTTCTTCACAGCTATCTGTGTATTGATGATAGGTTTTTCTATTCATACCTCATTGATTATTTTTGTATTGTTCACCATATTCGCAGGTACATTACAAAATACTGCGCAATCCTCATTGCCTGTGCTTGCTGCTCAATTCTATCCGACTGCAGTAAGAACAACGGGGGTGTCGTGGATGTGTGGCATTGGGCGGTTTGGCGCTGTAGCAGGCACTATGCTGATGGGATATCTAGTGAATCAGAATTTACAATGGTCGCAGATCTTTAGCATTCTGGCGATCCCGGCAATCGTTATGAGTTTAAGCATGTTATTAAAGAATTATAGTGAAGCTAAAGCCTTCAAAGGTGTCGCTGAAAAATCAACTTGAGAATCCATGAGGCTGTAGATCACAGGATGATCTACAGCCTCATTTTCCTGATTGGAGAAGGTGGTGTTGCCAGTAAAGGCTTAAATAGAGCATGCTACACCTCGATCTGATCTTTTTATCTCAGTGAAACTGCAAGTTTCAGACCATCAACACAGCTACAAAATGACGGAGATTGTCGACGGGTTGTAGCGATTATTAAAAGTAATGGTTAAACATCTTTTAATAACAAATAGTTTAATTTTTTGAATAGTTTAATCTGGATAATTGAATATTCTACACGTGTCGGTAGATATAAAAATAAGGTGGAGAATCATGGAATTTTCGCCACCTTGTGTGATGAATCTATACTGTAGGCTGAGATTTATTGGTATGGACGGCTGAATTTTCAGTAAGTTGTTTTTGATCAGCTAACACTGCTTTACGGGTTTGGCTGAACAAATACACTTGGACAGCAACCACAGCCACACAGGCATAACCAATGGCCTCAAAACTGAAAAATTTGACCAAAGTGCCACTAATAAAAGGTGCAATAGCGGCACCTACCATGAGCATGGCAGGTGTGCCCGCCACAGCTCGACCCGTTGGATCTAAACGTGCCAATAGCCCAAAAGCAAAGGTATGTACAAATAAAATGGTAAAGGCCATCATTGGCCCTGCAAATGCAAACAGCTTGTACTGATGGGTATGTGTGGTGATGAGGGCAAAAATCGCTTGGAATATCGGTCCAAATGCAATAATGGCAGTCACGCTCACTCTCTTTTGTAATAAGGCTGCTAAAGGTGCAGGGAAAATGGTCACAATGCCATAAATAATGAGCGCCATGGTCACCATATCACGGCTGAAACCCCGCTCTAGACCAATACGTTCATAGAAGCTTAATGTCATGGCCTGAGTCATGGCCAATAATGAAACGCCAACCATGCAAAACCAAACAGGTTTACCCAAGGGAGGTAAGGTTTTAATTGCATGAAAGTCATCGAAATCAACAGCGCGTGTTGGTTTAGGGAAAAACAGGAGACATGCTAAGCTCGCCAGGATCATGACCCCCGCCATAACATAGAACATCCCTTGACCGCCAACGTGTTCAATGATACCCGGTGTTCCGCCGAGGAAGACCACGCCAAATATGCCAATGGCTAATCCGGCAAGGCCAAAAACACGATGAGGGTTAATGGCATGTCCCATAGTACCATGGGTCACACTCAGTGCGGCACCAGCTGCGAGTCCACCTA
>CAVBYE010000215.1:0-3490 GCA_963599285.1 Bacteroidaceae bacterium | reverse complement strand
TTACAATTACGTGTACATAATCGTATGCCACAGTCATATGCAGAGCATGAAGCATTATTAGATGCGATTTTACAAGGGAATGAAATTTTAGCGGAGCAATTACTGAAAGCCCATGTTTCGATTCAAGGCGAGAAATTCACAGATTTAGTGGCATCTTTAAACATTATGAGATAAGTCAATTTGGTCA
The DNA here is from genome assembly GCA_963599285.1 of Bacteroidaceae bacterium. GTDB lineage: Bacteria > Pseudomonadota > Gammaproteobacteria > Pseudomonadales > Moraxellaceae > Acinetobacter. The sequence continues at coordinate 3,303 of CAVBYE010000215.1, read as the reverse complement.
TTCTTCATTTTAAATCAGAAGGATGACCTCATCAGGTGCTCAATCACCGTCCCCGTTTTAACTGAATTGATTTTACATCAGTATTGGAATTTTCTGACTGCCAATTTTGCTTCACTTTAGAAGCTGTGAATAGAAGTTTTGTCTGCTAAGCTTAAATATAGTAGCGTGTTCTACTCTCAGAAAACCGTTCAAGCTGCTTTAAGAATCCTTCAAAGTAGTCTTTGTGTTTTTCATCCGCTCTAAAACCTGCATATAAAGTACGACGTAGGCCTTCGGGTGTAACACAGTCCAAACGACGTGAAGTGACCCAGCCTTTTTGTTCATATGCATCGACGACCCAATCAGGTAATGCCGCAATACCACGACCACTTGCAACCAGTTGAATTAACATTTGGGTCAGTTCAGTCGTTCGAATATGTGACGGCATCATATTAGATGGAATAAAGACTTGAGAGATAATGTCCAAACGATGTTTATCTACTGGATAAGTAATCAATATCTCTTCAGCTAATTGTTGAACCGTAATCTGCTCTACAGACACCAAGGGATGTGTGGTCGATAAGACTAAACGTGATTCATATTCAAATATGGGTAAGTATTCTATATCTTTTAAGGCTATAGGATCGGACGTAATCAGCAGATCAAATTCTCCTGTTTGAAGTAACTCATGTGGATTTGCTTCAAATCCTGATGCAAAGTCTAAGTCAACATCAGGATACTGCAGACGATACTGATTTAATAACGGCATAAGCCAGTCAAAACAGCTGTGACATTCCGAAGAAAATACGATCTTACCTGTTTGGCCATGAACAATACGGCTGATATCACTTTGCGCGATTTGAATTTGAGGTAATATTTCATCTGCCAACTGTAATAGTCTAAGACCAATATGAGTAAAAGTGACTGGCCTATTCTTACGGTTAACCACCTCCATGCCCATCCATTGATCAAGTTCACGTAGCTGATGAGATACAGCTGAAGGAGTAAGGCAAAGATCGTTCGCTGCTGCGACTAAAGAACCATGTTCTCTCAACGCCAATAGCATTTTTAAGTGTTTTAGTTCGATCATTTTGGGAGAAACTCAAATCATGATCCCTATAGGGACATATTAAAATCTAGAGTTAAAAGCCCACATGAAGTGGGCTATTTCAGATGTAGCGTCAGCGTTTAATAAATTAATCCCTTCACAAGGAAGAAAGATCCTACCATCACCAACAAGATGGCGAAGCATTTCTTTAACATTGCGGGAGATAAAGCATGTGCCGCCTTCGCACCAAATTTTGCTGTAATGAAGCTCATCACACTGATGCCAATAAAAGCATAGAGATGTACATAACCGACGGTATTGGGCACGTTAATCTCAGCATTCATACCGAAAACCATAAAGCCCAATGCACCAGCAACAGCAATCGGTAATCCACATGCAGCAGATGTACCGACAGACTTTTGCATGACTACACCATAACGGTTGAGATATGGAACAGTCAGACTACCGCCGCCAATTCCAAAGATTGCTGATGCAATCCCAATGACACTACCAGCAGCAACTTGCTGACCTGATGAAGGTAATGTTTTGGTTGGGTCAATTGCTTTTTTAGCCCCTGTAAACATGGTATATGCGACCCAAATCAGGAATAAGCCGACAATGATTTGTAGATGTAAGCCTGATATTAAACCAGCAATTCCTGCACCTGCAAAACAGCCGATTGCCATTGGTGGAGCTAGATTTTTAAATACAGGCCATAGAACAGCGCCATTTTTATGATGTGCCATTAATGAACTCATCGAGGTCACAACAATGGTGGCCAAAGATGTACCTAATGCGAGGTGCATAACCACATTGGGGTCGTAACCCATTTGAGTAAACACAATAAAAAGTAGTGGCACAATGATCGTACCACCACCAACACCGAACAGCCCTGCTGCGAAACCAGCAAATGCACCGATGATTAAAAAGGTTATAAGTTCCACAATAGACTAACTTTAAAAAGATGAAGGAATTAGGGTGTTGGGTTAAGCATGTTCCAACTGACCCACTTGATGATAAGCACGGTTAAAGTACACCAGACTTTGTTCTTGCTCACTTTGCTTTACTGCCAATACACGACACATAAAAATGCTGTGTGTACCGACGTTTTGAATCTCTTGAATTTCACAATCAAAACTCACTAGAGCATCTTCTAAAATAGGCGAACCTGTTCCCAACGTACTCCAATCACCTAGTTTGAAACGATCTTCAGAACTGAATTTACTAGAAGCAAAAGCATTGGAAAGCTGTTCATGCTGAGTACTCAGTACGTTTACAGCCAAGACTTGATTCTCAACAAAATGCGCATGTGAACGAGAAGATTGATTCATACAAACCAGCAATGTCGGCGGTGTATCCGTCACACTGCACACGGCAGATGCGGTAAAACCATGCATACCTGCTTCTCCTTGCGTTGTGATGATATTTACGGCTGTGGTTAATAACGACATTGCATTTCTAAAGTCGGTTGCTTCAATCATCTCTTTCATCTCAAATATACATATCACGTGTCAGACATTAGACAGAGCAAATAATCTTGCGACGATTTGCTCTGCTTAACAAAAGCTCACATTGGATTAAGCTTCTAGCTCTTTACGAACAATGGCAGCACCTGCACTTAAAGCTTCGAGCTTGCCGCGTGCAACTTGGCGAGAAAGCGGAGTCATACCGCAGTTGGTTGAAGGATACAGTTTATCTGCATCGACAAATTGAAGCGCTTTACGTAAGGTATTTGCGACTTCTTCTGCAGTTTCAACTTTGCTAGTTGCTACATCAATTGCACCCACCATCACTTTCTTACCACGAATCAGTTCGATTAAATCCATCGGTACACGTGAGTTTTGGCATTCAAGTGAAATAATGTCTAATTTAGATTTTTGCAGTTTCGGGAATGACTCTTCATATTGACGCCATTCATTTCCCAAAGTTTGTTTCCAATCGGTATTGGCTTTAATGCCGTAGCCATAGCAAATATGCACCGCAGTTTCACATTTGAGTCCTTCAAGTGCACGCTCTAAGGTTGGGACACCCCAGTCATTGACTTCATCAAAGAATACGTTAAATGCAGGTTCATCAAATTGGATAATGTCTACGCCTGCCGCTTCCAGTTCTAAAGCTTCTTGATTCAGGATTTTGGCAAATTCCCAAGCCAATTTTTCACGGCTCTTGTAGTGACCATCGAATAAAGTATCAATCATGGTCATTGGGCCAGGCAGCGCCCATTTAATTGGCTGACTAGTTTGGCTGCGTAAGAATTTTGCATCGTCTACAAATAC
>CAVBYE010000214.1:0-3501 GCA_963599285.1 Bacteroidaceae bacterium | reverse complement strand
TGATCCTGGCATAGCAATGTCTTCAGCCATTGGCTTGGCTTCCTATTTAATACAAATTCAGTCAACTTAAACGACAACAACACCCAAGTCGGGTGCATAAAAAATGAAGTCGTTTAAATTATTTAATTTCATCCATAGAGCGTAAGTTTTTCACAGCCATACGCTGTTCATTCTTACGGTCACGTTCCGGCATCATCTTTGGCTTATACACTGGCTTAAGATCATCACCGATCACCGCAGAAAGTGGACGACGCTCTAATTGAATTTGGTCTTGTAACAGCATTAATGCTTGGATTAATGCTTCAGGACGTGGTGGGCAACCTGGGATGTAAACATCCACTGGGATAATTTTATCCACGCCTTGTACAACTGAATAGATGTCGTACATACCGCCTGAGTTGGCACATGCACCCATTGAAATCACCCATTTTGGCTCAAGCATTTGTTCATACAAACGCTGAATAACTGGGGCCATTTTCATAAAGCACGTACCGGCAACAATCATTAAATCGGCCTGACGTGGTGAAGCACGAATAACCTCGGCACCAAAACGTGACAAGTCATGCACGCCGGTTAATGTTGTTGCATACTCAACGTAGCAGCAAGATGTACCAAAGTTAAACGGCCAAACTGAGTTCTTACGACCCCAGTTTACTGCTGTATGTGCCACATCCTCTAAACGAGTCATGAACACATTTTTATTCACTTCTTCTTGTAAAAGCGGATCTTCGACAACGATACGCTCTTGAAGTGGATATTGATCAGCATCCGGATTCGCACGGGTTAAAGTATATTTCATCCCGTATTACTCCTTATCAGATGATTTAGCCGGTGATTTATCTTTCACACGACCAGATGATTGAGCTGGAATTTGACCCGTAGGGTCAGTTACCAATTCTTCAATTGAGTTAAAGCGTGTAATGTCCGCGATATTCATATCTGGCGAACCAATCTTAGGTTTAATCCCTGCTGCTTTACGTTTGTCATGCGGCGCCCAATTAAGTGCACCAGTTGAGAATTCGTAAACCAAACCAACGAGTAAAACTAAAATAAATACAGCAGCAGCTGCAAAACCTACCCAACCTACTTCACGAACCGAAACGGACCATGCGTAGAGGTACAATGCCTCTAAGTCAAATACGACGAAGAAGATTGCCACTAAATAGAATTTCGCAGACAAGCGAATACGTGCACCGCCTGCACCTACAACACCTGACTCAAATTGCTCTTGCTTTGCACGGCCCCATGACTTACCCCCAAGGAGTAATGGGACAGTGAGCATAAAGACGCAAAGGAACGTAACGCCGATCACGAAGGCAATAATTGCCCATTCGTATGGAGTAATGGCACTCATGCGGGGATAACTCCTGGCAGGCCTATTTATTAACAAAGAATGTATGTATTGGCCTTCAAATACACCAAACACAAAATTAATCCCGCCAATTGTACCCGATTGCAGCTATATGTTGCTAGCATATCGGCCTTAGTCTTTCGGATGATTTTTTAAACAGTTAGGCCACTTTTTGCAGTCAAAAGCATAGCCTAGCGCTATAATCGTTTTATTAGATTAATTTTAAAAATTAATTAATTTTTCCAAAATGAATAAAATAGACCTGTCCCTAAAAAGCACAATTTGGTCACAAACTTGCACATAAAGCCAAGATTTCGTAACTTTTTTATTTTTTATGTTTACTCTATTACCTCCCAGAGGAAGCTGTATGCTGGCACTTTTTGCGATGTATTGCATTTGCAATGGCTCAAATCAGTTCAAAAATCGCTGCTTTTTAACTCAAGTGAAGTAAAAACAAATTGCTGATTTTATCGCCAAACAAACTCATACAAAAACCTTATATTTGGAAGATTTCGCCATCTGTTGCTGCAATATGGGATGCAATTTCTATCGCGGGCCGTTTTTGTGGAGTTTTTGCAATCTGCCCTGAATTTTTTATACAGCTATGTTATTCCTATACATACAAATAAAAAAATGAGCATAAAATAAGGAGGAAACACATGAGCTTAGCTTTTACTCACAAACCGAATTACTTTCTGTTTGCCCAGCTCATTATTCGCCATATCGAAAACTATGTGCAAAAGCATCCCGATGTAGACCATGCGGTGTTTGACCTTCGTGATGTTCATGAACTTTTTCGTCAGGACTTAGCCTCAGCCACCACAAATTTAGATGGCATTATGAATATTGCTGACGAATATGTTGTGGAAACGGTAGAGGGTGACCAAAAAATTATTCAGCGTTATGAAATCGATCCCACCGAACACCGGCTTTTAATTAATTTTAATCCTTTGGCACTTCGCGCACTGCAAGCTGGTAAGCCAATTATCCCCCCCGATGCCACCATGTACCAATAGACACAAAAAAAGCAGGGCTTACCCTGCTTTTAGCTTGATGTCTGAGCCTTAACTACGACGATGTAACAAGAACTGTGAAATTTCAAGCAGCTGCTCTGCACCTGTTTCAAAATGAGCCAAGGCTGCAAAGGCTTGATCATGTAACTCTTGGGCATAGGTTTGTGCTGCAGCCAAACCCATTAACGCTGGATAAGTTGATTTTTCAACTTGTTGATCTTTGCCTGCCGTTTTACCGAGCACTGCTGTTTCTGCGGTAATATCCAAAATATCATCTTGAACTTGGAAGGCTAAGCCAATCGCTTGCGCATATTCACGCAATTTTGGAATCGCCACATCTGTACCTTCAAATACTGTAACCGCTGCCATCATCACTGCAGCTGAGATCAGTGCACCGGTTTTGTTGCGGTGAATATTTTCAAGCGTGGCTTGATCAACGCGCTGACCTTCAGATTGCAAATCTAAAACCTGACCACAGACCATTTTAGATGAAGCGGTGGCTAAAATTTGCATTTGTTTAAGCACAATGCCCTGATCAACGGCTTGGGCTTGGTCAAACAAACGACTGCCTAAAATTTCAAAGGCCATTGATTGCAAAATATCGCCCGCCAACAGTGCGGTATCTTCGCCAAAAGCAACATGGCAGGTGGGCTGCCCACGACGCAGTAAGTCATTGTCCATACAGGGTAAATCATCATGCGCGAGCGAATAGCAATGGATCAGTTCAATCGCGACTGCTGCACGGCGCACAGCAGCAAAGTTGCTATTGGGCTGTAGTGCCGCTGTTGCGTAACACAACGCAGGTCTGACACGCTTGCCGCCCAACATCACTGCATGGTGTACTGCCCCTTTTAAGGGTTCAGGTAAACCAAACGCATCTAGTGCAGTCAATAAATCATGTTGAATTTGTTGTTGTGCTGCTACAAGTGCATGTATTTGCTCAGTTGCCACATTTGCCTCGAATCAAAAAGAAGAGATGTTATTCAACGCTGAATGGCGACATCATACTGTGTTCTGTACCTAGATGCACCTGTTCACCTGCTGCAACATCTCCGACTCAACGGCGCTCAGGCCACCCAATTGGATGGCACTGCAGCCTCGAACTGAGCAGCTGTTAATTTAAAACCTCAGCAGGAA
>CAVBYE010000213.1:0-3523 GCA_963599285.1 Bacteroidaceae bacterium | reverse complement strand
ATTCAAGTGGGTAAGTTTCCATTACAGGCCAATGGCAAGGCCCTTGCCAGTGGATATAGTACAGGATTTGTTAAAACTATTTTTCATGCCCAAAGTGGTGAATTACTCGGGGCACATTTGGTCGGGCATGAAGTCACGGAGCATATACATGGCCTGGCCATTGCCAAGGCACTCGAAGCCACGGATGAGGCCATTGCACATGTGGTTTTCCCACATCCGACCTTATCTGAAGCAATACATGAATCTATTTTAGCTGCCATGCAGCGTGCTATTCATCTATAGAGGGGTACAAAATGCCAAGAGGTTTACATGGAAAAGTTGCGCTGATTACTGGTGCGGCACAAGGGATAGGACGTGGTATTGCACAACGCTTGGCACAAGAAGGTGTGCATGTTGCACTCGTCGATTTGCAGCAGCACAAGTTAGATGCCTTGGTGAAAGAACTAGAAATCTATCCGGTTCAAGTGACCTGCTATGTTGCCGACGTCACCCAATTAACCGCAATTGAAGCTGCCATTGAGCATGCAGAACAACAGTTAGGTGGCTTCGATATTATGATCAATAATGCAGGGATCGCACAGGTACAAGCCATTGCTGACGTTACGCCAGCTGAATTTGAACGTATTACTCAGGTCAATATTGGTGGGGTATTGTGGGGAATTCAGGCCGCAGCGAAAAAATTTCAGCAGCGTCAAAGCAAAGGCACGATCATCAGTGCATGTTCAATTGCAGGACATGAAGGTTTTCCTTTGTTGGGCGTCTACTCGGCCACTAAATTTGCGGTACGGGCATTGACCCAAGTAGCAGCCAAAGAGTATGCCAGTGCAGGCATTACCGTAAATAGCTATTGCCCAGGTGTGGTGGGAACCGATATGTGGGTTGAAATTGATCAGCGTTTTTCACAGCTCACCGGCGCATCGATTGGTGAAACCTACCAAAAATATGTCCAAGGCATTGCCTTAGGACGTGCTGAAACACCAGATGATGTCGCAGCATTGGTGGCCTTCTTGGCCAGCGAGGATGCACAATACATCACAGGTCAATCCATTATTAGCGATGGTGGGATGGTCTACCGCTAGTTCTTGAGCTGTGCTCATGTCACCTTGCTACCGCGCTCCAACAGCAAGGTGACCTTGAAATGCCTTAGCAGGCGATAGCCGCGCTGCGATCAAAAATGGATTCAATCTCTTCAAATGCTTGACCACGTATAAGCGCTTGATGCTGGCAGGCATAACGATTCACTTCATACTCAAGCTCTTGCAAAAACACATTATAGTGCTGTTCAAATTCGGGTAAGTCCAAAACATCAAATGTTGGGTTGAAGGCACAGCGATATTGAGCAATAAAGTTCAGTAATAATTTCTGAATCTTAAGATTAGTGAAATAGATTAAATAAGTCGCTGCAGCACCACAATGTGGACAGCCTTGGAGCAGATAAACTTCTTCATCATTTAACCAGCAACACTGTAAAGTAAAATAAGCACGAATCGCTTCAGAGGCAAGTGTCGGTTGTTCAAGTGAATTTTTCATTGCTGTGATCATTTGATGATATTGATAATTATTATCATTTAATGATCGGTAAAAGTCTAGACTTAGACCAGTCCACTCAGGCTAAATTGTAGACCTAAGAGCAGTAAAAACACGAAAAAACATTGTTTAAAGCGTTGTGGGCTAATTTTTGATCGGATTTTGCCACCGTACCACATCCCTATCAATGCAGGAATAATCGCCAACATAGAGAGGGATAATTGCATGGGCTTTAAGGCGTCATGTATATACAGCCCTAAGGCAAGTGCAAGGGTGGATACACTAAAAGATAAACCGAGTGCTTGAATCAATTCATCTTTATTCAGGCCTAACGCTTGTAAATAAGGTACAGCAGGTACCACAAATACACCCGTCATTCCAGTCATGATACCCGTTAAGAGTCCAATCCATGGAGATAAATAAGTTTCAGCACTGCGGGGAATCTGCAATTGTGGTGCGATTAAGGCATATATGGCATAACTCACTAAGATGAGACCGAGCCCACATTTCGCCCAAGTGGGATCGAGGGTCATTAAAAAGAACGAAGCCGTAATTGTCCCGACAGCAATACACAGCATCATGCACCATAGCCGCGTCAAGATTTTTTTTAATGCTGTACCTGTATACAGTTGCCATAGATTGGTGACCAAAGCGGGTAGCAATAACATGGCCGCAGCTTCAGGTACGCTCATCAATATACCCAAGAGTCCCATCGCCACTGTAGGTAAGCCCATGCCTGTGATGCCTTTGACCACACCTGCGATGAGAAAAATCAAGATAAAGAAAAAATAGAACAGTTCCATTGCATCCATGTCATCAAAGAAAGTCATGCTATTGAAGCATGTGACCTCATCGGGCACAATTTGGAAATATTCAGTTTGCCTTCGGAAAAAACGAAGGTACTAGGAGGAAGAATGCGCTTAGATCTTGCAGATTTGCGTTTATTTATCTGCATTCGGGAGGCAGGTAGTCTGACCGGCGCTGCACTGCAAGCAAATTTGGCACTTTCATCTGTCAGTCAACGCTTGCGGCATATGGAAGAGGATGTGGGTGTAGCACTGTTTGAGCGGCAAGCACGTGGCGTCAGTTTGACTCCGGCAGGACAGTTGCTTGAACAGCATGCGCTTCGTCTTTTGCAGCAGCACGCTATACTCAAACAAGAGCTTGCCGCTTTTGTGGTTGGTACACGGGGTCTCATACGTGTCTGTGCCAATACCTCAGCATTGACTGAATTTCTACCTGCTTATCTGGGACCATGGCTGAAACAACATCCCGATATTCAGCTTGAGGTGCAAGAACACCCAAGTACACAGATCATTCAACAGCTTTGTAGCGGTCTGGCTGATGTAGGCATTGTGTCAGATGCTGTTGATGCACAAATGCTGGTGTTGGAGCCTTTATGCAAGGATCATTTGGTCTTGATCGTACCGGTTGATCATCAACTTATAGGGCGCAAAGCAGTCTATGTCCACGACATTCTGCATGAGCAATTTATTGGTTTTCAAGGTATCAATGCACTACAGACGCACATTACCGAACAGGTCGCCATGTTGGGACAGCAACTTCACTTTAGAATTCGAATGAATAGTTTTGAAGGCATCTGTGACATGGTCTCAAATGGCTTAGGCCTTGCCATTGTACCCGCCATTACCGCAGTCAAATATCAACCACAATTTTCTTATCATATCATTGATTTAAAGGATGTCTGGTGCCAACGTCGATTGTGTGTGGCCTATGCTCAATGGCATCACTTAAGCCCAGTAACGCAAAAATTTATCAAGGATTTAAAAACCAGTTTCGCTAAATACCCATGATAGTGCATGAGGCTCACACACATGGCCCATTTTAGTTTTGAGGTATCGCAAGCTTATGACGAGATTTACAGCAAGATACCTAAAAGCAGAAACGCTAATGCAGCGAGACTCAAATAATTACAGGATTTACTCATTGGCGGTAATTTGTTTTTGAAAAAATTCTTCCACGGTTGAGCCCAGCC
>CAVBYE010000212.1:0-3529 GCA_963599285.1 Bacteroidaceae bacterium | reverse complement strand
TAAATCACGACGCCGGAAATCAGAAATCACCGGAATGTGGGTGATTTCGGTGATGATATTTGGATCGCCAATTTGTAAAGTGAAACCGTGTTCAGGGCGATGGCGAATGGTTTGCCCGTGTGAGCCAATGGCTTTAATTTTGGTTTTATCTAAATTATTGTCTTGAATTAATCTGTTAATGCCATGACCAATCATTTGTGCCAGTGCGACATCGGCTTTGCCCATACGATCAATTTCGTTGTCGTCAGGTAAAGTCAATGCCATCAGCTCATCACGTAAGTCAGGATCAAAGGCTAAAGTTAAAGTGGCATGTAGTTGCAGAGGATCAAAAGAAGCAGCAACAATATCGACACCGTCCATGCTTGTGCCCGTCATTACCCCAATGTAGATCGCTGTCATGATTATTCTAAAGCCTGCAATGTGCTGAAAAAGTGTTAGTATATCGCACAAATTGTATAACTGATCTATTTGGATTTTGTGATGTCAAATTTCCTGCCGGCTGAAGAACAACTTGCCCTCATTCAACGAGGCACCCATGAAATTATTTCTGAAGAAGATCTTCTGAAGAAATTAAAACAGAACCGTCCATTAAAAATTAAAGCGGGTTTTGACCCAACAGCACCTGATTTGCACTTAGGTCACACGGTTTTAATTAACAAATTAAAAGTATTCCAAGACCTTGGTCATGACGTGTATTTCTTGATTGGTGACTATACCGCGATGATCGGTGACCCAACGGGTAAAAGCGCAACACGTCCGCCATTGTCTAAAGATCAAGTGCTTGAGAACGCAAAAACATATCAAGAGCAAGTGTTTAAGATTCTCGATCCAAACAAAACTAAAGTGGTGTTTAACTCAGAATGGTTTGGTCAAAAATCTGCGGCTGATTTAATTCAATTGGCTTCACAGCAAACGGTTGCACGTATGCTTGAGCGTGATGACTTCACGAAGCGTTATAACAACCAACAACCAATTGCGATTCATGAATTCTTGTATCCATTAGTGCAAGGTTATGACTCAGTTGCGCTAGAAGCTGATGTAGAGCTTGGTGGTACAGACCAAACCTTTAACTTGCTTATGGGTCGTACGCTACAAGGTCGTTATGATCAAGAAGCACAAGTGTGTATCACTGTGCCAATTCTTGAAGGTTTAGATGGCGTGAACAAGATGTCTAAATCTTTAGGTAACTATATTGGTGTGTTTGATGCACCGGGTGCGATGTACCAAAAAGTACTTTCAATGCCAGATTCATTGATCGAACGTTACTTTGACCTTTTAAGCTTCAAGTCAGTTGAAGAAATTCAACAATTATTAAAAGAAGTGGCTGAAGGTCGTAATCCACAAGACGTGAAAAAGATTCTTGCGCTTGAATTGGTCGAGCGTTTCCATGGCGCGGAAGCTGCTGCCAATGCACATAAAGGTGCGGGTAACATCATTACTGAAGGTGAATTACCAGAAGGTACCCCAGAAGTGACCATTTCACGTGCTGAATTTGGCGGCGAAATGTTTATTGCCTCTATTCTGCGTGAAGCAGGTTTGGTGAAAAATGCAGCTCAAGCCAAAGATGCTGTTGGTCGTGGTGCAGTGAAAGTAGACTGGAAAGAAGTAGATATGTCTTTCTCAGTCAAAGAAAATGTCACTTTGATCGTACAAGCAAGTAAGAAAGCGATTGCTAAAGTAACCTTCGTTGACTAATTTTGTATGAAAAGCATCCAATAGGATCAAAAAAAGCAGGCTTCGGCCTGCTTTTTTGCTGTTTAGTGCATTATATTTATATTTTTAATAAGTAAATTCAAAAAAAACCTTATAAAAACAAGGTTTAATTTTTTCCAATCACTTGCGTTTGCGAAAGAATCTCGTTAGGATGGATTTCATCTGATCACTGTGTTGCACAGTCCAGAGGGTATAAATGAGGATCATCTTTCAAGGAAGATTTCTGCATTTGAATCAAAGAATTTAACGAAAATAATTATAATAAGACACACTGGATCGCATTTGATGATCTAACTCCGAGAGAGAGATTTTGGGAGAGATCTCTTTCTTTTTTTATGCCTAAAAAAAGCCCCTTATGGAGCTTGATCTTGTTTGAGTCTACTTAAATTGAATAAATGCCAAACGAGGTAAAAGGGTCTTCACTAGCATTCCCACCAATACAGCTGCAACCAATGTACCCTCACGCACCCCAACGACGGTATGTAAAAGAAGAAGCGAGCTGGTAACGGCCAAAATTACAAGCACGACATCACCATATAATTTACAAGACCCAAACTCCCAGCCAAAACGCAGTGAAAATGCCTGATAGAGTCCTTCACCCGCTAAAAATACTAAATTTGCTTTAATAATCATGCATACACCCACAGCAGTAATGCCACAGCTCATCAAGCAATAAAAAATTTTGACTATATATGTGCTTGGAATCCAAGTTTGGGTGAGCCATAACATGGCATCAATACCACAGCCAAAAATGATGCCCACGGGTAATTGTAGCCAGCGCGTCCAACGAAAATTCTGCTGTAATAAAATTTTTTGCCCAATGATCATGATGATATGCATCAAGATGGTCAGCGTACCTACCGAAAGAGGAAAAACGAAACTGTATACATAGGGCAATGACGAAATTGGAGAAGTACCTAAATCAGAACGAATCGAAATTGCCACACCAAAGGCAAGTAACAGGAGTCCTAATAAAAGCAGCAAAAAACGTGGAATAAAGTGTTGAGGCATTAGGGTCAAATGATCAAAATAACTTGCAGTGTAAACAAAGCAGCTAAAGGCGGATATTGGCATAAAGGCCAAAGCTCTGCATAAGAGCTGCGGTATTTTTATCTTTAAGCATCATTTGTGTTGATATTAGAACTAAAGCGTAATAGATCTCATTCTTATTTCATTGCATCTTCAGTTAAACCATACAAGAGTGCATAGGGCAGGGGATGTATTACGACACCGAGTCTTGGCAAGACCAAAAAGTAGATGATGTATTTCGTTTTTTATTTGAATACGCGCCGATTGAAATAAAAAGAAAGACTTATCCATATATAGAACAAAGCTTTCAACAGTTAGACCTTTCTGCACGTTACTTTCTTTTCGCTTTGATCCAAGAGCGATTGCCCAAACGGGCCAAATTATTATTTGTTGCGGAAGATTATCAAGGCAAACAGGCTTTGGTGCTCGAAGTGATGCAGCATGTCGCTGATCTAAGATGAATCCATGAATTTAAGTATCGCACGATAGTCAAAGATGATTTGAGTATTACAAGACGAAAAATCTTTTCATCTGGTAGGGGTAAATATTCGCTTCAGGGGTTGCAGCATATATCGCTATAGCGAAAACAAAAGGTCAAACCATCCTCATCAGAAGATAAAACGACTGACAAACAGAAAATTTACATTCAAATTGCCTGTTAAATAGGCATGAAATAGGTTTTTTTACTATTTTAGGGTAAAAAAACAGCACTCATTGCAATTTATTGAAAATAGCACTTGCGTGAGGAAAATAATTCCCTATAATGCAACCCATACCGACGAGATGA
>CAVBYE010000211.1:0-3565 GCA_963599285.1 Bacteroidaceae bacterium | reverse complement strand
CTTTCCAATAATGGCTTTGCGCAAAGTATTCACCATCACGTTTGTCAAAATCAATGCGCAATTGACAGATTTGGTAATCCTGTGTGCCCGGCTGACGTACCGCTAAAACATAGTTCCATGTTTTAACATTGAATAAGCCTTCAGAAAAGTGCGGGTTACCCAAAATGTGGCGAATTTGGTCTTTGGTTAAGCCATTGCTGATTTGTAATGCATCAGACGCTTCATAACGCTGTACTTGGTCGAGGTAGCTTTTGCTCACTTCAGGGAAGCTGACTTCTTCAGCAGTATTGTTGGCTGGGTAATTTGGATTAACATGTAAATCATTGGCTTGAGCGAAGCTGATACCGGCCATCAAGCTGATGAATAATGCACTTTTTTTCAATATATTCATGGTGATCTCTCTATTCTTAATGAAGTGTTGTCGTTTCAATAGTTGAACTTAATCAATTACGCCACTTACGCCGACACGTACACTTGGATCACCCTCGGTACCTGCTGCCACACCACCTGTTAATGACCAACGACCATTATCTGCAGTTTTACGTAAAGTTACACCTAGAGCTGCTTGACCATTGTGATAAGCAGTCGCTGCAGAATAGGTATATTTACCTGGAATATATGGTGCATTTTCTAATGCCATTGCTGCAGCAATACCTGCACTCATACGATCTTCAACATCATCAATACGGTTATTGAAGTTGTATTGTAAGTTGGTAATTTGGTTACCTAAATTAATATCAGCTTGATTAAGTGCACCTAATGCATCACCAACATTGTGATAAGAACCACCACCTACAGTGTAAGTCGGTGCAATAATTTCACCTGTTTGCGAGTTGAAGCCTGCACCACCACCGAAGATGTTGACTGTGCTGGTCAATTGGTCAACATTCACAGCATCTTTAGCATGCGTGCCTGCAGCGACGTTATGAATTTGGTTGCCGCCTACGCTTACATTACCTTGCTGTACAGTAATCGCTTCGTTACCTTGGCCTGCAGCAATGGTTAAGCTACCTTGTTCTGTCAGCTTGATTTTATCTGCTAGATCAACCGTAACTTTACTACCATTTGCCGTCACTTCTGTTGTAACTGTAGTATTGCCAGATGGACCTGCAGCAAATTCAACGGTTGAGTCTGCTTTCACTTTTTCAGTCACAGTTTGACCATTTTGGTCTTTACCTGTGATGTTCCAACCGTTGTTTTTGATTTTGTCATCAATACCTGCAAGGCCTTGATTCAACTGACCAAGGTTTACAGCTTGATGGTCTTCTGTTGCCGTGCCTACATTGTTGATCTGATTACCAGCAACATTCACATTGCCTTCTTTGATCGTGATATTACCTACGGCTAAACCAGAATCATCTAATTTAGTATCGCCTACAGTCACTGAACCTTGTGCAGAAAGATCTAAGTTTTTGTCAAGTTCAACTTTAATGCCATTGCCCGTGTTGCTCACGTTGATATTGCTATCACCTGAGAAATCAACGGTTGCATTTGGTTTAACTTCTGTTGAATTCTGACCATTTGTGGTGAGGTTCCAACTGCTGCCTGCACCGCCACCGACATTGGCTAAAGCATCATTCAATTGGCCTAAGTTCACAGCATCACTGTCATTGACACCTTTGCCAACGTTAGTCAGGACATTACCTCCAAAGCTGATGTTGCCTTGATGAATGGTAATTGGACTATAGCCATTTGCGCCTGCAATGCTTAAGCCTTGCGCATTGATTACTGTACCGCCAATCGTTAATGAACCTAGATCAGAGAGATCTAAATCTTTATCCAGTTCTACTGTAACGTCAGTGCCATTGTTACTTACAGTGATATTTTGATCACCCGAGAAATTCACAGTCGCATTTGGCGTCACTTTTGCAGTGTTGGTGCCATTGGTTGACAAATTCCAACTACCACTTGCACTCACCGCTTCTTTTAATTGTGAAACGTTAACCGCATCGGTATCTTCTGCACCTGCTGCAAGGCCAGTAATACGACGATATTGATCAGCCTGTCCCGCCACATATTGACCAATGTTCAGCTCACCAATCGCCGATGCACCTTTAATATTGTTGCTTGGATTATCTGCAAGGTACGCAGTATTGGCTAAGGTTGAACCATCTGCTTTAGCCGCTAAACCTAAAGCCACGCTACCTGCATGCGTTGCTTGTGCATTACGACCAATAGCAAGACTGTCTTTTTCAGTTGCATTGGCACCTCGACCTAATGCTGTAGAAAATTCGCCTGCTGCATTGGCATTACGGCCCATGGCAATGGCATCTTTTTCGGCACGTGAAGCAAGACCTAAAGCAACTGCGTAGTGGCCATTGGCTTGTGCATCGTTACCGACTGCAACACTGTTACCACCAAGGGCTTTACTGAATGTACCGAATGCAGCACTACCATTACCTGAAGCCTCTGAGTAAGCGCCTACTGCGGTATCACGAATACCTGTTGCTTTTGCACTATCGCCCATCGCAACGGCCTGGAAGTTCGTTGCTTTCGCATTATAGCCATAGGCCGCAGCTGTACTGCCTGCCTCAGCTTTCACACCAACTGCAACACCGTGGTTAATCACAGCACTTGATTCTTTACCAATTGCAATACCTTGTTCTGATACTGTCGCATTCACACCTAAGTGAACATTATCGCCAATTGAGATATCAGCATTTGCAACTTGGATCATTGCGGGTAATAGCGCAAGTAAAAGTACTTTTTTACTAGATTGAGACATATATGGAAATCCTTTTTGCTATCCAAAGTCAGTTTTTATGAATAATGAATAAGTGGGTAGAGTCTAATATTAATTTGATTGTTGTTTAAGTTATTTCTCATCATAACATAGCTTTTTTTTGCGATTGAAACAAAATATTTTCTAAAAATTGATCAGAATTTTTGCACCTTGCATACAAGCCAACCAAAGTCATGAAAAATTTGACATATTTCACATATTCATCTTAAAGCATTTTAATTTTTTGATCTTGGTGCTGTGAAGCAGCACAAAATTTTTAATTGTATTGATTAACTATGAAGCAGATCTTAAAGACGAGCTTAAATGTAAATAATTTTTAACCACATCTACGACGAACTGATCATCTAAGGCAATCAAAATTGTAACTTAATCTGCTGTTCATTTTGTTTTCAATTCAGTTTTAAACTGAAGCTTAAACTAGCAAAAGATTTAAGCTTTTGCTTAAATTAGTTTGTTAATTTTTTCAATTCATTAGAACTATGGTTCATACACAACTAGATAATGCGGCGTCTAACAAAGGTCAAATTTCAGAAATTCTTGGTCAATTGTTTGATCTCGTTTATAACATCCAACAATCTCGGCAAGAAATTGGCATTACAGGCACTTTGGTTCCTCTAGACAGTTTAAGGTTAGAAATAGAAAAAAACGATAAAAACTTAAATTATGATCATGGCACTGGATATAGTCCAGATTTAAATTCTATTGTTGCCACTCAATTAGTTTTACTCGCCAAATCATTATTGATCGAGCTACAGAAAGCAGATCAGCTTAATGATTTAACAAAAATTTTAGTTACTTTAGAAGATATTAAATCCTTCTCAC
>CAVBYE010000210.1:0-3583 GCA_963599285.1 Bacteroidaceae bacterium | reverse complement strand
TAACTCATCCGCGCATCTCACTAGCAGCATCCACATCCAAGTGATGGAAGCGATGATAGAACTGAAGGACGATCGCAAGACCGATACACGCCTCTGCCGCAGCAAGCGTTAAGATCAAGATGAACATGATTTGACCATCTGGCTGTGCCCATGCACTTCCTGCCAAAACGAACGCCAATGCTGCTGCGTTCATCATCACTTCAAGACTCATTAACATAAATAGAAGGTTGCGTCGTACCATTACACCGTAAAAACCGAGTGCAAAAAGAATAGACGCCACGATTAAACCGTGTTCTAAAGGGATATTGCCCATTATTGTTGATCCTCTTCTGCACCTGGCTCACGCTTACCAATGTGGAATGCAGCCACTAATGCAGCAAGCAATAACATGGCAGCAATTTCAACCAAGAGTAAGTATTCGGTAAAGAGTGCAATACCTACAGCCTTAGGACCGACAATTTCAGCACCCATTAACGGACCAGCAACGTTGTACTCAGAACCGAGCATCCACACCAGCACTAAGCCCATAAGGAAACACATCAAGGCAGGATATGCCCAAGCCGATGACGTTAACCACTTACGTTCTTGTTCTACAGTTGCTTGACCAAGGTTGAGCATCATCACCACGAAAACGAACAGTACCATGATGGCACCTGCGTAGACGATGATCTCAAGCGCACCTGCAAATGGCGCGCCCACAATCATAAACATACCTGCTACAGCAAGTAAGGACACGATCAAGCTTAATAAAGCATGTACCGGATTCGCGTTGGTTACAACGCGAATCGTAGAGACGATGGCCACAAGTGCCATCAAATAAAACGGCCACATCATGGTAATAGACTCCGTACATCAACAGGCTTACTTTCGCGCTGTGCTTGACCTTTGTCTTTACCTGTAACAGCCATACCTGTTACACGGTAGAAGTTGTAGTCAGGATATTTACCTGGACCTGAAATGAGTAAGTTTTCTTTCTCATACACAAGGTCTTGACGAACATACTCACCTAACTCAAAGTCAGGTGTTAACTGAATTGCAGTCGTAGGACATGCTTCTTCACACATACCGCAGAAAATACAACGTGAGAAGTTGATGCGGAAGAATTCCGGATACCAACGACCATCTTCTTGTTCTGCTTTTTGTAGTGAAATACAACCGACAGGACATGCAACTGCACATAAGTTACATGCCACACAACGCTCTTCCCCATCTGGGTCGCGCGTTAATACGATACGACCACGGAAACGCGGTGGTACGATTTCTTCGGCTGGTACTTCTGGATACATAATGGTGTCACGTTTACGTGTTGCATGTGAGAATACCATCCACAAGCTACGTACAATTGAACCAACTCCAGCTAGAAATTTAAACATTTTGTTCTCCCCGCCTTACCACAACACAACTGCAGCAGTAACCAGCAAGTTCACTAGCGTTAATGGCAAGCAAATTTTCCAACCGAAGTTCATGACTTGGTCGTAACGTGGACGCATTAAAGAACCACGTGCCAATACAAACATCATTACAAAGAATGCTGTTTTAATCACAAACCAGAATAATGGTGGAAGGAAATCTAGACCGAATGGAGCTAACCAGCCGCCAAAGAATAAGGTTACGATTAATGCTGAAATCAGCACCACGTTTACGTATTCGGCAACGAAGAACATACCCCATTTCATACCACCGTACTCGACGTGGTAACCCTCTGCCAATTCTTGCTCTGCTTCTGGTTGGTCAAATGGATGACGATGCGTTACTGCAACACCTGCCACGACAAAGATCATGAAGCCTAAGAATTGAGGAATCACAAACCATACGTCTTGTTGTGCTTCTACGATTTCACGTAAGTTGAATGAGCCAGCAATTGCCACTACACCCATGAGTGAAATACCCAAGAACACTTCATAAGAAATGGTTTGCGCTGCAGAACGTAGACCACCGAGTAATGCGTATTTGTTGTTTGATGACCAACCACCAAATAACACTGCATACACGGCAATACCCGCCATTGCCATAAAGAACAATAGACCAATGCTCATGTCTGCAACACCTAAATAAGGTGTCACAGGAATAACCATGAACGATAACACCGCAGTTGCCATTGCAACTGCTGGTGCCATACGGAACGTAAGCTTGTCTACGAATTTAGGTGTCCAGTCTTCTTTGAACATGATTTTGAGCATGTCAGCAACGATCTGGAAAATACCCCCAGGACCGACACGGTTTGGACCGTAACGGTCTTGCCAAAGACCTAAAAGACGACGTTCAATAAACGACATCAACGCAGCAATTAAAACCACCACCAATAAAATGGCAATGGCTTGAACCACTGAGTACGCGATAGGCCAGTTCTCAGCCCAAAGCGGCGTTTGACGCATTAATTCTTGTTCCATGAATTACACTCCAGCCTTGACTGACACAGGCTCTGCAAGAGATACCGTAGGTGCAAGACCAACTGGGTAACCGATGTAACCTGTAGGTAAATATTCAATCACTTGAACAGGAAGCTGGACAGCCGTTTCACCTGCTTTCACCGTGATTTTTTGACCATCTTTAAGGTTCAAGCGTGCAGCATCTTGCTCACCTACAGCAAACATCGCTTCAGGAATACGTGACTCCATGGCTGGTGTTTTCACCGTGAATTCGCCTGACGCAAAAATGTGATGCATTGGCACTAAACGGAAGCTGTCTGGGTTAGCAACAACAGGTGCAGGCGCAACAAAGCTACGCGCTGGACGTTTTGCTAAACGGTCGAATAAACGAACGCCAGAATCACCGCCTTTTAATGAGCCACCCACATTTTCTTGGAATTTGTTCCAAGCTTGTGGTGAGTTCCAACCTGCAGACCATGCAAATGGCACTAACGCTGATGGCGTTTGGTTACCCACATAACCTTCCATAGAGAACGTTAATGCTGAGTCTTTATCCGTAGGTTGTTTTGGCTCATGAATCGATAACGGTGCACGCATTGCAGTACGACCAGAGTAACGACGTGGTTCACGTGCCACTTTTAGACCATGTACACGGAAGCCTGCATCAGGCGCTACGTCTTGAATCGCTTGTAATGCAGGAACATTTTTTGCCACTGCTTCAATCACGTCATCCAATACTGTCCACGAGATGGCTTGACCTTTCACGCCAGTTTGCACGGCATGTAACCAGCGCCAAGATTCTTTGATCGCAAGTTCAGGTTTGTAGTAGCTTGGGTCATACACTTGGTAGAAACGTTGTGCACGGCCTTCTTGCGATACCACAGTACCATCACCTTCAGCAAACGATGCAGCAGAAAGTACGATGTTCGCTTTCTTCACTGTTGCAGTTTCTGAATGATCAAGCACAATCACATCTTTGGCTTTAGCAAGCGCAGCATCTACTTGTGCGGCAGGTAAACGACGGTAAAGGTCATTTTCAAGCACAATCACCGTGTCATAGTCTTGTGCAAATGCTTGCTCAAGGCTGTTACCACCAAAGATCGCTAAGCCCATTGAGTTCACTTCAGGAACAGTCAATGTTAGACCTGCATTACCCAGATTCTGTGCAACTTGTGCAGCAGCTTCCATGATTGATGCGTCTTGTAAGCTTGTAC
>CAVBYE010000209.1:0-3592 GCA_963599285.1 Bacteroidaceae bacterium | reverse complement strand
GTCAGATACCACATAGCTGAGATTGCCATGGTCATCCGGTTGGACTTTAGAAAAGAGATTTAAAGTACTGCTGAGGTCTGTTGCAGATAATCCAAATTTGGTCATCTCAAGCAGTAAAGAGTCTTTGCCACTTCGGTACATGTCATTACGGGCATCTTGAAACGTTTGCGTGCCAAATTGTTTTTCGATTTGTTGTGCAGTACTTGGTGCGCAGAATGCATCATTCCAACCGTGGTCGTCTTTGACAATGGAAACCATCGCGCGACCAAGATCAGATGCAAGGAGATGCCCTTTGCTTAAAAATGCCGTATGTTGACCTTTTAAGCTGTCTGGCATGTTGTAGCGTTCGAGTTTGTCTTCTGAATTTACGCAGTACAGCGCCACATTGGCATTTTTCCCTAAGGCTTTTAATTGCAGAATTGCACCTTTTTGGATACGTGCTGACCAATGGTGGCCACCTGGTAAATGTTCATTCCACAGGACTTGATCTTCGTGATAATGGGTTGTGCTCATGTGTATCTACCTTAAGCTTTTTACAGTTTACCTCCCGGGCTTTTATCCCTCCGTGTAGCGAGCGGTCTTTCCTTTCGCCGTGAACTCTCGGTCTCAGACATACACTGATTGATGTATCGGAACCCTAGATCACTTTATCTTTGAATGTATAAATGCAAAGGTTGTGCCAATTTAGTATTACGTTTTTTTGTTTTTATCATACTAAATAGGCATTATTTGCGCAAAAATGTCCTGTTTTAATGCACATTGCCCCAAAAAAGATGGATGTAAGCGTGCACAGCAGAGCTGTGCGTGCTTTGTAATTTTCCCCAAGTGAATTGGGTATTACTGCTATAACACAAGCAGTGCATAAAAATAACCCATGATAAAACAGCTATGTATAAAACTCGGCATATCAGGACTGCTGTACAGCATGTCATCCAGCAGATCGACGTCAAACATCAGTACGCGTTATATCTAGATATTGACGGCACATTGGCTGAATTTCAGCTTGATCCTGAAAACAGCTTTATTCCGAGCACTACGTTAGCGAGCTTACAGGCCTTAATGAAACTCAATCTTCCTGTCATCATCGTTACTGGGCGTGACCTCCAAGCTGCACGGCGTTTAGTGCCCTTAAATGTGCCTATTGCCGCGAGTCATGGTCTAGAAATAGATTTTGGTCAACAAATCCTCTTGCCGCGCATTGATCCCGCACAATTACATCGCATGCAACAAGAGCTCATTACACTGACCCAACATTTACCATTAAGGGTGGAACAAAAAACGTATTCGATCGCCTTACACCACCGTGAATGCCCAGCATATGCAGCACAGGCTGAACGGATTGCGCGTCATATTGTGAAAAAACACCCAAACTTTCAGTTGAAATTAGGTCACTGTGTTTGGGAAGTTGCACCCATTGGTGCAGATAAAGGAACAGCCATTCGCGATGTGCATGAGCATCTTGGACTTCAACAGCATATTCCAATATTTATAGGCGATGATGTGACAGATGAGGATGGCTTTGAAGTGGTCAATCAATATGGGGGGGTGAGTATTAAAATCGGCGACTCGCCCACACAAGCGCGCTTTCAATGTGCAAATATTCAAGCGTGTGCCTATTTCTTAGCAGAACTCGCGATGCTGTTACAACAACAGAAGGAAAAGTTATGAGTCAACTGATTATGGTCTCTAATCGAGTCGGTCGGCCTGATCAGCCCCAAGCGGGTGGTCTGGCAATTGCCTTACGTGATGCACTCAAAGTGCAAGGTGGGATATGGATGGGTTGGAATGGTGAAATAACGGCGCCAATAGATGCTCAATTCAAGCTGCAAGCCCATGAAAATGTCCGTTACGTCACGACATCATTCACTCAACACGAATTCAATGCGTATTATTCAGGTTTTGCCAATAATACCTTATGGCCGATGTTGCATAGTCGAGCCGATCTCATACAAGAGGACGCAAGCCAGTATCAGTGCTATCAGCAGGTCAACCGGCGTTTCGCTGAGCAGATTGCACGCGTGGCTCAACCTGAGGATCTGATCTGGATTCATGATTATCATTTTTTCAGCGTGGCTAAATATTGCCGTGAACTGGGCTTAAACAATCGTATCGGTTTCTTTTTGCATATTCCTTTTGCAGATCTTGAACATTGGCAGCAACTAGGGGTCGCCAAACCGCTTTTACAGGATCTGCTTGCTTATGATGTG
This sequence comes from Bacteroidaceae bacterium, assembly GCA_963599285.1. GTDB lineage: Bacteria > Pseudomonadota > Gammaproteobacteria > Pseudomonadales > Moraxellaceae > Acinetobacter. The sequence continues at coordinate 1,385 of CAVBYE010000209.1, read as the reverse complement.
ATTGGTCTACAAACGCAGGCCGATCAACGTGCATGTCAGGCGGTGTATCAAGCCATGTGCCATATCGAGATACAGTTAAATAGCGTGCAGGTTGGGCAGCGCCGTGTTCGTATTGCACACTATCCAATTGGGGTTGATCCTGACAGTATTCAACAGTTAGCGATGCAGGAGGATATCAACATTGAACACTATTTTCAGCCTGCGCCGTCTAGAGATCTTCCTTGGCTCATTTCTGCAGAGCGTGTGGACTATTCTAAAGGTATTCGCGAGCGGCTCAATGCAATTCGTGGCGCATTGCAGGATACACCGCTACAAGGTTGTTTTGCTGCATTGCAAGTTGCCTGCCCATGCCGGATGGAGGTGCCGATTTATCAGCAACTCTATACAGAAGTGAAGCAAAATATTGCTCAGCTCAATCAAGACTTTAAAACTCAAGCATGGCAACCCATTTATTTAACTCACCAGACCCTTCCACATCATGAGCTCATGCAGCTGTATCGCCAAAGTCAAATCTGCTGGGTTGATTCACTGCGAGATGGCATGAATTTAGTGGCTAAAGAATACATTGCTGCACAAAACCCGGAGCAGCCCGGAGTACTGATTCTATCGCAATATGCGGGTGCCGCAGAACAAATGCCTGAGGCCATCATTGTCAACCCGCTCGATCATGACAGCTTAAAACAAGCGCTCCATCAGGCTTTGCATATGCCATTAGGTGAGCGACTGTGGCGTTATCAGGCCTTGATTCAAGGTATTCGGCAGCAGGATATTCAATATTGGCGAAGTGCTTTCTTGGCAGATTTGGCGGCAGAGGCACAACCCATGCTTAATGTACACGGCGCATAGGCAAGCAGGTGAATCGATTCAGGATTGCAATTGAGCTTAAAGCCAATGCAATCATGATAAAGACCACATTCAGGCCAAACATTTCACTGCCTAACCCCACTAATGCAGGCCCAAGCAATGCACCGGTATACGCAAAGCTTGAAACATACGAAAGTGCTACTGCCTGAGGCATTTGTGTTTGTCGTCCAACACGTGAGAACATGATCGGAACGATATTGGCGCAGCCCAAACCGACAATCCCATAGCCGAATAGCACGACCCACCAATGCGGGGCAAGCACGACTGTCGCCAACCCTATTCCAGCACCTAAAGCGCTCAACAAAATGGTGTTATGCTCACCCCAAAATTGTTGAATCCTTGCACCAGCGAAACGTCCGAGTGTCATGCTTACTGCAAAACAGCTATACGCAAGTCCTGTATAGGCCGCATCGATGCCAAACGTGCGATTGAGATAAATCCCACTCCAATCCATTGCCGCGCCTTCAGATAAAAAAGCAATAAAACAAATGACTCCGATCAATGCCACCAGTGGTGTAGGC
>CAVBYE010000208.1:0-3645 GCA_963599285.1 Bacteroidaceae bacterium | reverse complement strand
CAGCAGCATGCCTATGGCTATGCGGAAAAAATTGCCAAAACTTCAGACAACGTTGTGGTACTCAACAATGCCACCTACAGTACTTGTCCTCCGCAAGAAAAGCCAACCTGGAAAATTCAGGCCGACGAAATTGCCCTTAATCGTGATACCGGTCGCGGGGAAACCCGTGGTACCAAGCTGTATATTAAAGATACACCCGTACTGGCAGTCCCTTATTTTAACTTCCCCATTGATGACCGTCGTACCACAGGTTTATTGACCCCAAGCTTTGGTTATACCAGTGATGGTGGTCCTGAAGTATCCGTGCCGATTTACTTCAACCTTGCACCCAATTACGATGCAATTTTAACCCCACGTTATCTCGGTAGCCGTGGTCCAATGCTCGAAGGAGAGTTCCGTTATCTGACCGAACATTTTGGTGGTGGTGAGCTGTTTGGGGGCTATTTAGCGCAAGATAAAGACTATGATGATGAAGCACGTAAGCATTTAAAATTCACCCATGATTGGCAAATCAACGACCAGTTCTCGACCAATCTTGAATATAACTATGCCTCAGATAAAGATGTCTTCACTGACTTAGACAATAACCCCAACTCTAAGACCGACCTGAACTTACGTCGTGCTTGGGAGTTAAATTATCGTAATGGTATTCCGGGCTTAAAAGCGCAGTTGAAAGTTGAAGATTTCCAAACTCTCGACAACAGCATTGCTTATGAAGATCGTCCTTATACCCGCCTACCACAGTTGTTAATTAATTATAAAGGCGGTAATCCACAAGGATTGCAATACGAGTTTAATAACGACACTGCTTACTTTGAAAAAGATATTAAAGACTTAAGCCAGCGTGCAGCAGCACCAAGTGGTACGCGAATTTATAATGATCTTGCCGTGCGTTATAACTTCCGTAACCCGTGGTCATTTGTGATTCCTGAACTTTCGGTACGTAACGTCAATACCTTCTACGACCAATACACCAAAGACAGCAATAATCAAATTCAGTCTTCAAGTGAAAATCATTCGGTCGTGGTACCAGAGTTTAGCTTGGATGCAGGTTTAACCTTTGAAAAAGAAGGTAAATATTTAAGAACCCTCACACCACGTGTGTTCTATGCTTATGCCCCTTATAAAGAGCAGACCGACTATCCAAACTTTGACTCAGTCAATGCCTCTATTGGTTATGATCAACTGTTTAGTCCACGTCGCTTCTATGGCAATGACCGTTTAGAAGACAATAACTTTGCCTCTTTAGGTTTAAGCTACAGTATCTTCGATAACGTGGGCTTAGAGCGTTTAAAGGCCAGTGTTGGACAAAGTTTCTTCTTTGAAGACCGCCGTGTCACTTTAAATAATAAGAGTGATGAGTTTGACACTGAAAACCGTACCGGTCCTGTACTGAGTTTATCGAGTCAAGTTTCTGATCATGTGCTCATTAGTGCCAACAGCGCATGGATGTCGAGTGGCCAAAATGCACAGCGTGATTTACAAATGTTGTACACCACAGATCAAGGTCAACTGTTTAACTTAGGCTATTACTACCGCCAAGATTTACAAAATCGTCAAGAAAGCTATGACCAAGTGGTGGCTTCATTTATCCAACCGATCTCGGATAAATGGCGTGTTTTGGGTCATGCCCAATATGACATTGACAACAATGTCGGTCGTGAATATTTATTGGGTCTGAACTATGAATCATGCTGCTGGGGCATGTCTGTCTATGGCCGTTCATATTACAATGACTTAGACGATGTCAATGCACCAGATGCCAAAGCCAACCGTGCCATTATGGCCGAATTTAGCTTAAAAGGCCTAGGCAGTTTCAATAATAAACTTGTATCTTTAATGCAAAACCGTATCTTAGGGTTTGATAAAACTCATCAATCGTGGACACAACGTTAATGAAAACGAAACAGTTTAAACATTTAATAAAAGCAACAACGTTGACTGTATTGATGTCAATGAGCTTGCCTACTTTTGCGCAAAGTAATAATGAAATTGTTGCCGTAGTCGATAGCAGTGTCATTTTAGCCAGTGATCTCAATCAAGCGATGGCACAGGCTGAACAACAATATAAAGCACAAAAACGTGAACTGCCGCCGCAGCCTTATTTTGCTCAGCAAGTTTTAGAGCAACTGATTAACCGCCAAGCGCAGCTTGAGCAAGTCAAACGTTTTAATGTGCCAAATGACGAAAATAGCTTAAATGAAGCGATGCTGAGCATTGCCAAGCAACGTGGCTTTAAAAGTTTGGCCAGCTTCCAGCAGAGCCTCGATGGCCAGCAAACAGGCAGTTACGCAGCTTTACGTCGTAATGTGGCCGCAGATTTAGCACTTGAGCGTGTGCGCCAACAACAGATTCAATCTAGAATCAAAATTAGTGACCAAGATGTCGATAACTTCTTGAAGACACCACAAGGTCAAACCGCTTTGGGTACGCAATTACACGTTTTACATGCACGTATCTCGGGCAATAATGCAGAAAGTGTGGCGAATCAAGTCAAAGCCGAGCTAGACCATCGCAATGATATTCAAGCGATTGCCAAGCAATTTAGCCAAAATGGTACCCAAGTTGAAGGCAATGATATGGGCTTCCGTGCTTTGTCTTCACTGCCCGCTGAACTTGCAGCGCGTATTGCCGCATTGAACAATGGCCAAACCTCTGAATTGGTACCTTCAAATGAAGGGATCCACATTGTCAAAGTGCTCGATCGCAAAGCATCTGAACAAAAGGTGATTGTACCGCAGTATCATACCCGCCACATTCTGATTAAGACCTCAGAAGTGGTAAATGCTGATGCAGCCAAACAAATGATCCAACATTTGCATAGCCGTATACAAGGCGGTGAAGACTTTGCCACCCTCGCAGCCACCTTCTCTAATGACCCCGGTTCAGCACGCGATGGCGGTAGCTTGGGTTGGGTCAATTTGGGCATGATGGTGCCTGAATTTGAAGAAAAAATGAAAGCCACACCAGCCGGTAAAGTCAGTGCACCTTTTGAAAGCCAATTTGGTTGGCATATTTTGCAAGTGGTGGAAACACGTCAGCATGATATGACTCAAGAATACCAACAGCGTATCGCACGTCAGATTTTAGCTGAACGTCAATTTGAAACTGAAGCAGATACATGGATGCGTGAGATTCGCAATAATGCGTATGTAGAAATTAAAAATCCACGTTTGGATCGCAAAAACAATCCGTCTTAAAAGCACGGATCACGACGCCAGTCTCAGGACTGGCTTTTTTGTATCTAAATTTTGCCCGATTGGCTTTCTTTGATCAATTCCATTACTTTAAAAGTTGACCTAGTCTCTGGAGTACTCTGATGTACCGAGTCTTCATCGCATGTTTACTGACCATGACTGTCTGTGTACCCGCTCATGCAAAATCAGCTGGTGAAAAGAAAGTTGAAGTGATTAAAGCGCTGGTCGTTGTCTGTCAACTACCTGAATATAGCCATTTAGAGCTGTGCCAAATGCCTGATCAACCATAAAAAAAGCCTCGCAACTGCGAGGCTTTTTTTATTGCATATTAACGATTGTTGTCGTCTTCTTGCGAATCATCAAATTTTGCATCGTTGTCGAAGCCACCTTGACCGCCGAAGCCACCTTGACCACCGAAGCCACCTTGACCGCCGAAGCCACCTTGACC